>NZ_LMCU01000001.1:0-337574 GCF_001424905.1 Leifsonia sp. Root112D2
GGCCTCCGTGGCGTCGACTTGAGTGTGGTAACCCAATCGATACCGGAGGTCCTCACCTTTTTAGCTCACGCCACGCACACAACCTCCGTGGGAAGAACACCTAGTTCGGACAAAAGTGCGTGATAAGTCCTCGCATTGCCACGAAACCTCGCTCTCGAGCCCGGATTGGTTGCATCTGGCTTTAGACCGAAGCGCAAGCCAGTGAAACCCAATCACGGACTCTGACTGGTTCGTCAGCGCACCTGTTATCGCAAAAACAACTACCGCTGCCCCGTCTGCTCCACACGCACCGTCCGCCCCGGGGTGAACTGCCTACTGATCACCCACCCCGAGCAGGCGGCCATGTGGGCCGACGAGTGGTCCGAACGCCGCTCCCCCACGTCACTGAACGGAAGCCTCACACCCGCCCACGTAACCCACGGCGAACGACGGGAAGTGTGGCGGCTCTGTGAAGGTAGCCACGAGTATCGGGCAAGACTCGACAAGGCCACCACCGGCCAGCGCTGCAACATCTGCACCAGCCGAAAGTTCAGCACCGGCGACAACGACCTCGCCACCGTCGAACCACTTCTGGTCTTGGAATTCCGCCCCGAGCGCAACCCGACGGACGTAAGCGACACGTTCGCCAGCGACCACGTCTTCTGGTGGAAGTGCCTGATAAACAAGCAGACCACCCACAAACCGTCCAGAATCGTCGCCAATCCAAGAGCTGCCCTCAATGCCCGAAGAAGACCGAGTGCTCGTCTACCTCCACGCTGCGTAGTGAAAAAAGCATTGCATTGAGGCACTGGGAACCGGCCGTCTGGTTACGAATGGACGCCGATGCACGGAATGGTTGGCCACCCGCGTCTCGCGATATCACTGCCGGAGCTAGCACTATCTCCTCTGCCCTCACAGACCCCGTGATCATATGTTCAAGCTATGAGCATATGATTGACCAATCGCTCGCCCGCTCCTACGCTTGGGAACCGAAGCATGCTTATCCCCTCGGGAGTGAGCAGCCCTCTTCCGGTTCTCAAAGGAGCGACAGATGACGTCATACCCCAACAAGATCGGGGCCCATGGCCTCGTCTGGGCCGGAGGCTGGTCTGAGCCTGAAGCTCGTTTCTCGATTGAATCGACGAAACAGGCTGGCTACGACATCATCGAGATCCTGCTTATGAACCCGGCAAGCATCGATACCAGAATGACGCGCGGGTTGCTCGACGAATTCGACGTGGAAGCGACAGCTTCTCTCGGTCTGGCTCTCGAAACCGATGTCAGCAGTGAGAACCCGGACCGTGTCGCTGCCGGGCGCGCCAAGCTCAGCGAAGCCTTCAAAGTTGCTCGTGATTTCGGTGCCACTTACGTTGGCGGGGTACTTTACGGTGCCCTCGCCAAGTATGCGGCGCCCGTCACGGAGAAGGGGCGTGAGAATTCGATCGACGCTGTTCGCGGACTTTGCGACGAGGCGGCGGATTCAGGAGTCACGCTCGGGCTGGAGATCGTGAACCGCTACGAGTCGAACCTGCTCAATACCGCTCGCCAGGCCGTGGACTATGTGCGTGAGGTCGATCGCCCAAACCTCGTCATACACCTCGACACTTACCACATGAACATCGAGGAACCCGATAACTACAGCGCTGTGCTCGCGTGCGCAGATCTACTCGGATACGTCCACGTCGGAGAGAGCCACCGGGGCTACCTGGGCAGCGGCAGCGTTGATTTCGGCGGCCTGTTCCGTGGCCTCTCGGCCATCGGTTACTCCGGTCCGATCACCTTCGAGAGTTTCTCGTCGAAAGTCGTCATGCCGGAGCTGTCGACGACTCTAGCGATCTGGCGTGATCTCTGGGACGACAGCATGGATCTCGCGACGCAGGCCAGAGCGTTTATCGACGCGCAATTGCGCGGTGTCGCATCGATCGCTCAGCACTGATCTCACCGCTCTCACAGGAAGCCTCGCATGACCGACTCGCAGCA
The DNA here is from genome assembly GCF_001424905.1 of Leifsonia sp. Root112D2. Lineage (NCBI taxonomy): Bacteria > Bacillati > Actinomycetota > Actinomycetes > Micrococcales > Microbacteriaceae > Leifsonia > Leifsonia sp. Root112D2. The sequence continues at coordinate 1,960 of NZ_LMCU01000001.1, forward strand.
CACTTCTGTCTCCGACCTGCTTAGGCGGAGCCATGCGCTTGGCGCAGATCCGCGCTACACCAACTACGGGGGTGGCAACACGTCGGCCAAGGGTACGGTGACCGATCCAGCGACCGGGGAGCAGGTCGAACTGCTCTGGGTCAAGGGCTCCGGAGGCGACCTTGCCACCCTCGAGGAGAAGGGCCTTGCGGTGCTTCGGCGAGACCGTGTGCTCAAGATGAAAGCGGTCTACCCCGGGCCGGATCGTGAAGATGAGATGGTGGCAGCCTTCGACTTCTGCATGTACGGCAAGGGCGGGGCCGCACCATCGATCGACACTTCGATGCACGCGCTGGTTGAGGCGGCCCACGTCGACCACCTGCATCCGGATGCCGGGATCGCGATTGCGACATCCACCGACGGCGAGGCGCTCACTAACACGATCTACGGAGACGCTGTGGTCTGGGTGCCGTGGCGCCGGCCCGGTTTTCAGCTCGGGCTCGACATCGCGGCGATCAAGGAAGCGAATCCCGCAGCGATCGGCTGCATCCTTGGGGGGCACGGTATCAGTGCGTGGGGCGACACGTCAGCAGAGTGCGAGCGCAACTCACTGACCATCATCGAGGCGGCCGAGGCCTACATCGCCAAGCACCGAACCGCGATGCCGTTTGGCGGCGCGCGTGAGGAATTCGGTCCTCTCGATGCAGACGCGCGGCGCACTCGCGCCATCGAACTCGCCCCGACCCTTCGCGCCATAGCGTCAACCGACCGACCGATGGTGGGCCATTTCCATCAGACCGACGAACTCTTCGAATTCATGTCCTCGGTGAAGTTCGAGGAGCTATCTGCTCTTGGCACGAGTTGCCCCGACCACTTCCTTCGCACAAAAGTACGTCCCCTCGTTCTCGACCTCGCCCCGACAGCCGGTCTCGATGAAACCGTCGCACGCCTCAGCGAATTGCATGAAGAATACCGGGAAGAATACCGTCGGTACTACGAGGCCTATGCAACGCCCGAGTCTCCCGCTATGCGCGGGGCCGACCCAGCAATCGTGCTCATACCCGGCGTGGGCATGTTCAGCTACGGCAAAGACAAGCAGACCGCTCGCGTCGCCGGCGAGTACTTTCTCAACACCATCAACGTCATGCGTGGAGCTGAAGCCCTCTCAAGCTACAAGCCGATCCCCGACTCGGAGAAGTTCCGGATCGAGTACTGGTCACTCGAGGAAGCGAAGCTCGCGCGAATGCCCAAACCCAAGCCGCTCGCAACGCGCATTGCGCTCGTCACCGGGGGCGGTCACGGCATCGGCCGGGCGATCGCCCTGCGACTCGCAGCAGAAGGCGCGTGCGTGGTCATCGGCGACCTCAACTACGAAAATGCGGTGTCCGTGTGTGACGAAATCGCCGCCGCCACTGGAGCCACGCAGGTCTCAGATGTCGCCATCCCCATTCGCATGGACGTAAGCGATGTGAGCGAGATCACCACCGGTGTAGGCGACGCGCTTCTCGCGTTCGGAGGGCTGGACCTGATTATCAACAACGCGGGTCTCTCGAAAAGCGCCTCGCTGTTCGAGACCACAACTGCAGACTGGGATCTAATGCACGACGTCATGGCGCGCGGTGCCTTCCTGGTCTCGCGAGAAGCCGCGAAGGTGATGGTGCCGCAGTCGCTTGGAGGCGACATTGTCTATATCTCCTCGAAGAACTCAGTGTTCGCCGGGCCGAATAACGTCGCATACTCCGCCGCCAAGGCAGACCAGGCCCATCAGGTTCGGCTGCTCGCCGCAGAACTGGGTGGGCACGGCATACGGGTCAACGGAATCAACCCGGATGGAGTCGTGCGAGGTTCTGGCATCTTCTCGAGCGGCTGGGGAGCGAGCCGCGCAAAGGTCTACGGTGTGGCAGAGGAGGATCTGGGCGAGTACTACGCGCAGCGCACGCTGCTCAAGCTCGAGGTCGTGCCCGAAGACGTAGCGGCCGCCGTCGTCGCGATCGTAGGTGGGGACCTCGCGAAGACCACGGGCCTCAACATCCCGGTGGACTCGGGTGTCGCAGCGGCTTTCCTCCGCTGACGCCACAACGGGAGTCTCAGTCACCGCAGTCGACCTCGGAGCCAGCAGCGGCCGGCATCTGATTGAGCTACGCGACGAGCACTCGCGCTGAGTTCAGTCGACGAAAAGGCTGCCCTGGGGCTCTTGGCCGTAAACGTTCTGATACCGGTTGAACAGCGTGTCGATTGCCGCGGCGGGTATTGCCAGAGGTGTACCAAGCTGGCGGGAAATGTGCACCGTGCGCGCGACGTCTTCGACCATCACAGCCGCCTTGACCGCATCCCTCGGATCCTTGCCGATCGTGAACGGCCCGTGGTTCTGCATGAGGACCGCTCGCGAGCGGTGCCCGCGGAGAGTCGCGACGATCCCCTCCCCAATCGACTCGTCGCCGATGATGGCGAACGGACCGACCGGAATCGGGCCGCCGAACTCATCGGCCATGCCCGTGATGACGCAGGGAATCTCCTCACCCCGCGCCGCCCAAGCGGTCGCATAGCTCGAATGTGTGTGCACTACGCCGCCTACCTCGTGCATGTGGCGGTAGACGTAGGCGTGGGCTGCAGTGTCACTTGACGGTCTACCGTCGCTGCCTGAGCTACCTTCGACGACCGTGCCGTCACGGTTGCACAGGATCAGGTTGTTGGGAGTGAGGTTCTGGTAGTCAATTCCACTCGCTTTGATGACGAACTGATCGGTCCCGGGGACGCGACCAGAAATGTTGCCTCCCGTCCACATCACGAGGCCGTAACGCACGAGTTCGGAATGAAGTGCCGCGACTGTCGATCGGGTCTCTGTGATGATCGTCGACTCCGTCATGAGGTCGCAATCCCTCTCAGACTCTTGTCGCGCAGATCGAGCAAAGACTTCATAACGCTGCCGAGCGCGCCGTCTGCCGCGAAGCTATCGTGCAAGCTGACAAACTGCTCGTACAGGCGGTCATAGCTTGCAGCGCGGTCGGCATCGGGTCGGTAGACGAGGTCGGTGAAATGCACGAGGACGTCTTGGGCGGCCTCTATGGACGGGAATTCTCCGGCTGCGACGGCGGAGACGATTGCGGCGCCGAGGGCGCTGCCCTGCGTCGTTCTTGTTGTAATCACTTGGCGGCCGAAGATGTCCGCGTATGTCTGCATTATCCAGGGCGCGTGGCTCGGCAACCCGCCAGCCGCGACGATTCGATCGAGCGGTGCGCCGGCATCCTCGATGGACTGCACGATGCGGCGCGCACCGAACGCGGTCGCTTCGACGAGCGCCTTCAGGATGTGGTGCTGTTCTGTGTGAAGCGTCAGGCCGACGATCAATCCAGAAAGCCTCTGATCGATGAGGATCGATCGGTTGCCGTTGAACCAGTCGAGGGCGAGCAGACCGTGTTCGCCTGGGGCGAGCGCGGCCGCTTGAGCGCCGAGGTCGGAGAGTGCTACGTCGACGTTCGGGCGGCCCGCAAGTTTGTCGGCGAACCAGTTGAAGATGTCTCCGACAGCAGACTGGCCGGCCTCGACGGTAATCTTGCCTGGCAGCATCGAGTCATCGAATAGCCCGCACATGCCCTCGATCACCGGGTACACACCGTTCGCAGGTTCGTCGATGACGGTGACGTCGCAAGTGGAGGTGCCCATGACCTTGACGAAGGTGCCGACTCTGGCACCGCCCGCAACACCTGCGGCATGCGCATCGAAGTGTCCAACGGCGACCGGCGTACCGGCCTGAAGTCCTGTGAGTTCCGCCCACTCCGGCGTCACCCGTCCGGCAAGTTCTGTCGTCGGGTAGGCGACGTCGTAAAGGCGCGACCGAACCTCTGCAAGCTCGGGAGCGAGTGCCGTAAGAAACTCGATGTCCGGAAGGCCTCCCCAGCGGTCCGCATAAAGCGCTTTGTGCCCGGCAGCAGTGATGCTGCGCTTCAAGACCGCGGGGCTCGATGTTCCGGTGAGCTCGCCAGCGAGAAAGTCACACAGTTCTACCCAGGATTCCGCGGCAGCGAAGACGTCAGGTGCGATGTTGAGACAGTGCCAGATCTTGGCCCAGAACCACTCGGCCGAATAAGTCCCACCACAGGCTGCGATCATGTCGGGACGCATCCGCCGTGCGGTCGCCGTGATGGCGCTCGCTTCGACATGTGAGGTGTGGTCCTTCCACAGCCATGCATATGCTGCCAGGTTTCCGGCGAAGTTCGGGTGGAACGCTAATGGCTGGCCGTCAGAGTCGACGGGAAGAGGGGTGGAGCCGGTGGTGGCGAAGCCGATGGAGACCACGTCCGATGGATCAAAACCCTCGATCTTCGCGGCGGCCGAAGCGAGTGCGTCGGAAATGGTAATTCTGAGCCCATCGAGGTAGTCGCGGGGGTCCTGCCGTGCAACGTTTGGATCTGTCGCTGAGATGATGACGCCACCCTCACCTGAGCGGTAGTGATACACCGCTTCGACGACTTCGTCACCGTTCTCGAGGTCGACAAGAATGCTGCGGCATGAGCTCGTGCCATAGTCGATCCCCAACGAGTAGCGAGCCATTTCGATCCGTTCATGTTTCGAGAAAGGAGCAGCGAGCGCCGTACTGCGGCGCCCGCTGCTCCGGATATCACCTAGAAGTTGTACTTGCTGATGTTGTCCTTGGTGAAGATCAACGGCTTGTTGTAGTCCACTTCACCATCCTTGCCGACTGTGTACTTGCCGTGCTTTCCTGCATCGACAACCTGGCCTTCTTTTGCCGTGATCTTGCCAGTCGCAAGCTGATACGCGGCAGTCGTTGCGATGTATCCGAGCTCGGCAGGATCCCACATGGCGAATGCCTTCGCGTCGCCCTTGTTGATGAAGTCCTTCACGGAACTCGGAAGGGCAAATCCGGTCGCGAAGACCTTCTTCTGCAGACCGGCGTTGACGATCGCTTGCTCCGCCGCGGGGGCGGATACCGCCGATGACGAAATGATGACCTTGAGGCTCGGGTTCGCCTGGATCAGGTTCAGCGCGATGTCCTGGCTCTTCTGGGCGTCGTCACCCGCGAACTGCACGGTGTCGATGTACTTGAACTTCGAGTACTTCGGGTCCGTATCGATCAGGTGCTTCATGATCTTCACGTGGGCTGCGTGGTTCACAGCCGTCGGCGCTGCCGAGATGAAGGCAACGAGGCCGCCATCCGGCGAGTCAAGCAGCGCCGCGTTGAGCATCGTCTCTGCGGCGAGTTGGTAATCAAGCTGGTTGACGAACAGGTCACGAGCATCGACGGCAGAGTCGGCATCGTAGGTGACGACCTTGATACCTGCTGCGCGAGCCGATTTGAGCGAGGGAGCGACGGCGTCGCCGTCAATGGCACTCACGACGAGCGCTGCCGGCTTCTGCGGGATCGCATTGGTGAGCGTCGAAATCTGATCGGTAGCGGTCGGCTTATCGGATCCGATGTAGTTGAAAGTGAAGCCCTCGTCCTTGGCTGCTGCCTCACCGCCCTTGCGCGCCACCTCGAAGTAAGCGAGGCCAGTGAACTTGGGAGCCATGAATATCTTGATGTCTTTACCGGTGGGGGTTCCACCAGACCCGCTGGTAGGCGCGGTGGAGGAACATCCGGCCATGACGATGATGGTTGCGACGGCAGCGGCGATCCCAATTGCCGTGCGACGTCCTTGTCGAGTACGTGTAAACATGTTGACCTCTCTGTGGTGATACACCGCGTATGCAGCGCTTGGGTTTTCCTGCAGGTACTGAATTGACGAATCGGGCTAGTGCACTGCCTCTTCTCGCACTACGTCCGGTTCGACGCCTACCGCAGGTCTTGATGCCGCGATCTTCTTGCGGACGATGTCGATGACGCGCGGAACCCCGATACTGCACACGAGCAGCGCGCCGATTACGAGGGTCTGGCTGGTGCCAGAGACATTCGCGAGCTTCATCCCGATCTGAATTGTTCCCAGCAGCACAATTGCGAGGAAGACGCCAAGCGCGCGCCCGGAGCCGCCCTTGATGGAGACACCACCCAGAACAACGGCGGTAAGCACAAAGAGGATGCTTCCATCGGCGTTGTCACCGCGTGCGGACTGGTATTGAGCCAACCAGACATAGCCGGCGAGTCCACTCGCCACTCCCGCGAGGGTATAGGCGCCGACGCGCGAGGCAGAGACGGAAAGCCCGGCCATCCGGGATGCGCTGGCGTTGTTGCCGATGGCATAGCTGTTGCGACCAAATCGCGTCGCCACGGTAAGCACAGCGAAGACAACACCGACCACGAGGGCGAGGACGACTGTCATCGGCACGATGCCTACCCATGTTGAACCAAGCGAAACGTAGCTCGGTGGGATGCCGGTCACACCGGCATCCCCGGCAAAGAGATAAGCGATGCCCCGGTATGCGCCCATTGTGCCGAGAGTGACCGCCAGCGACGGAAGTCCAACGACGGCCACCAGTACTCCGTTGAGTGCGCCGAGGAGCCCACAGATCACGAGAACGAGTGGTAGCGCCACTGCGAGTGGTATTCCCAGCTGTGAAAATCGCCCGAGAAGCACGCTTCCGACAGCGAGGGTCGACGCGAGCGAGATGTCGATCTCGCCCTGCAGGATGATTGGGAACAGTCCGAAAGCCATGAGCGCAAAGATCACGAAGAACCCTGCCGAACTCAGCAGGTTTACCGGATCGAGGAAGTACGGCGAAAGGAAGCTCGACCAGATACCGGCGAGCACGATGAGGACGACAAGCAGAAGTTCCCAGCTATACCGGCGGATATTGGACCTCATGACTCGACCTCCATGATGCGGCGACGGGTGCCGCTCCCGACGACCCTGCGCTGCACTATCGCGTCGACCCACACGGCCGCGATGATCGCCGCGCCCTGGATGAGCAATCGGTAGAATTCCTGCACCTCGAGGAGCACGAGGCCGTTATTTATGGTGGCAAGCACAACAGCTCCGATGGCCGCGCCGATGACGCTTCCCGAACCGCCCCAGATGCTGACACCGCCGATAACGACGGCCGCGAGCACCTGCAACTCGATTCCATTGGCAAGCAGGGAGTTAATATTTCCTACCTGGGCGCCAAGCAGGAGTCCTGCAACGGCAGCGATGATACCCGCGCCCATGTATGCGCCGATTACGATACGGGTGCTGTTCAGGCCGTAGAACCGTGCTGCTTTCGGATTCGATCCGTAGGCATAAAGCTTGCGCCCCCATGGTAGCTTCGCCAAAGCGATCGCGATTATGGCGATGATAACGGCAGAGATCCAGACATACGCGGGTAGTCCGAGCCAGATCGTTTTTGCCAGCGTGCTCATCCAAGGCGGCAAGGTGCCGCTCGTGACCTCGGTTGCGTTGGCATAGACAGAAACGAATCCGCGGTAGATCGAGAGTGTTCCGAGCGTGGCAACGATCGACGGGATCTGCAAAACGGTGACGAGGATCCCGTTGATGAACCCGAGGAGCGCCCCGATCACAATTGCCATGAACACGACGAAGGGCTGCAGGCCGTCGTTCTTGCCAGCCAAGTCATAGACGACATAGGCGGTGAGGCCCATGATCGAACCGACCGACAGATCGAGGTTACCGGTCAGGACGACGAGCGATTGGCCGGCCACGGCGATCGCAAGAATCGCTGCGGTGAACAGCACGCTGCGGCCATTCCCAAGCGTGAAGAAGCTCGGCGACAGGACGCTGAAGACGACAACGAGTATCACGAGAAAGACAACGACGCCGAGGAAGCGCACACGAAGCGCTGCACTGCCGCCGGAGAGGCTGAACCTCCTCCTCACGGGGGTAAAAGCGGTCATGAGGTGACTTCAGCTTTCCTGCTGGTCGCCGCGGCGAGAACGTTCTCTTGGTTTGCATCGGCAATGTCGATGTCGGCGACGAGGCGACCGCGCGAGATGACGAGGATGCGATCGCTCACAGCAAGAATTTCGGGCAGGTCAGAGGAGATCATGAGGATCGCGAGTCGCTCTTTGCGAGCAAGGTCGCGCATGATGGTGTGCACTTGGGCCTTCGTGCCGACATCAATGCCGTGCGTCGGCTCATCGAGCAGAAGAACCTTCGGGTTGGTAGCAAGCCAACGGGCAAGTGCCACCTTCTGGCGATTCCCTCCCGAAAGCGAACTCACGAGATCCGAGATGAGTCCCTTGATGCTGAGATCGGTGCGCTGCCGGACCGCAAGCTCGCGCTCACGGGACGGGCGCATGAATCCGAAGCGCGTGAGCCCCTTGAGGCTAGGCAGGGCTACGTTTTCAACGATGGACATGGTCGAGATCACCCCGTCGGCGTCCCGGTCCTCGGGAAGGTACGCGACGCCCAGCGCGCTCATCTGTCCCGGACTCTTCGGTGAGACGAGCTTGCCGTCCACACGCACTTTTCCGGATGGGTGTGCGCCCATCCCGAAAATGGCCTGGGCGATCTCCGAGCGTCCTGATCCGACAAGTCCAGCGACTCCGACGATCTCGCCTTCATACACATCAAAGCTGATGTCATCGAAGGTGCCCGCAAGGCTGAGGCCCGAGACCGAGAGCCGAGCGGAGCCGAGTGCGTCTTCGCGAGCGACGGCTTCGAGCGTGACGGAGCGCCCAACCATCAGTTTGATCATGCTCACGTCGTCGAGTTCGTTCGCAGGCGAGGTCTGCACGTGCTGTCCGTCACGCAACACGGTGATCGTGTCGGCGAGGATGCGCACCTCCTCCATCCGATGCGAGATCCAGACGACCGTCGTGCCTTCCGACTTGAGGCGGCGTACGACCTCATAGAGTTTGCTCGCTTCCCCAGGAGTGAGGGCACTCGTTGGTTCGTCCAGGATGAGGAGTCGAAGATCCGACGAGAGAGCGCGTGCAATCTCGACGTATTGCGATTCCGCAACCGTTAATCCAGCGACGAGAGCGTCAACATCAAGCTCGAAATCGAGACGCTTAAGAAGTTCTCGCGCTTTGTCACGCATGGTCGAAGCACGGACAAAGCCAGACCGCGTCGGGTACTGGCCGGTAAAAATGTTCTCCGCGATCGACAGATGCGGGAAGAGATTGGGATCTTGGTAGACAGCGGCCACCCCAGCAGCACGAGCCTCCAGCGGGCTACGGAAGCGCACGACCTCGCCGTCGAGCAGCAGGTCGCCTGTGTCGGGTTCGAGTAGACCCGTGATGATGCCGACCAGGGTCGACTTACCAGCACCGTTCTCTCCGACGAGGGCATGAATCTCGCCAGGCGCGAGGTCGAAGCTGACATTTGTGAGGGCGTGGACGGCTTCGAAACTCTTGGAGACGCCATTGATCCTGAGTCGCGGAGAACATCCCGCGTTGCGATTACTTTCGCTGTTCGTCACTGTTGAACAGGCCCTTCTGCTGACAGCCGGTTGGTCCTGCTGGACACGGCGAACCATCGTCATCGACAGGCTGACGCTAACAAGATCTTCGCAGACAGTCAAACATCTGCTCAGAGAATGAACATATGTTCACACGGAGACAATGGCCCTACCTGCGGAAGCGACGAAAGTTACATCTCTGCGAGTCTGCGCGCGACGTCTTCGGTGGTGATGAGGACGTTCACGTACCCACCCGCGAGGGCGCCGAAGATGGCTTCTGTCTTATCCGAACCCCCGGCGACCGCGATGACGTTCTTCATCGAGCGAAGTTCCCTGATTTCAATGCCCACCCGCACTTTCTGCAGGTCTGTTGCAAGCACGCGCCCCGACTGGTCGTAAAACTCCCCGATAATGTCTCCGACTGCACCGTCCGCTTGGTAACTTCGAATCTGCTCTTCTTTAACTATGCCATTCTGCATAATCGTTGCGCTTGCGAGTGCGGCGCCCACCCCGATGATGGTGGCGTCCGCCCGGCGAGCCGCTTCAAGCACGCTCGTGACGGCCTGTTCCGATCGCAACGCTGTCGCGACCCTTGGGGTCGATGCCATAAGCGGTGCAGGAATGAACTGGATAAAATCCGAGATGCCATTATTGGTCGCGCCGCTCACCTGGCGCGTGTAGGCCTCGATGCCGCCGGTAAGTGTTGCGAACGTCACTCCGTTGAGGCTTGCCCGCGTCAGGGCGAGCAGGCTTCGGAGCACAGTGTCGCCCCAGCCGACTCCGATGATCGCCCCCGGCGTCAGATAACGTCGCAGATATTGCGCGCCTTCGTGGCCCAGTCGCGAGTTCGTGATCTCGCCAGAGAGCGCCTCGCCCGGCTGAGGGAGGATAACCACCTCGTCGAGACTGAATCGATCCCTGATCGATTGGGACAACTCCAGTCCGCCGATTCCCGAGGTCGCGATCTCGATGGTCACAATTCCCGTCGATCGAGCCCGCTCGAGCAAACGGGCGACCGTCGGACGAGAAACGTGAAGGCGAGCAGCAATCTGCGCTTGGGTCAGATTGTCACGGTAGTAATACCAGGCAACTCTGACGAGTTTCTCGCGTTCGGCGTCCGCTACGTCGCGGGATGCTCCATAAATCTGGGCCAATGAGGTTTCCTTCGTCTCTTGCACTGAATCATAAGGGAATCAAGGCCGTGAGCATATGCTCATGCCCTGAACCGATGTGTGTATAGACTGCTGTTTGCCCCAGGAGGAGACACAGATGTCGAAAGCAGCTCTTGTCATCGGGGACGGCTACATGACCGTCGACGCGATGGCCCCACTCAATGCGCTCGCACCCGACCTCGAACTGCGGTTCCGCGCCGTCAACCCGGATGACCGGCCGGAACTCACGGGAATCCGCGAATATCAAGGCTCCCCCGACGTCATCAGCTCGTGGCTGACAGACGAAAGCGTGCTTGTCGTGCATGCAGCCCCCGTTACGCGAGCCCTGCTCGAAGCCCATCCACACGTGCGGATGGTTGCTTGTCTGCGCGGTGGCCCGGTGAACATCGACGTTGCAGCAGCCCGAGAACTCGGCGTAGTCGTCACGAACACCCCCGGCAAGAACGCAGAGTCCGTAACCGACCTGACTCTGGTCTACATTCATGCCCTCCTCCGCGGGGTCATGGCAGCCCAGAACTCGGTCAAGGAGCGCGCTCGCCTCGGGGAGACCCACCTTGATTCCACATTCGAAGGCGGCAAATGGATTGCGCGCGAGCCGCGCGGCCTCACGATCGGACTGGTGGGTTACGGAGCAATCGGCAAGCTCGTCGCGCGCGAAGCAGAATCTGTCGGAATGACCGTCGTCGCCCACGACCCGTACTTCCTCGGCGAGACAGGCACAGTCGAACTGGTCGATCTCCCAGACCTGGCTGCGCGCAGCGACGTAGTGAGCATCCATGCCAAATACACGCCGGAGACGCACCACCTCATCGACTCCGACTTCGTCATGGCGATGAAGCCGGGCGCGGTGTTCATCAACACCGCACGCGAAGGCCTCGTCGACGAGCAGGCACTCGTTGACGGATTGACGAGCGGTCGCATCTCCGGTCTCGCTCTCGACGTATGCGAGCCGAACGGGCTATGGCCGGTGCTTGCAGTGCTGCCCAACGTGATTCTCACACCGCATCTGGGCGGGGCGACCGTGCAGACACAGCATCGAGGCATCGCGATGGCAATGGCAGACATCCAGTCGTTCCTTGCAGGAGAGCCAGTCGCCCACTTAGTCAGCTGACCCCCGCCGAGCCCATTTATTGCTCGAGTCGTGCGCTATTCGAGATTCCCCTGCCATTCGAAGGGTGATTCCGCGCCACCTCGGGTGAGATCGCCACCCGCTGGGCGTAGAGGACGGAGACCTCGCGCGGATCGGGGTGAGCGGCTGATGGTTTGCACACTCGCCATCGACCTCGTACCCAGAGGCGAGCCGTATATGTATCGCTGGTGACAACTCTGAATGGTGCCGCAGTCTCCGCCCGTAAACATTGTCGGGCAATTCCTGACCAGCTATGATCCTTAACTGAGGTATCCCCATGTTTTCTGCGTTGCGTTCTTGCGTTATCGTTGCGGCGGCGATGGCGCTCTCGCTGAGTGGATGCGCGCCGAACAACGTGAAGCAAGGAGAATCCGGCGCGCTGCCGATAGCAACCGTAACGATTCCTGACGCGATCGGGTTCGTGGCATCGACTGCACTCGAACTCATCGAGGTGACCGGACTGCACGCTCAACTGTTGGCGTCGGATGCGACAACTGTCGACTTGAGCAATCCGGAGACTCTGGAAGTAAAACGGGAGGTTCCCGCTCCAGGAAGTGAAGCTCAGCGCGGCAGCATCGTCACGCTATATGTGCAAGGAAGCCCGTCTATGACCGCATCTGTCTCAGCGCCATCGCTGCGACCGCTGCCTGCACCTAAGCGCACCGCCGCCCCTGAGCCTCCCCCGCCAGCGCCAGCGCCAGCATGCCCAACCGGCCAAGTGGTGTTCAGCGTCCTATCCGGGTGGTTCGCAAACGTCAGCGGGGACCCGCACTCACCCGCCTATTTCGGCTTCGCAGCTGGACTAGTCACAAACCATAGCAATCTGACGGTTCAGATTAGCTTCCCACCAGGCGGCTGGGCTACGGACGACAAAGGGCACAGGCTGGTTCCATTTGCTGGAACCTGGAAGAACGGCACGCCGAACGCTATTCCTCCAGGCGGAAGAGCAACATTCACCTTGAATACCAGCATCGGTTACCCCTTGGATCTCGCTCAGTCCGCTTCGCAGTTCACGACGAACGAAAATGGAGCCAACCTGGCGACGTTCACCTCCGCCGTCCCGGGCGGGTGCTCACATCAGGCATCGATCGTCGACAGCCCACCGGTCGCGGCCGTCGCGCTTGAGTAAGCGGCTGCGACATTTCTTCTGATGCCTCCAACAGCCCACCAACGTTGGTCCGGCAACGAACGCGACGGCCCTGTCCACCGAACGTCGTGTGGCTAATAGTGAGATCGGGAGCCGCTTGTCCGAAGTATGTTGGCAAAACTCGCCCCCACTTCAAACTGGAAATCCGCGTGATTCCGCCTGTCCGGCGATGACAATTTGTCCGAACTAGATTGTCACGTCACACTTTTTGTCACGTGACACCCTAGTTCGGACTTGTGCCACCTAGTTCGGACAAATGATTCTGTTAGGGCCTGTCATGGTCGGCGCACCGCGACGCTGTTCAGTTTGTCCATGAAGCGTTAGCGCCGTCCCCGTGCCTGTTCCGGTCAGAGCGCTCCGGGGGAGCACACAAAGTCTTCATCCTCATTCACCTGCGCCCTCGACCTACTCTCCAACTCAATGTGTGCAGAGGTGGACGATCCTTCGAAACTCTCAGTGACCATCGACACCACTAGCAGCGATTGATGCGACGAGTTGTGTCCTCAGCCGGTGCCGCTGGCGCAGGTTTCCGTCGCAGCGGTTTGACCGTGGATCGAGTCCGGCAGTTGCACGGTCGGCGGCTGGCTCGAACTGGGTTTGGATGTGCTCGTCTTCCCACTGGTTGGCATCGACGATGGCGTCGACGTCGGGCTGGGCGTCTTCACTATGGATCCCTGGTCACCGGCGCCGGTCCCGCCAGTGATGGCGATGGGCTGATCTTTGGCGATCGCCTCGAACAGTACGGACGCCGCAGCGGTATCCGGCACCACGCGATTGGGGTTGTCCGGATCCTCGAGCGACGGGTATTGCAAGAAAGCCACATTGTTCATGTTGATGTCCTTCACCGCCATCGCGATCTGATACATAGTGGTGAGGTTACTCAACTGGTCAGAGAGAAAGACATTCTGGGTCGCTGCCTTCGCCAGTCCCCAGACCTTTGCAGGGTTCGTGAGTGTGCCCGAGCTCCTGATGGTGCGCAGGAGGGCGGAGAAGAACACCATCTGGTTGCTGATCCGGCCAAGATCGCTTCCGTCCCCAACTCCTTCACGGGTGCGGAGAAAATTTGCCGCCTGCTGGCCTTGAAGCGTATGTATGCCCGGGGCGAGATGCAGATTGTCCGAAGCTGGGTCGTCGATGCCTTTACCGCCGATGCACACGGGCACTCCGCCGATCGCGTTCGACATCGCTACGACCCCATTGAACTTGAGCACACCGGCAAACGGGATGCTCTTGATGCCAGTGAGGTCCTGGATCGTCAGCACCGTGCAGGGCAGCCCGCCTGTCGCGAGCGTGGTATTGATCTGTTGCTTCGATTGCGCATATGTCGAACCACCCCCAGGGATTGGGCACGACGGAATATGGATCATCAAGTCGCGCGGGAAACTCACGACGGTCATATTCGAGTGGTCTTGCGCTAGGTGCAGCAGCAGGGTCGTGTCGTTGTTGCCTTCCCCGGAGCTGTCCGTCAAGGGGCCGTAGACGCCGCCCTGTCCGGAACGGGTATCCGTGGCGGTGACCAGAATGTTCACCCCACCCTTGAGCGCGCCAATATCCGGAATCTGCTGCTTCGACTCTCCGACAAGGTGCACCGACTTGTTCGCGCCCTTCGCCAAGTCGAATACGGCGTATGCACCAACCAAGACCGTGCTGACCATAGCGACAGCCGCAACAGAAGCGATGAGCTTCCCGAGTGTCCGCCATGGGTTACGGCGCGGGAGTCGTCCGTGTCGGGCGATCCCAGGTGAGCCGCGCCTCGATCGGGGACGCAATTCGTTCATCAGAGAACTCCAACCATCGAGTCTCGGGGTCTTTCGTGACACGCAACTCCACGCGCAGACTCCGCAACAGCATGGCTACCCGATTCTAACCAGCCGCGCATCCTGCTCGGTGTCATTTCCCGTGGAAGACAAGATGTTCTAGTCTCGCGCGGTGTATCACTGCGCGTACGTCATCACGACGATCTTGCGGCCCTCGTGCAGACCCTGGTCGAAGCGTCGGTGCGCGTCGACGATGTGCTCGAGAAGCCGCGATAGTCGACGACGCTGACTCGGTCGCCGGGGGCGACCGTCGCCGATCGCGGGTCGAGGAAGCCCGCTGCCACCAGAATTCCGCCGGTGCGTGTCGCAGCCAGCAGATCTCTCTGCCCGGGACCGCGGACGAGATCGAGCACGATGTCGACGCCCGCACCGGCGATCCGCTGCTGAAGGGCGGGGCCGTGATCGCCGCGGGCAGTCACGATAACATCCGCAGCGCCGGCGGCACGCAGCGCATCGCTCTTCGAGGCATCCCGTGTGATGGCGATTGGAACCGCACCGATACGGTGGGCGATCTGGAGTGCCGCGCGCCCGACGCTGCCGGATGCCCCGGCGATGAGCACGCGATCGCCGGCGCGCATCCTTGCGGTCTTGACGAGCGCTCCGTACGCCGTGGAAAACCCGACCCAGATCGCCGCCGCCTGCGTGACATCCAGCCCCGCGGGTCGGGGCAGCAGCGCCGTGGCAGGCAACGTGGTGTGCTCGGCGTAGCTGCCGTGGGCAACGGCATCCGGAATCGCCGTGATGATGACAGGGTCGCCCACCTGCAGCGCGGTCACGCCGGGGCCGACGGCGTCGATGACGCCCGTACCTTCGACGCCGATGCGGGAGCGGGTCGGCGAGCCAGGCGTCGGCAGGCGTCGGCAGGCGACCCGAGCGCATCATCGCATCAACGGGATTAACCGCGAACGCCTCGATTCTCACTCGCACCTCGCCCGCGGCAGGATCCGTGAGCGGCTCCCTGATGATCTGCAGGACCTCCACCGCGCCGAGAGATGTCAACCCAAGGTCGTGCCGGGTATGGAGCTATTCGGTCAGGGCGCGCTCGTCCACGTCGAGGCCCAGCCATGTTGCCAACTCGGTGATCTCTGCGTGCACGGCGGCCGTCGCATCCGGCGTGAATGGCGTGTCTTCGTGGATCGCGTTGATACGCAGCACGCCGGCCTTGCGGTCGGCTACCGCGTCGAGCTTTCCGATCAAGCGATCCCCGTGCAGGATCGGCAGCGCGAAATAACCCCACCGACGGGCCGGGACGGGCTTGTACATCTCCAGCAGATATTCGAAGTCGAAGAGATCCTGCGAGCGGATGCGATCGTGGATGAGCCTGTCGAACGGGGACAGCAGCGCGGTGCGCCCCTGAAAGCCCGCGGCCGTCGCATCCGGATCGACGCGCCACTCGAACGTGCTGCCCTCCACGCGCGCGGGCTCACCGGCCTCGCCGACGTCGCCGGGGCGGGCAATGCCGAGCGCGCGCAGCCGACGTTCGTCGCGGATGAGCTTCGCCTGCGCCTCCGGCACCACCTCGATCGCCGCCGGATACACCCGCTCGGCGAGGTCCCACACACGCTGACGTGCGATTCGCCCGACAGCCGCGACCTCACCCCGGCCGTTCAGCAGTTCCAGCATCCTGGTGACATTCTGGTTGTCTGACCAGCCCGAGGTCGCCCACGGCTGCACGCTCGTATCGGCGATGTCCCGCGAAAGCAGGGGGCCCGCCTGCCGCAGTCGGTCGAGCACGTCGCGCCGGAAGGGCTCGTTCACCTCGAGCCATCGACGGTGCGCCGCGAAGGGCGGCCACGTCGACATCGAATCGAGGAGAAGCCCCAGATCGGATGTCGGTCGGATCATCGCGAACGGCGGCTGCCTCGGGTCGTCCTGTGCCTTCAGTTCGAACAGGGTGTGATCGCGCTCGATGGCCTGCTGCAGATGCTCGGGCTGGTGCGACGGGCCCAGCCTGGCGAAAGCAATCAGATCGGCGCTCGGCGCGACGGCGGCGGTCGGGTCCAACTGCAGAAACGTCAGGTGCCTCACGAGCTCGAGCAGATCCGTCGGACGATCGGCGTCGAGCCGTTGCGCGCGGATGGCGATGCGGCGAGCCTCCTGCCGCTTCAGCTGCCGTACTGTCATGAATCCACGCTAGCCGCCCGGCCAATCCCCAGCATGTGCGACAACGAAACAGTTATGATCCGTCTCGTCACTGTGGGCATCCGGCCCGCCTGAATGAGGGAGGTACCGATGTCTGCCTCGCTCGTTCTCGACATCGTTCTTCTGCTCATTCTGGTCGGCTATCTGCTGCACGGGCTGCGCCGCGGCCTGCTGCTGAGCCTCGGCGGAATTCTCGGCATAGCCGCGGGGGCGGTCGCCGCCTTCTTCGTGGTGCCGCTGGTGGTGGCGGGGGTGGCCGACGACGCCTGGCGGGTTCCGCTCGTGCTGCTCGTCGCGCTCATACTGCTGGGGGTCGGCCACGCGCTCGGAAGCGCGGTGGGGCGCATCCTGCGACGCGGGGTCGACCGCACCCCGCTGCGCATCGTCGACCGCATCGCCGGGGGCGTCATCGACGTCGTGGTGGCCGCGCTGCTCATGTCGATGCTGGCGTTCGGTCTGGGTTCGCTCGGCGTTCCGATTCTCTCCACGGCGATCGGATCATCCGCCGTGCTGCAAAGCATCAATCGACTGACGCCGCAGCCGGTGCAGCTGGGGCTCGCGCAGTTGCGTGCTTTGGTGGTTCAGGATGCCAGCGGCCGCGTGCTCGACGTCGCCTCGCCGTACGCGCCCAGCACCCCACCGAACATCAACACCGGCTCGCCGCAACTCATCGCTGCCGCGCAGTCTGTGGTGAAGGTCACGGGCGTCGCGTACGCGTGCAGCCAGACCCAGTCCGGCAGCGGCTTCGTGGTGGCGCCGGGGCGCATCATCACGAATGCACACGTCGTGGCCGGCGTGACGCAGCCTGTTGTGCAGGCATCCGACGGCAGCACCGTGACCGGCGAGGTCGTGTACTTCGACCCGGCGCACGACCTGGCCGTGATCAAGGCCGACGCCCTGACAACACGGCCCCTGGCGCTGGCCGGGAGTCTCAAGGAGGGCGATAAGGCGGTGTTCGACGGCTACCCGCTCGGCGGGCCGTTCCAGTCCAACCCGGCGGCGGTGCGCGGCGTTGCCACCGCGGCCGTGCAAGACATCTACAAGCAGTCCGCCACCCCCCTGCAGATCTACAGCCTGGCCGCCCGCGTGCAGCAGGGAAATTCGGGAGGACCGCTGCTGACGCTCTCCGGAAAGGTTGCGGGTGTGATCTTTGCGAAATCCGCCGACGGTAAGGCGATAGGTTATGCGCTCACGAACCAGGAGCTCGCGCCCGTGGCGGCGAAGGCCAGGGCTGCGACCACGCCTGTCGCCGCGGGGCACTGCACGCGAGGCTAAAAGCAGAGCGGCTGCGCGTCGAGGGGTCGTCGGGCGCGCATCCGCTACCCAAATAAACCGCAGGATGATACTTTAAATAGCACCCACCGAGAGGTTTCCCGCCATGCACAACAACATCGTCCTCGCCGCGAACGGGGCCGATGCGGCCGCGGTCGATGCCCTCACCCAGCGCCACTCCGAGCTCTCCGGCGCGCTGGCGGTGAAGAGCATCCACCTTCTCGACGCCGTCACCGGCCAGGAGCAGACGGCCATCGAGAAGGCCAGGGCCGACCTGACGGCGTGGTGCCGTTCCACCCTGGTGCCCTACCTGCGCCGCGAGGCCGAGGTGCTCTACCCCGCCGTGCGTGTCACCGAGGAGAGCCGCCTGCTCGTGCAGGCCCTCTTCCAGCAGGTGCAGAAGCTGAGCGAGACCGCCGAGGCGATCGAAACGGCGGATGCCTCGCTCGAGCTCGGCGTCACCACCGTGTCACTGCGAGTCGAACTCGGCAGACACCTCGCGGCCGAGACCGAACAGCTGCTGCCGTACCTGGCATTCTCCACGAATGCCGGGCTGTCTGAGCTCTGGGCGCGCCTGACCGAAACGGATGCCGAGGGCGGCGCCGTCGCATCCGTCGGCCCGGGCACGGAGGCTCACGCCGGCGATCACCTGTGCACCTGCGGCATCGAGGACGACAGCGACTTTCCGACGCTCGACGTGCGCGAGGTTCCCCACGCCATTCGTCATGCGACCGTTTTCGGCGCGCTCGAGGCCATCGCGCCCGGCTCCGGTCTGGTACTCATCGCCCCTCACGACCCGTTACCGCTTCTCGCGCAGATCGAACAGCGCTCCCCCGGTCGCTTCAACGTCACGTACCTGATGCGCCAGCCCGACGAGTGCCGGCTGCAACTGCTGCGCCAGAGTTAAAGGCGTGAGCATTTCCTCTGCCTCCTCGGCCCCCGCGCTGCCGTTTCTCGTCATCGGCGGCGCCTGCATCGTCGCCGGCGGCCTCGTCTCGGCGGTTACCGGCCCGCTTGCGCTCTCTCACGGATCCTGGCTCGCCGCCTACCTGGTGCTCGTCGCCGGATGCGCACAGATCGCCCTCGGCGCCCTGCAACAACGCCTCGCGGTGAGCGGCGCCTCGCCGCGCGTGCGCGGTGCGCAACTCGGCCTCTTCAACCTCGGCAACGCCGCGGTGATCATCGGCACGCTTCTCGCCGCGCCCTTTGTCGTGGATGCAGGCGGCCTGCTGCTTGTGGCTGCTCTCGCGGCGTTCCTCATCGCGCTGCGCGGTTCGAGACCGGGCGTGGCCGTCTGGGTCTTTCGCGCACTCGTCATCGTGCTGCTCGCGAGCATCCCCATCGGATTGGTGCTCGCGCACCTGCGTGCCGGCTGACCACCATCATGCGCGGTCTTCCCTAGGATGAAGGCAGACCAAAGGAGCCCGAATGTCAGCAGGATCTGTCCTCTTCATCGGTGGCACGGGAACCATCAGTTCCGCCTGCGTAACCGAAGCCCTCGAACGCGGGCTCGAGGTCACGGTGCTCAACCGCGGCGAATCCAGCAAGCGACCGCTGCCGGCCGACGTCCAGATCGTGCGGGGCGACATCCGCTCACCTGACTCGGTTCGAGACGCTATCGGCGACCGCGAGTTCGACACCGTTGCCGAGTTCGTGGCCTTCACCCCCGAGCATGTCGCCACCGACCTACAACTCTTCGAGGGCCACACCGGGCAATACGTCTTCATCAGCTCGGCCTCGGCGTACCAGACCCCTCCGTCGCGCATGCCCGTGACCGAATCGACCCCGCTGCGCAACCCGTTCTGGCAGTATTCGCGCGACAAGATCGCCTGTGAAGACCTGCTGGTCGAGGCGTACCGCGAGCGCGGTTTTCCGGCCACCATCGTGCGGCCGTCACACACCTACGACCACACCTCCATACCCACCAGCGGCGGCTACACCGACATCGACCGGATGCTGCGCGGAGCCCCCGTCATCGTGCACGGTGACGGCACCACGCAGTGGACCATCACCCACAACACCGACTTCGCCGTGGCATTCACGGGCCTGCTCGGCCGCCCGGAGGCGCTCGGCGAGGCGTTCCACATCACCTCTGACGAGGCGCCCACCTGGGATCAGATCTACACCTGGCTCGCCCACGCAGCCGGGGTCGAGCCGAATCTCGTGCACGTGGCATCCGAGTCGATTGCGAAGGTTCTGCCTGAGATCGGGCCCGGGCTGGTGGGCGACAAGGCGCGCTCGATGGTCTTCGACAACGCCAAGATCAAGGCCCTCGTGCCCGAATACAGGGCGGCCGTGCCCTTCGTACGTGGCGCCCAGCAGATCGTCGACTGGTATCTGGCCGATGCCTCCCGCCAGGTCGTGAACCCCGAACTCGACGCGGCATTCGACCGCCTCGCCGCCCACGCCGCCGCCTTCTGACAGCCCCGGTCGCTGAGCCGCGCTACCGCGGTGAGACGACGTGAATCGACCTTCGCCGACCGCGGGAGGGTCGATTCACGCCGCCTCACCGGAAGATGGCCAGCGGGATGCGAACGGATGCGACGGGTCGGGAACACGAGACGGGCATCCGCGGTTAGAACCAACATGACAACCATCGGACTCATCGGAGCAGGACACATCGGCAGCCAACTCGCACGGCTTGCCATCGCACAGGGGCACGAGGTGGTGCTCAGCAACTCGCGTGGGCCCGAGACTCTTGCCGAGCTCATTGCGGAACTGGGCGAGAACGCCCGCGCGGCGACCGCAGAAGAGGCCGCGCGCGACGGCGAGATAGTGGTCGTCACGATTCCGCTGAAGAACATCGACGCGGTTCCGGTGGAGCCGCTCGCAGGCAAGATCGTCATCGACACGAACAACTACTACCCGCAGCGCGACGGCCAGATCGCCGCGCTCGATGACGAGAGCAGCACGACGGCTGAGCTGCTGCAGGCGCACCTGCCGACCTCCCGCGTCGTCAAGGCGTTCAACCACATCTTCGCGGCAGATCTGACCACGGATGCCACCCCCGCCGGCACACCGGGCCGACGCGCGCTCATCGTGGCCGGCAACGACGCCGAGGCGAAGACCACCGTCGCCTCGCTCATCGACAGCTTCGGCTTCGATGTCGTCGACATCGGCGAGCTCTCCGAGGGCTGGCGCATCCAGCGCGAAACTCCCGGATACACGGGCGCGTTCGACGCCGTCGGGTTGCGCGAGGCGGTCGCCGCCGCCAAACGTTACCGGGACATGTAGCCTCGCGGCACGCTCCCGACCATACTGGAACTCGTGCCAGCTACCTTTCTCGTCGTGCCCCAGTGGCAGGGATCCGGCTCCTCGCGGGCCATGCGCCTCATCGATGGTGCCGAGGCCATTCGCGGTGATCTGCCACGCTCGGCCACCCAGCTTGTCGATGTGCCCCTGGGGGCGGGCGAATCGCTCGATACGGGCATCCGCCGGTTCTCGTCGATCGTGGCGATTCGCGAGCTGGCGGCCGCGAGACTGCACGAGACCAGTGGAGACGTTGTCACCATCGGTGGCGACTGCGGCGCCGACCTGGCAAGCGTTGCCCACGCCGTCGCGGCCCGCGAGCCGGGCAGCGTGGCACTGCTCTGGTTCGATGCGCACGGTGACCTGAATGATGCCGCGTCGTCGACATCCGGGGCATTCGGCGGAATGGCGCTGCGGGCTCTTCTCGGGGACGCTCCCGACGGACTCGCCGCCACACCCCGCGAACGGCTTGCGGCCGAGGCCGTGATTCTGGCAGGCACACGGTCGCTCGACGACGCCGAGAGCGCCTTCATCGACGAGCGCGGCATCCGCATGGTGTCGGTCGACGAGCTCGCCGAACCGGATGCGCTGCTCGCCGCCGTCGCATCCACCGGCGCGACCTCGGTCTACATTCACGTCGACCTCGATGTGCTCGATCCGGCGACCATCTCGGGCGTCGGCTACCCCGAGCCGTTCGGGCTGCAGCCCGAACTGTTGTGCGAGTTGCTGCGGAGTCTGCGAAGCCGTTTCGAACTGGCCGGGGCGTGCGTTGCCGGCTTCGCACCCGAATCACCGGATGCCGCTGCCCGCGATCTGCCTGTCATTCTGCGCGTGCTCGGCGCCCTCACCGCGCCGCTCGGCTGAGCGGCACTGACCGCCTGTAGCCTCGAGGGCATGAGCGAATCGAAGATTCTCACCGAGCGACGCGGCCAGCTGTTTCTCATCGGATTCAACAGGCCCGAGAAGCGCAACGCCGCAGATTATGAGCTACTCACCCAGCTCTCCCTGGCCTATGGCGAGTTCGAGCGCGACGCCGAACTGCGGGTTGCCGTCGTCTACGCGGTCGGCGATCACTTCACGGGCGGACTCGACCTCGCCGATGTCGTGCCTCATGTTGGCCCCGATGGCCTCGACGTCGTTCCGGAGGGCGGCATCAACCCGTGGCAGGTCGACGGCGTACAGCTGTCGAAACCGGTGGTGATGGCTGTTCAGGGCACCTGCCTCACGCTCGGCATCGAGCTCATGCTGGCCAGCGACATCGTGGTGGCCGCCGACTCGGCGACGTTCGGGCAGGTGGAGGTTGCCCGGGGCATCCTGCCGTTCGGCGGCGCCACGATTCGCTTCGCCCGCGCGGCCGGCTGGGGCAATGCGATGCGCTGGATTCTCACGGGCGATACTTTCGATGCCTCCGAGGCGCTGCGCATGGGACTCGTGCAGGAGATTGTGCCACACGGGCAGCAACTCGAGCGTGCCGTGGCTCTCGCCGAGCGCATAGCGGCGCGGGCCCCGCTCGCCGTGCAGGCGACACTCGCCAACGCCCGCCTGGCCGTACGTGAGGGCGACGAGGCCGCAGAGAATGCGCTCGGGCCTGAACTCGTGCGCCTCATGCAGAGCGAGGACGCCCGCATCGGCGTCGAGGCCTTCCTCACCCGCAGCGAGCCCCGCTTCGTCGGCCGCTGAGCCGCCGCGCCGGCGCCCGAGGCGGTAAGCGGATGCCCGGCATACGATGGCGGGAGGGGGAAGCGAAGTCTCTCCCAACCGACAAGAGCACCGTGGGAGCGATGATGACGGCATCCGAATATGACGTGATAGTTATAGGCGCAGGCGCCGTCGGCGAGAACGTGGCCGACCGCGCGGTGCAGGGCGGAATGCGCACGGTCATCGTGGAGAGCGAACTCGTCGGTGGCGAGTGCTCGTACTGGGCCTGCATGCCGTCGAAGGCCCTGTTGCGCAGTGCGGCCCTGTTGCGCGCAGCCGAGAAGGTCGGGGGCGCGCGCGAGGCCGTCACCGGTGAGCTGGACGTGGCCGCAGTGCTCAAGCGGCGCGACACGATGACCAGTAACTGGAAGGACGACGGGCAGGTCGAGTGGCTGAACGGCGCGGGCATCGATCTCGTGCGTGGCCATGCCAGAATCACGGCCCCACGGGAGGTCACCGTGACCGGCGCCGACGGCTCGGTCACGGTGCTGACCGCGAAACACGCCGTCTCGGTGTGCACCGGTTCCGCCTCGCTCCTGCCCGACATCCCGGGCCTCGCCGACGCGCAGCCCTGGACCAGCCGCGACGCCACGAGCGTGAAGGGCGTTCCGACGACGCTGGCCATCATCGGCGGCGGGGTGGTCGCGGCGGAGATGGCAACCGCGTACGCGGGCTTCGGCACCGTCGTGCACCTGATCGCCCGCGGCGCCCTGCTGGCCAACAACGAGCCGTTCGCGGGAGAGCTCGTCGCCGACTCCCTCGAGAAGCTTGGCGTGCACCTGCATCTGGGGGTCTCTCCCACCGAGGTGCATCGCACGCCCGGCCAGACCGTGGCCCTCACCCTCAGTGACGGTGAGGAACTCGTCACCGAAGAGGTGCTGGTGGCAACGGGTCGGGTGCCCCAGACCGGCGATCTGGGCCTCGAAAACATCGGGTTGGCCGCCAATGAGTGGCTGCACGTCGACGACAGCATGCTCGTGCATGGCGCGGACAACAGCGCGCTCGAAGGCGACTGGCTCTATGCCGTCGGAGACGTGAACCATCGTGCGCTGCTCACCCATCAGGGCAAATACCAGGCCCGCATCGCCGGGGACGCGATAGCCGCACGCGCCAAGGGAGTGCGGGTCTCGGGCGATCCGTGGTCGGCGTGCACCGCAACGGCCGACCACCAGTCGGTGCCGCAGGTGACGTTCACCGACCCGGAGGTCGCATCCGTGGGTCTCACGGCGGCGCAGGCCGAGAAGGCCGGCTATCGCACCCGTGTTGTCGACTATGCGATCAGCAACGTGGCGGGCGCCAGCATCAACGCCGACGGCTATGTGGGCCAGGCGCGCATGGTGGTCGACGAGGATCGGCACGTGTTGCTCGGCGTGACCTTCGTGGGGACGGATGTCGGTGAGCTGTTGCACTCGGCGACCATCGCTATCGTCGGCGAGGTGACGATCGACCGGTTGTGGCACGCGGTGCCGTCGTATCCGACGCTCAGCGAAGTGTGGCTGCGGCTGCTCGAAAGCTATGGTCGGCCCACTCCGTGATCCGTGGGGTTCTGAGGGACTCGACGCGCGCGCTCACCCAGCTCGTGTTCGACTCCCCGCTCAGCCGGGCGGGGTACCTGTATGCCACGCTTGTCGGTCTGACGTGGGGATTCATCTGGAGTACCGGTCGCGTCGAGCGCCGGGCCGGCCTCTTCGTGTTTCGCGGCATGCCCAGCTGGGCGTTCGGTCGTGGCGGATCCTGTGTGGGCGCCTGCTACCTGACCGCGCAGAACGTCAGCGACGATGTGCTTGAGCACGAGGCCGTGCACAAGCGACAGTGGCAGCGCTACGGCATGATCTTTCCGCTGCTGTATTTTGTGGCCGGGCGTAATCCGCTGAAGAATCGGTATGAGATCGAGGCGGGCCTCGAGAAGGGCGGATACCTGTGAGCGGCGCACGACGCACCATCGTGATCACCGGTGCGAGCTCGGGAATCGGCGCCATCGCCGCCGCGCGGCTGGCCGATGAGGGGGCGGATGTCGCCGTCGTCGGTCGCAACGCGGAGCGCACGCGGGCCGTCGCCGATCGCGTGAACGGCACGGCGTTCCTCGCCGACTACGACCACCTCGACGATGTGCACGCACTCGCCGCAGCACTGCTGGCGCGCTACGAGCGCATTGACGTGCTGGCCAACAATGCTGGCGGCATCGTGCCGAGGCGCGCCCTCACGGTAGACGGTAACGAGCGCATCATTCAGGCGAATCACCTGGCGCCGTTTCTGCTGACGAATCTGCTGCTGCCGCGGTTGATCGAGTCGGCCACGGCGACGGATGCGCCGGTGCGCGTGGTTTCGACGGCGAGCATGGCGAACCGGTTCGGCCATCTGCGACTCGACGATCTCAACTGGGCGAAGCGAGCCTGGCTGGGCGGATGGCGCGCGTACGGAACCTCGAAGCTCGCGACGATCCTGTTCATCCGCGAACTCGCGGAGCGGATGACGGGCACAGGCGTCTCGGCATATTCGGTACACCCCGGCATCGTGGCCACGAGCTTCGGCATGGGCATCGCGGCGATGCGCGCGGCGAACGCGCTCACGGCCGGGCGTTACGGCATTTCGGCCGCGGAGGGTGCCGCGCCACTGGTGGCGCTGGCGGCATCCGCCCCCGTCGGCGCCCCGAGCGGAACCTACTTCGATCGCCTGAGCGCCAACGGCCGTGTGGTCGCGCAGGCGCACGATGCTCAGCTCGGCCGCGACCTCTGGCGCCTCTCGGCCCAACTCGTCGGCCTCCCCGCCGACTAGCCCCGCCTGTCCGCTCGCCCGCCCCTCCGCCTCTCCTGTCCGAACCAAAACGACGGAGATTGTGGCCCTCTGGGTAGCAAAGGAGCTGTTTCGTGCCCGAACGAGGTGTTTCTCCGTCGTTGTGGCTCGGGGCGCGCGGGGAAGGGTCGGCTGTGGCATGGCCAAGCCGGGATGCGGGTCGGGCGAGCGCGGGGCGCTAGTGGGCGGTGCGCAGGCCGAAGGCAGCGGGGGTGGCCACGGCATCCGGAGCCATACCGACGGTGTCGATGAGGTGGTCGTAGACCGCCGACACCGTGCGGTAGTCGCCCGTGAGCAACGCCCGAGTCGCCCCGGGGCCATCGCACAGCATCTCGGCCGTCCAGGCACGCACGGCGCGGCCGACGGCCTCACCGGGTGCACACGCGGATGCCGTTCCAGGCCTGCCGCTGCGGGCGGCGCGGGGCAACCACGTGATGGTCATGCGCATCGGCGCGGCGAGCAGGGCGACGTCGGACACCCCGTCGGTCTCGATGAACACGCGACCGCGCGCGCACAGCGGAAGCATCGCCAGCTCGGCCTCCAACTCGCTCAGCGACGACTCGTCACCGACGACGAGATACTGCACCCGGTCGTCGTGATGCGCGGTCTGTCCGGTGTGCGCGGCATGGTCTGGCTGATACATATCTTCTTCAGTATAGGCAAGCCTTACCTCAGCTAAAAGACAGCGGCCGATGCTCCCGCCAAACACCCAGCAACGCCGCACCCAGCGACACAGCGCCCAGCGCCACCGGCGCCGCTCACCAGCACGACGGATGCCGCTGCTGCCACCGCACCCGCCGCTCCAGCTGCGCGCCCAGCGCCAGCAGCGTCGCCTCGCCGCCGGGCCGACCGATCAACTGAACCCCCATGGGCAGCCCCTCCTCGGTCATCGAGATCGGCAGGGTGATCGCCGGCACCCCGCTCACATTCACCATTGAGGTGAACGGCGTGTACTGCACCTGCTGCTCGAAGTTGTGCTCGCCATCCTCGGCATCGAAGAAGCCGAGTGGTCGCGGCGTCATCGCCATCGCGGGAGTGAGCACGGCGTCGAAGCGTGAGAGCTGATGAATGAACGAGCGCTCATACGCGGTCAACGCCCCCAGCGACTCGGCCAACTGCCGCGCCGACAGCTCGCGCCCGCGGTGCAGGAGCCATTGCGTCAGCGGCTCAAGCAGGCGCTCCGCCTCGCCCTCCGCCGGGATGTTCGCCGCACCCGCCTGCCAAATGGTGCGGAACGCCGGCGCGTACGTCGCATCCGGCTCGAGCGCGGTCTCTTCCATGCCGTGTCCCATGGCAGTGAACGCCGAGACGGCCTCGTCCAGGGCGGCCCGCGCCTCGGGTGCGATGCGGATGTCGTAAGCATCGTCCCACGCGGAAGTGGTCATCACGCCGAGCTGGTATCGGCCCTCCCCGCGCACCGCCGCCGCGAGCAACGGAGCGCCGTCGCCCGGCGCCCGCAGCGTGTAGTGGTGGTCGATGCGACCGCCCACCCGCGCGATCATGCCGTCGAGCAGTAGCGCGGCATCCGCCACCGTGCGCGCGAGCGGGCCCGCGACCGGAAGCCCCGCGAGCGCGGCAATGCCGCTGCCCCCGGGAACCAGCCCGCGCGACGGCTTCAGGCCGACAAGCCCACATGCCGCTGCGGGAATACGTATGGATCCACCGCCGTCGCTGCCCGGAGCGAACGGCAGCATTCCGGATGCGACGGCCGTCGCAGCCCCGCCGCTGGACCCGCCGGAGCCCCGCGTCACATCCCACGGGTTGCGCGCCGGTGGCGCCGCGAGGCTCTCGGTGTACGCGGGCAGGCCGAACTCGGGGGTGTTGGTCTTGCCCAGGCTCACTCCCCCGGCGGCGTCGAGCGTCTCGACGATCTCGTCGGAGGTGTCGGGCACGAAGTCGGCGAACAGGCGTGACCCGAAGCCGGCGTGTACTCCGGCGCGGAGCCACAGGTCTTTGTCCCCGAACGGCAGCCCCCACAGCGGCGCGGTCTTCGCCACGTCGCGCCGCACGGTGCGCGCACGCTCGCGCGCAGCATCCGGTGTCACCGTCACGAAGGCGCCAAACTCGGGGTTCAGCCGCTCGATGCGGGCGAGATAGTGCTCGGTGAGTTGGACGGGATCGATCTCACCGCGCTGCAGCGCCAGCCATTGTTCGTGGGCGCTCAAGTCATGGAGTTCAGCCATTCTTTGAGGCTACTTGACATCCGGGGGCCAACATGATTGGTTAGTTACATAAGTAACTAACCGACGCACCTTCCGAGGTGCGCAACCGAACCGCACACGAAAGAGGCAACCATGATCGAAGAGGGCAAGCCGATCTTCGTTCAGATTGCGGAGCAGATCGAGAACGACATCATCGGCGGCACCTACCCGGCTGAGACCCAAGTGCCTTCCACCAACGAGTTCGCGGCGTTTCACCGCATCAACCCGGCGACGGCCGGCAAGGGCGTGAATCTGCTCGTGGACGACGGAATCCTCTACAAGAAACGAGGCATCGGCATGTTCGTCGCCGAGGGCGCCCGCGAGCGCCTCATCGCCAAACGCAGCGAAAGCTTCCGCCACGAATTCCTGCAGCCCCTCCTCACCGAGGCGGCAAAGCTCGGAATCACCGCGGAGCAATTGACCGACATGATTCGAAAGGACATCAGCGCATGACCATCACCACAAGCACTCCCGCCGTCGCCGTGCGCGGGCTCACCAAACAATTCGGCAGCTTCACCGCCCTCGACGACATCAGCTTCAGCCTGCAGCCGAACATGATCCACGGGCTGCTGGGCCGCAACGGCGCCGGCAAGACCACCATCATGCAGCTGCTCACCGGCCAGGACTTCATCACGCACGGCGAAGTGAGCGTCTTCGGCGACAAGCCGACCGAGAACGCCCGGGTGCTGCAGCACATCTGCTTCATCAAGGAGAGCCAGAAGTACCCCGACGACTTCAAGCCGAAGCACGTCTTCGCCAGTGCCCCCTGGTTCTTCGAGAACTGGGACGCTGAGTTCGCTGAGCAGCTCGTCAAGGATTTTCGGCTGCCGCTGAATCGCCGCATCAAGAAGCTCTCCCGCGGCCAGCTCTCCGCCGTCGGCGTGATAGTCGGCCTCGCCTCACGGGCGCCACTCACCTTCTTCGACGAGCCCTACCTGGGGCTGGATGCCGTTGCCCGGCAGATCTTCTACGACCGCCTTCTTGCCGACTACGCCGAGCATCCGCGCACCGTGGTCCTTTCGACGCACCTGATCGATGAGGTGGCCAACATGCTCGAGCACGTCATCGTCATCGACGAGGGGCGCATCATTCTCGACGAGGAAGCGGAGGAGCTGCGCGGCTCGGCCACCTCAGTCGTGGGCAAGGCTGCGGCCGTTGACGAGTTCGTGGCCTCTCGCGAGGTCATTCATCGCGAGGCGATCGGAGGGCTGGCATCCGTTACCGTCGGCCGCCTCGATGCCGACGAGCGCCGTGCCGCGGTCGCTGCGGGGCTGGAGCTCTCCCCCGTGTCGCTGCAACAGCTCATCGTGCACATGACCCAGGTCTCGAGCAAGGAATTCGAGGAAAAAGCATGACCACCATCACCGAAACACGACCATTCACCGCGGATGCCCCGCACAGCACGCCGGCCGCCCGCGTCTGGCGGGTGGTGCGGCTGCAGCTGACCAACAAATGGAACACCATCGCCCTGCCGTGGGTGGTTCTCGGCGCCGTCTTCCTGATGAACTACGCGATCTGGCTGCTCATCGCTCAGTCGGCGAGCGCCAATGACAAGTCCGACGCGCTCGAGGGCACCCAATGGTCGGGATCGACGTTCTTCATCTTCATCTACATGATGGTGGTGGCCATCCAGGCCATCAACGTGACGTTCTCGTTCGCGCTGGGATTCAGTGTGACCAGACGGGACTACTACCTGGGCACGGCGCTCACGTGGATTATTCTTTCTGCGGCACTGAGCATCGGCTTCGCCCTGCTCACCTACATCGAGCAGTGGACCGGCGGCTGGGGTCTCGGCGGTCATTTCTTCACGGCCATCTACTTCGACAACCAGAATCCGCTGCTGCGTGTCTTCACGCTCTTCGCCATGTTCCTGTTCTTCTTCTTCGTGGGCACGGCGAGCGCCACGATCTATGTT
This sequence comes from Leifsonia sp. Root112D2, assembly GCF_001424905.1. Classification (NCBI taxonomy): domain Bacteria; kingdom Bacillati; phylum Actinomycetota; class Actinomycetes; order Micrococcales; family Microbacteriaceae; genus Leifsonia; species Leifsonia sp. Root112D2. The sequence goes on from NZ_LMCU01000001.1 coordinate 31,765, forward strand.
CGCTGGAAGATCAACGGGATGCTGGTGGCCGGTGCCGTCACGGCGATCCTGCTCATCGGGGCGATGGCCCTGATCGGCCTCACGCACAGCTGGGGTGCCGTGGGCGACTGGTTCGCGACGGTTGGACCGGCTGGCGTGGTGGCGTGGAGCCTGGTGATCACGGTCATCGCGGCCGTCGCGGGTTTCTTCATTCTGCGCAGGGCCACCCCGAAGAGCTAGCCGCTACGCCGCGGCCCGCCCGAATCATCGTGAGACGACGTGGGGGCTACTTCAGGGAGCGCTGCATCAGGATGGTGCCGAGCCAGCGATCGAACTTGAAGCCAACCCGGCCCATGCGCCCGATCTCGACGAAGCCGAAGCGTTCGTGCATCGCAATCGAGGCCTCGGCACCGCGGTCGGCAATCACCGCGATCATCTCCTTGAGCCCCGCCGCCTTGGATCGCTCGATCAGCTCCGCCATGAGCACCGAGCCCAGGCCCTTGCCGGTCGCGGCCGCGCCGAGGTAGATCGAGTTCTCCACCGTGTAGCGGTAGGCCTTCTTCTGCTTCCACGGCGAGACAAGGGCATATCCCAGAATGTGGCCACGCGGCGAGACTGCCACGATGAACGGCATGTTCAGCTTGGCCAGGTAGGCGAACTTGGATCTCCACTCGCGCAGCGTCATCGCATCCTCGTCAAAGGTCACGGTGCTGTTGGCCACGTAGTGGTTGTAGATCTCGCGGATGTCGGGCAGGTCGCCCGCCGCCGCCTCACGAATGGCGTAGTCGAACTGCGGCTCCTCGGCCGGCGGCTTGCGCAGCTCGCGCGGCAGCTCGCGCCGGGGCTGGTATTCCTCTTCAAGCACCGCGGTTCACTTTCAGCACCGTCTTATTCAGCACCGTCTTATTCAGCACCGTCGAATTCTACGCGTGCCGAGCATCCGCTGAACGCGCTTTACGACGCGGGAGGCAGCGACCAGTCGACCGGCGGGGCGCCCTGGTCGGCCAGCAGTGCGTTCGCCCTGCTGTATGGGCGCGAGCCGAAGAACCCCCTGCTGGCAGACAGCGGGCTCGGATGCGCGGACTCGATGATCGGCGTCGCACCCAGCAGCGGCTTCAGCGTGCCCGCATCCCGCCCCCACAGAATGGCCACGAGAGGGCCGTCCCGCTCGACGAGGGTGCGGATCGCGTGCTCGGTCACGGCCTCCCAGCCCTTGCCCCGGTGCGAGGCCGGGGCGCCGGGCCGCACCGTGAGCACCCTGTTCAGGAGCATGACACCGTGCTCGGCCCATCCGGTGAGGTCCCCGTGCACAGGGGTCTCGACCCCGAGATCGCTGCGCAGCTCGGTGTACATATTCGCGAGACTGCGCGGCACCGGCCGCACATGCCTCTCGACAGCGAACGACAGTCCTATCGCGTGCCCCGGCGTCGGGTACGGATCCTGCCCGACGATCAGTACGCGCACGGCCTCGAGCGGGTAGCCGAAGGCCCGCAACACGTTCGCGCCGGCGGGAAGGTATCCGTGCCCTGCGGCCGTCTCGGCACGCAGGAATTCCCCCATCTCATGGATGCGCGCCTCCACCGGAGCGAGTGCGCGCGCCCACCCGGCATCCATCGATCCGTCGGCCGCGAGTTCGGCAAGGGATTTCGGCATCGCGCGGCGCTAGGCGTCGAGCCTGGTCTGCACGGGCGGCAGCGCCGACCAGGGAAAGGTAATCCACTGCGACGTCTTGCGCCAGGTGAAGTCGGGTTCGATCACGCTCTGCGGCTTGCCGTAGAGACATACCGTGCGCACCTCGGCCCCACCGGCGCGCACCAGCTCGACGACCATGGCAAGGGTGCGGCCGGAGTCGGCAACATCGTCGACGAGCAGCACCCGTTTCGAGTGCAGCGCCGCCTCCTCCAGGAGCGGCGGAAGCAGCACGGGTTCCGGCAGCCGCTCGTCGATGCCGGTGTAGAACTCGACGTTCACGGCGCCGCAGCTCTTGACCCCCAGGGCGTACGACATCGCCCCGGCCAGCAGCAGGCCGCCGCGTGCGATGGCGAGAACGACATCCGGTTCGTAGCCGCTTTCGAGAACGGCGGATGCGAGATGCCTGGCCGCCTCGCCGAACTCCAGCCATCCGAGAACCTCTCGGTCACTCTCCGCAATGGTGTCTATTCCGGAGTCGTCAACGTCGAAGGCCATGCACGTTAACGTACTCGCCCGAGGGGCGCGCGCGGGAGGGGAATTAGTGCTCCTTACGAGCTCAGCCCGTTGTACGATCCGAGCATGACGTCAACGAAGACGGGCGTGGCCTCGGGCGCACGCGGCGCGATAGGCATCACCGCGGGCCTGATCGGCTGGCTGTTCCTGGTGGAGATCACCAGCGGCATCCTGCAGGGGTACTACGTGCCGCTCATTCCCGATCTGGTGAAGCATCTCGGCATCCACGACGCCGACTTCAACTGGTTCGAGGCGGCACAGCTGCTGCTCTCCGCGCTGGTGGTTCCGGTCATGGCAAAGCTCGGCGACATGTACGGACACAAGCGCATCCTGCTCGTCTCCACGGTGTTCACTGCCGCGGCGAGTTGGTGGCTGACGATCGCCGGCGATTTCACCACCTTTCTCATCGCCTGGGCCTTGCAGGGCTTCTACGTGGTGTGGCTGCCGCTGGAGGTGGCGCTGATCTTCGAGCGCGGGAGACGCACGAAGATGGGAGCCTCCCGCACCCGCCGCGCGGCCGGGCTGCTCGTGGTGGCGCTGGAGGCGGGGGCGATCATCGGCGCGCTCAGCAGCGGGCGGCTGTTCGGTGCGCTCGGTCACAACGTGACGCTCACGATGATGCTGCCAGCGATCGCCGTCACGCTCGTATTCTTCGCGATTCTGTTCGGAGTGCCCGAGTCGGAACCGCTGCCGGGGCGTCGCCTCGATCTCGTGGGCTTCGTGATTCTCACGCTCGCTCTGCTGCTCATCACATCGGGGCTCACCTTCCTGCGGTTGAACGGTCCCGGTGCCTGGTTCGTGTGGGCGCTCATCGTGGCGGGGCTCCTCATGCTCATCCCGTTCGGCCGGTATGAGCTGAAGCAGGATGATCCGGCCATCGATCTGCGGGTGCTGCGCCAGCCATCCATGTGGCCGGTTCAGCTCACCGCGGGGCTCATCGGCATCAGCCTGCTGGGGGCGCAGGCGCCGCTGAGCACCTATGCGGGTACCAGCCGCTCCACTGGTTACGGGCTGGGACTGGATGCCTCGAGCATCTCGACGCTGATCGGTGCGTACCTGATCTCGATGATCGTCGGCGCGCTGCTGTTCCCGCTCGTCTCGCGACGGGCGAGCCCGCGGGTGGCGCTCATCATCGCCTCATTCCTGGTCGCGGCCGGCTACCTGCTCTTCATCCCGTTCCATCTGGAGACGTGGCAGGTGTTCGTCAATATGGCCATCGCGGGCATCGGATCGGGCGCCCTCGTCGGTGCGCTGCCCGCCGCAGCCGCCGCGGCCGCCCCGCGGGGACAAACCGGCATTGCCGCCGCACTCACGAACACGACCAAGACGGTGGGAGGCTCGTTTGCCTCGGCCGTCTTCGGGGTGGTTCTGGCCTCGGGCGCGCTCGCCGTCACGACCACCGCCGCGAGCCTCGTCGGCTACATGACGGTCTGGATCATCTGCGGCGTTGGCGCACTCGTGGCCGCGGTGCTGCTGTTCTTCGTGCCGAAACTCGCCTTCGCCGACGTAGACGCGGCTCCCGACCTCACTTGACGGCGAGCGGGCCCTTGTGCAGGCGGTATGAGGCGGCCTGGGCCACGGGCTTGACCACGATGAGATCGAGGTCAACGTGTGCGGGGCGCTCGAGCGCGCCCACGATCGTCTCGGCCACGTCCTCGGCCGTCAACGGGTTCTGCACGCCGTCATAGACGGCATCCGCCCGCTGCCTGTCGCCGCCGAACCGCACCAGCGAGAACTCCTCAGTGGCCACCATGCCCGGCGCAACCTCCATCACGCGGATCGGCTCGCCGTTCAGTTCCAGCCGCAGCACCTCGGTGAGTGCGTGCGCCGCGAACTTGGCCGCGTTGTAGCCGCCGCCTCCCGGGTAGGCGGTGAGGCCGGCGGTGGAGGTGACGTTCACGATGTCGGCATGAGCGGCATCCGCGGATGCTGCCTCCCGCAGCAGCGGGAGCAGCGCACTCACCACGCGTTTGACGGCAAGAACATTGATCTCGTACATCCAGCGCCAGTCGTCGACCGAGGAGGCCTCGACGCTGTCGAGCCCGTGCGCACCGCCGGCGTTATTGACCACCGCGTGTATGGGGCCGGTCGCCGCCAGATGATCGCGCAACGCATCCACCTGCTCCTGGCTGGTGAGATCGGCGACGAAGACGGATGCCCCGGTCTCTTTCGCGAGCGCCTCCAGCTTTTCTGCGCGCCGGGCCACGGCCACGACGTCCCAGCCATGCCGACGTAGCAGTCGAGTGGTCGCGGCCCCGATTCCCGAGCTCGCGCCCGTCACTACCGCGCGCCGAGTGGTGGACGTGTTTTCGTGTGCCATCCCCCCATTATTTCGTTTCTTCGCATGGTTTCAGCGCGCTCGTGGGTGGTTACGTCATATTGCGCGAGTATTGCCTCGGCGGCCGCAAGTGCCTACTGTCGGTCTGAGGCGCCCATACCCGCGCGCCGAGACGCATCGAGAAAAAACCAGGAGAGAATCCATGACCGACGCAGCTTCGTGGAAGTTCGAAACCAAGCAGATTCACACCGGGGCCGCACCGGACCCGACCACCAACTCCCGGGCGACGCCGATCTACCAGACCACCTCCTACGTGTTCAACAGTGCCGAGCACGCGCAGAACCTCTTTGCGCTGGCCGAATTCGGCAACATCTACACGCGCATCCAGAACCCGACGACGGCCGTCGTGGAGGACCGCGTCGCGGCGCTCGAGGGCGGCACCGGTGGTCTCGTGCTCTCCTCCGGCATGTCCGCAACGACGTTCTCGGTGCTGAACATCGCCCAGGCCGGCGACCACATCGTCTCCTCGGCTGCCGTCTACGGCGGCACATACAATCTGTTCAAGTACACGCTGGCCAAGCTGGGCATCGAGACCACGTTCATCGAGGACCAGGACAGCGCCGATGAGTGGGCCGCGGCCATCCGCCCGAACACGAAGCTGCTCTTCGCCGAGACCATCGGCAACCCGAAGATCAACGTGCTCGACATCGAGACGGTTGCCGATATCGCGCACTCACACGGCATTCCGCTCATCGTGGACAACACGATCGCCACGCCGTACCTGATCCGCCCGCTCGAGCATGGCGCCGACATCGTCGTGCACGCCGCGACGAAGTTCCTCGGCGGCCACGGCACCGTGATCGCCGGCGTGATTGTCGACGGCGGAAAGTTCGAGTGGTCGAAGAACGTCGAGAAGTTCCCCGGCCTCACGCTGCCCGACCCCTCGTACCACGGCGCCAGCTATACGGCCGCGGTCGGCGACGGCCTGGCCTACATCATCAAGGCCCGTGTGCAGTTGCTGCGCGACCTGGGCTCGGCCATCGCCCCGGCCAGCTCGTGGCAGCTCATCCAGGGCATCGAGACCCTGTCGCTGCGCATCGAACGCCACGTGCAGAACGCGCAGGAGATCGCGGAGTGGCTCGAGAGCCACGACGATGTCGCGAGCGTCTCCTACGCAGGCCTGCCGTCGAGCCCGTGGTACGCGCTGGCTAACAAGTACGCCCCCAAGGGCGTCGGCGCTGTGCTCTCCTTTGAGCTCAAGGGCGGGGTGGATGCCGGCCGCTCGCTGGTCGACAACCTCACCCTGTTCAGCCACCTGGCCAACATCGGTGACGTGCGCAGCCTCGTGATCCACCCGGCCTCCACGACGCACTCGCAGCTCTCCCCCGAGCAGCAGCTCACGGCCGGCGTCACGCCCGGTCTGGTGCGCCTGTCCATCGGTCTGGAGAACATCGACGACCTCAAGGCCGACCTGGAGGCCGGCCTCGCCGCGGCCCGGGCGACCGTGCAGGCCGCGCGCGCCTAGCAACAGAACAACAGAGGGGGCGGATGCGTGCGCATCCGCCCCCTCTGTCGCCCCGCCCGTCCCGCCTCTGCCCCCTGCCCCCTGCCCCCTGCCCCCGGCTGGCATTCCACAACGACGGACTTTTGCAGTCATACGCTCCCGCGCAACAGCAAATTGGCCGGATTCGATGATTTTTCCGTCGTTTTGGATCTCGCCGGGGCGGAGGTGATGGGTTCGCGCGACGGGCGTTTAGACTCAGCGTGACGGCCCCCAGCACTGCAGCGGGTGCGACCGCCCAGAGCGGAGAAGTCTCGATGAGCGACGCGAGCCAAGCGGCACCACCCATGCTGAAGGTCGACGATCTGCGGGTGTCCTATGGCGATCACCTCGCTGTCAACGGCGTGAGTTTTCAGATCGAGCGCGGCGAGATCTTCGGCCTGCTCGGCCCCAACGGCGCCGGCAAGACGAGCACGCTCAGCGCCGTCGAGGGCTTGGTGACACCGCAGTCAGGGCGATCGCTGATAGACGGAATCGACACGGCACGGCATCCGTTGGCCGCGAAGGCCCGGATGGGCGTGCAACTGCAATCCTCCAGCTTCCAGTCGGAATTGACGATCCAGCAGATCGCCGGACTGTATGCGGGACTCTATGGTGTGCGACTCTCGAGCGATCAGATTCGCGAGAGCATGCGCACCATCGGACTCGAGACCGAGCTCGGCAAACGCTTCAAACAGCTCTCCGGGGGGCAACAGCAGCGACTCGCCCTGTTCATCGCCAGCATCCACGACCCGCTGCTGTTGCTGCTGGACGAGCCGACGGCGGGGCTGGATCCACAGTCGCGTCGCGCGCTGTGGCACCGCATCGAGCAATTGCGCGACGCGGGGCGCAGCATCCTGCTGACCACGCACTCGATGGAGGAGGCACAGGCGGTCTGCGATCGCGTCGCGATCATCGATCACGGCGCTGTGCTCACCATCGGAACCCCGGCCGGATTGATAGACAAACACAAAGACGATCCGCGAGTTCTCAAGGCTGCGCACGGCGCGGTCACCCTGGAAGACGTGTTCATCGGACTGACGGGAAGTGAGATTCGTGACTGAGGCAACGGCTTCGCCACCCACGCCTGTCGGCCGGAGAACGCTGGGCCTGGCACTGGGGTCACTTCTTCGTGCGGACGGCATCGTTCTGCTTCGCAACAGGGCATCCGGCTTTGTGGGCATCATTCTTCCGGTCATCATTGTCATCACCACGGGATTGACCGCGAAGAAGACTGCGGCCCTCGGCGGCCCCGAGCTGACCATCGGCCTTGCCCTGACCATCGGGCTGATCACCCCGAGCCTGCTGGGCTACGCCGTCAGCATGGCCCAGGATCGCCACGCCGGCGTTCTGCAGAGACTGCGCGTGACTCCTGCACCGAGTTGGATGATCATCACCAGCCGGCTCATCATCCAGTTGATCGCCAACCTGGTCATGGCCGTCATTGTCGTCATCGTCGGCGTCATCCTGCACGGCCTGAGCCTGAACGTCGGGCAGTACCTGTTGGTCTTTGCCGTCGCGATCCTCGGTGCCGCCGTCTTTCTGGCGATCGGACAAGCCATCGTCGGCCTGGTGAACTCGACGGGCGCCGTCAACGCCATCTGCCGCATCCTGTTTCCCCTGTTGCTGCTGCTCGGGCTGCTCGGCGGAACCGGTCTGCTCGGCGACACCCTCAAAACCATTGCGGATTGGTCCCCCGTCGGTGCTCTGATGACGCTCTTCGCCGACGCCATGATCACGCCGCCGTGGGGCAGCCAGGACACATACTCGCTCGTGGCCTGTGTCGCGTACATCATCGTGTTCGCCTTCGTGGGCATCCGCTGGTTCCGCTGGGACCCCCGCTAGGCCCAGGGCGCCCCCGTAACATGTCGAGGGCAGCCCTCCACTACAGGCAGTATTGACGTATGGATTGGCAGACATCCGCAGACACTGCGCCCTCGAGTTTCATCACGGACTCGCAGGTGCGTTCTCTGCTGGGCAAACCGCCCGTGAGCGGCGCGTGGCGCGAGTCCGACCCGGTCGGAGGGCGCCAGTTCGTGGGGCTCGGCGCCTTCGACTTCGAGGGCGGCGGCTCGTTGCAGTACGCCCGCGTCGCCTACGAGACCTTCGGTGAACTCTCCCTGGCCAAAGACAATGCCCTGCTGGTGCTGCACGCCCTGACCGGAGACAGTCATGTGCTCGGCGCAGCCGGGGCAGGGCATCCGACCCCCGGCTGGTGGAACGGCATCGTCGGCCCTGGCCTTGCCGTCGACACCGACCGCTGGTTCGTGATAGTTCCGAACATGCTCGGGGGGTGCCAGGGAACAACCGGGCCCGCCTCACTCGCTCCCGACGGCTCCGAGTGGGGGGCACGTTTTCCCTTCACGACCATCCGCGACCAGGTGCGCGCCCACGCGTTGCTGGCGGATGCGCTCGGCATCGAGCGCTGGGCGGCAGTAATCGGCGGCTCCATGGGCGGCATGCATGCGCTGGAATGGGCCGTCTCGTATCCGGAGCGGGTGGAACGGGTCGCCATCATCGCGGCTCCTCCGCTAACCACCGCAGACCAGATCGCCCTCAACTCGCTGCAGATCGAGGCGATTCAAACGGATCCGCTTTTTCGCGCCGGCCAGTACTACGAGGCCGAGGATGGCGACGGTCCGCACCGCGGGCTCGCCCTGGCCCGTCGAATGGCCCTGGTGAACTATCGCAGCCCTGCCGAACTCAACGAACGATTTGCGCGCAGTTGGCAGAGCGAGATCAGCCCGCTTGGGCGCGGCGGTCGCTTCGCCGTGGAGTCGTATCTCGACTTTCACGGCAACAAGTTCACGCGTCGCTTCGACGCCAACAGCTACATCACGCTCGTTCAGGCCATGAACTCGCACGACATCGGTCGTGACCGCGGCGGCGTCGAGGCGGCGCTCGGCCGCGCCACCGCCCGCGCCCTCATCGTGGGCATCGATAGCGACCGGTTGTTCCCCGTCGAGGGCCAGGTTGCCATTGCGGCTCAGTTGCGCGGCAATATCGACGGTTCCTCGGCGGTGGTAATAGAGTCAGGGTTCGGGCATGATGGCTTCCTGATCGAGAACGAATTGGTCGGGCGAGAACTGAGCCGTCTGCTGGAGTAAGTGACTGTCGAAGGGGGCCCATGCCGCGCATCCTCAAGGAGCGTGACCGCCTTCTCGCGCAGACGGCCCGCAATGTCGGCCTCATGGCGGTACTCGCCGCGGTGCTCTGCCTGAGCCTGCCCGAATCGCTGCCGCTCGAGCTCTACCTCATTTCCGTGGCGTGCCTGCTTGGCATCGCGCTCGCACTATGGCTGCTGCCGCGGGGGCACACGGTGTCTCTGGCTCTCGTAATCGGAGTGCTTGGCGTTGTCGTGGTGCTGCTTCCGATCCTCTCGCCCCAGGGCACAAATGTTGCGGTCTTTGGTGCCATGGCCGTCGTCTCGGGCGGCTGCGTCGCATCCGTCTCTATCGTGCTTCTCGCGAGCCCGCGCTACTACGGCGTCGCAGCGCTGCTCTTCGCGGCGTCAACATTTTCGCTCGTCGTCACGCAGTTGGAGACGAAAAGCTTTCCACCCGAACCCGTTGCCCTAACTATCGCGGGGTGGCTGGTCTGCGGCATCTGTGGCGTGTGGCTGGGGCGCACGGTCACGCAAACCCTCAAACGCATCGAGAGCGCGAGCCGTGCATACAACGCGGAACGTCGCGCCACCGAGACAGAGGCGCGTCGTCGCCAGGGCGCCCGACTTCTTCACGACACGGTGCTCGCGACGTTGACGCTGCTCGCCCATTCCGGCGTCGGTGTCAGCGCGAATGCCCTGCGCGAACAGGCTGCCGAGGATGCTGCCCTGCTGCGCCAATTGCGTCTCGGGTACACACCCACACCATCCTCCTCCGGGGATTACAAGCTTCAGCCCGTGGAGGAGTCGACCCTGGGCAACACGCTGCGCTCGGTCAAGGCGCGCTTCGAACGTCTCGGCCTCGAGGTCAACTGGCATGGCACCGGGCAGGTTCTGCTGCCCAGCGAAATTCTTGACGCCTTTCTCCTCGCCCTTGCCGAATGCCTCGAGAATGTACGCAGGCACGCCCGCGTCAACGAGGCGCACGTGACCATCACCGACGACGACACCACCGTGCGGGCCATGGTGACGGATGCCGGCATCGGCTTCACGCTGGACTCCATCGACGACGAACGGCTGGGATTCACGGAGTCGATCGTGGCACGGCTTCGCGATGTCGGCGGGAACGCCCGGCTCTTCTCATCACCGGGATCGGGAACGACAGTGGTGCTGGAGGTACCGAAGTGACCATCGCCTCCGACATCAGCCGCCGTCAGACCGCCGGGCGCCTGCGCCGCCTCGGCTTCGGATTCGGTCTTGCCGCGAGCGTTCTGGTTCTGTACCAGTTCGTCAGTTTTCTGCTGCACACGGATTCGTATCCACGGCTTCCGTACAGCATCGCCGCGTGGGCACTTCTTATCGCCGGCATGGTCATCGTCTATGCCACGAACAACCGACGCGCCAGCCAGCTTCCGGCCTGGGCTCTTCCCACGGTCATCTCGATGTGGGCCGCCGCCACCACGCTCGACCTGATCGGCTGCTGGGCGAGAGGCAGTTCCGCCGCGGCGCCGGCAGCGGCCATGGCCGTCGGCGCCGGCCTTCTGCAGGTCGTCACGCACGCCCAGGCGCGCACTATCGCGGTGGCTGCGAGCCTGCTCGGGGCGGCGATCGCCATTGCCTTCGCCCTGCACGGTCTCGACAACCCGCAGCAACTCGCGCTGGCTTATCTCATGATCGGTATTGCCGTTGCCCCGTCCATCCTCGCGGTTTTCTTCGTGCGCTCGCTCGGCATCGCGGCGCAGCTGGAGCTCGACCGCGCGCAGGTGCAAAGCACCGTCTCCTCCCCCGGATTCACCCTGGGGATGCTCGCATCCGAAGAACTCGCGCGACTCGATCTGGATGCCGAACGGCTGCTGGATGAGGTGGCAACCGGCCGTGCGGCGCTGCCGTTGAGACCCGAGACCGCATCGGTCGCCGCCTCGCTGGCAACGGAATTGCGGTTGCACCTGATCGAGGGCAGGCGCGAGACCTGGTTGCACCACGCCGTCTCGGAATCCGCCTTTCTCGGCCCGGCCGTGACCGTGAGCGACTCCGACGGTCTGGCCGGCCTACTCGACTCCGAGCAGCGGGATGGCCTGCTTGCCGCGGTCTGGCTGTTGTTGAGCGACCCGCCACGGCCGGGGCAGTGCGTGAACATCGTCGTGAGTGCACGCGAACGGCAGCTGCCGCACAGCTCCCATGCGTCGGTGAGGGTGCCGATTTCGATATCCGCAACCGGTGTGCCGCGAAGGGGGGTGGACCCCGCGACGTGGCAAGCTATAAGAAAAGTCGGCAGGTACGAGGAATCTATTCGAGACTCGGTTCTGCTCATAGAGATCGAATGTGAAGTCGACAACCCCGCCGACTACGAATCGGAGCCATTGGCGCCGAATGTGAATACGACGAAGGGCAGTCCGTGAACAACGCCGCCAACCCTATCCGCATCGCCATCGTCGACGACCATAAAATGCTCCTCGGAGCATTGACTGAATGGATCCGCAGTGCCGCGGATGACATCAGCATGGTCGCCGCCGTCACGACCTGGCCGGAGTTGCTGACGCATCCGGAATTTCCCGTCGACGTCGTGCTGCTCGACCTCGACCTCAAAGACAACCTGCCCATCTCCCTCAAGATCTCCACCCTGAAGACGACGGGCGTGAACACGGTGCTCATGAGCACGTACTCGGAACCGGCCGTGGTGCGTGAGGCACTCGCCGCCGGCGCCCTCGGCTACCTGGTGAAGAGCGAAGACGCCGAGATGATCGTCGAGGCGATTCGCGCCGCAAACAAGGGCGAATCATTCATCTCCAGCGAGCTCGACCTCGCGCTCAATGCCGGTGAGGTCGGCGGCTCGCCGAAGCTCAGCGCCCAGGAGCGCCGGGTGATGGCGCTGTACGGCGCCGGCGAGCCGGTGAAGTCGGTGGCCTTCCAACTGGGCATCTCCGACGAGACCGCCAAGAGCTACCTCAAGCGCATCCGCGAGAAGTACCGCGTAGCCGGCTACGACGTCGGAACCAAGGTGGCCCTGCGTAAGCGGGCCATTCAGGACGGCATCCTGCTGCAGGGCGACTGAGCCGCAGGCATCCGCTCGATGCCGCCCGCAGGCGGACACACGACGGATGCGGCTTATACCGCGGGCACCGACAGGGTTTCCGGCCGGGTGCCCTGCAGGATCTGGCGCCGACGGCGGCGGTCGATGGAGAAGGTGACCAGAGTCAGCACGATTCCGGCGACGCTGAGTGCACCACCGACCCACACCGGCGAAAGGTAGCCGAATCCCGCGGAGATGGTAAGACCGCCCAGGAACGCACCCGAGGCGTTGGCGATGTTGAGGGCCGAGTGATTGAGTGCCGCGGCGATCGACTGGCTGTCGTGCGCCACATCCATGAGCCGCGTCTGGATGGCCGGCGAGAGCGCCGAGCACGCCGCCGCTATCACGATGAGGAAGGCGAACAGGCCCACGACGGTATGCGCGGTGAGCGCGAGCCCCACCAGCCCGATGAGGAGGGTGATGAAGAAGCCGACGAGGGTCAGCCGCAGGTTGCGGTCGGCACTCCAGCCGCCGACCACGTTGCCGATGGTCATGCCGATGCCCACGACCACGAGGACCACCGGAACCATCGCCGCACCGAGCCCCGTCACATCGGTGACGATCGGCGCGACATAGGTGTAGACGGCGAAGAAGCCGCCGAAGCCGATGGCGCCGATGCCTAAGGCCATCCAGACCTGCAGCCGACGGAATGCACGCAATTCATTGCGCATCGTTGACTGCGGGTTTCCCCGCTGCCACGGCACCAGAGCCGCAACGGCCACGAAGGTGAGTGCGAAGATCGACGCGACCACGAAATAAGCGATGCGCCATCCCTGCACCTGGCCGAGCCAGGTGATGAGCGGAACACCGATGACATTGGCGATGGTGAGGCCGGAGAGCACCAGGGCCACCCCCTGGGCCCGCCTGCCCGGCCCCATGAGAGAGGCCGCGACGAGCGAGGCGATGCCGAAATAGGCGCCGTGAGGCAGCCCACTGAGAAAACGCGCGAGAAGCAGCACGCCAAAGTTCGGGGCCAGCGCCGAGAAGACCGTGCCGACCGTGAACGCCACCAGCAGCCACAGGAGCAGCTTTTTGCGCGGCAGTCGCGCGGCCATCGCGGCAATCGTCGGTGCGCCGACGACGACCCCCAGCGCGTATGCCGAGATCGCCCATCCTGCCTGCGCGTTCGCGTCAGCGGGAGCCGCGGCGTACAGCCGGGGCAGCATGTCGGCGGCAAGGTTGGGCAGCAGCCCCATGGCCACGAACTCGGTGGCGCCGATGCCGAAGCCGCCGAGGGCGAGCGCCAGCAGCGCCAGGCGCACGCGCGCGGCGCTCAGAGCCGGGGTCGGGATCTGGCCTTGGTTGGAGGCGGCGGCTGACGACCGGCTCGACGCGGGCGTGTCACCCGCATCGGCAGGAAAAGTCACTCCCCTACGATAATCGGATCTCGCCGCAAAATCGAATCGATTCGATTACGAATCTCTTAACTCTCGCGACGGGCCTCAAGCGCGGTCTCGAGACGCTGCACCTTGCTCGTGAGCTCACCGCTGTGGCCGGGGCGGATGTCTGCCTTGAGCACGAGCGAGACCCGCGGTCCGAACGCGCCGACGGCATCCGTGGCTCGACGGATCACGTCGAAGACCTCGTCCCACTCCCCCTCGATGGTCGTGAACATCGAGTCGGTGTGATTGGGCAGTCCGGATGCCCGCACGATCTCGACGGCGGCGGCCACCGCGTCGTGCACGGAGGCATCCGGATTGTCAGCGCCCGATGGGGCGACGGAAAACGCAACGAGCATGACTTACTCCCTTTCGTGGTGCCGTACGGCGCGAGAGCGCGCAGGCTTGGATCGAACAGCGGTGAATTGAGCAGCGATGGCAAACGGCCAGACGGATGCCTTCTCGGGGGTGAGCTCGTCGTCGCGTCGCAGCGTCGGCGCACGCCACAGCGCCCAGACGGCCCAGCCGAGCAGCACGAAGAACAGCACATTGCGCACCGTGAGCACGAACACCATGGCCGGGTTCAGCATCAGAATGGCATCGTAGAGGTAGGGGTAGAACGCCTGCGTCAGCGCGGCCATGACGGCAACGAGGATCGCTGGGGTGCGAAACGCCCGACCCTGGTAGGCAAGGCCGAGTACGATCGGCGCCGCGAGCCACACCATGTATTGCGGTGAGCCCACCTTGTTGAAGGCAATCAGCGCCGTCACGAGGGCGAGCGCGAGAGGCGGCAGCACGCGCGTCATGGCCTGCTGGCGCCGTGCAGCGCGGATGCCGATGAGCATGATCGCCACGACCGCGACGGCCTGCAGCGGGCTCATGAGGGCAATGGCCGTGTTGATGCCATCACCGGTGACCTCGAAGGTGTTCAGCGGCTCGTTGTAATAGACGTAGCTGCCCTGCCGGCCCCCGATGGACTCCCACATCCAGATCAGGCTCACCGGCGCCTCCACCTGCAGTCCGCGGTCGCCCTGGGCCGTGACGAAGCTGAACACGTTCGGCCCCGCCCCGAAGGTCAGCGCCAACACCGTGAAGACGGCGCTCGTGGCCACGGCCGCGGTCACGACGCGCCACCGATGGTGAGAGGCGATGACCAGGCTGGCAAGCACCGCCGCCGGCCAGACCTTGATCCAGGTGGCGATGGTGAGCAATACCGTTGCCAGACGCGGGCGCAGCCCCAGCCAGAGCAGGCCGACCATCACGATCGGCACCGACAGCGTGTCGAGACGCGAGAGGGCTATCGGGCCGAGCAGCAGGGTGAAGGCGAGCCACCACCACGCGGCCATCGCATTGCGGCGATGCCGACCGAAGACCAACACCGCGAAGGCCGCGGCGTTCAGAAGCAGCACGAGGGTGAGCCACGAGCCCACGTAGTTCTGCGCGCCGAAGACGAGGGGGATCATGATCGGCACTATCGCGACGATCGGGTACACCCACGGGGCGTCGACGCCCATGACGAAGCCGCCCTGCGCCTGCAGCGCCCACGGGCGGTAGACCGTGGTCACGTCTCCGAGGCGCGCACCCGGCGCCATCAACGCCAGGTAGCCGACGATGAGGTGCACGAGCAGAAACCCGATCCACAGCGTTATCGGATTGACCAGCAGCGCCGCTGCCCTGGCCCGGTCTGCGGGCGCCGCAACGCGGGGAGCGGAGTCGGTCGCCATGCTCGCCATGCTATCGCCCACGACGTAACAGAATGTGTCCCTGACCTTGGCATCAGCGCGGCGAACACGAGAAGCTGTGAAGGTTCACCAGGGAGTTCCTCGCCCGATTCGCCGGCGGCCTCTGAGCCGTCACCCCGCCAGCAGCGCGGCGATCGTCGACGGAAGCGTCTCGGCAATGTCGAGGGCTGCGATCGGGCCGCCCGCGGAGGCACGATCGGCGGCAAGACCGTGCAGCGTTGCCGCTGTCGCCGCAAGAGCGGCGAGGGTCTCGGGATCGCGAGCGATGGCATCCGCGTGCGTGGCCACCAAGGCCCCCAGAATGCCGCCGAGCACATCGCCGCTGCCTGCGGTGGCGAGCCAGCTCGGCCCCGTTGACGAACTGAGGCGTCGGCCTCCGGGCGAGGCGACGAACGTTGTGTGCCCCTTGAGCAGCACCGTCACGCCGAGCGTCTCGGCGGCACGCACCGCCCAGCCGGCCGGATCCGCCGCGATCGAGGAGGCATCGACATCCGTGCCGGCACCGCCCAGCGCCACCGAAAGTTCGCGAAAGTGCGGGGTGATGACCAGCGCCCCGGATGCCTCCCCCACGAGCTCGAGCGCCCCGGCATCCAGCACGGCCGGCACGCCCTCGGCGAGCGCCGAGCGGATGCGTGCGCTCTCCCGAGAAGTGCGGCTCGCGGCGTCCATGCCGGAGCCCGCGAGCCACGCCTGTACCCGCCCGCCCGCCGTGACGATCTCGGGGCGACGCTGCATCACCAGCCGGGTCGGCGTGCCCGCACCGAGATAACGCACCATGCCCACTCCCGTGCGCACGGCCGCCTCGACGCCGAGAACGGCGGCGCCCGGAAAACGGGAGGAGCCGGTGAGCACGCCGAGAACGCCGCGCGAATATTTGTCGTCGTCAGCTGCGGGAACGGCGATCCACTTTCGCGCGTCCTCAGCGCCCCATCGCTGCCATTGCTCGGCCTGCTCCTGTGCTGTCATTCCTTCACGATAGGTTGAAACGCACACGGAAGGTACAGCTATGGGCATCAGCATTCCCGGCAAGGTCGTCGTCTTCGACTATGGCGAGGTGATCTCCGAGGCGCCGAATGCCGCAGAACGGGGCACGCTTCTCGACCTGGCGGGCGTCGCATCCGGCACGGCCGACGAAGCGGCCTTCTGGAGCGCGTACGACCGTCATCGCGACGCGCTCGATCAGGGCACGCTCGGCATCCGCGAGTACTGGGGCGGCATCGCCGACGAACTTGGGGCGCAGTTCTCTCCCGCGCTGATCCATCGGCTGTGGGTCGTCGACTTTCGCAGCTGGCTGAGCATCGATGCCGCGACGCTGGCTGTGCTCACCGATCTCGCAGAGGGCGGCACCCGGCTGGCCCTGCTCTCGAACGCCGGTCGCGACTTCGGCAGCTATTTTCGCTTCGGCGCTCTCGGCGAGCTGTTCGAGGCGGTGTTCGTGAGCGGCGAGCTGGGCATCATCAAGCCTTCCGCCGCCATCTTCGAGCTGGCCATGCGCGAACTCGGAATAACCGCAGGGCAAACGATCTTCATTGATAACAAGGAGGTCAATGTGCGCGGCGCCGAGGCGCTGGGCATCACCGGCCACGTTTTCACCGGTGCGGATGCCTTGCGGGGCTTCCTGACGCGGCTCGCAGAATAGCGGTCGGTCGCGCCGCACCGGCGCATCCGATCCCCGGCAGCACCCGTTCACGTCACACGCTTTACGTCACACGCTTTCGTCACACGCTTTCGCCATCGAGGAGTTCCATGTCCGCCCTGTTCCAGCCGCTCACGATTCGCGGAACCACCTTTCGCAACCGACTCTGGACGGCGCCGATGTGCCAGTACTCCGTGCTCGAGAAGAACGGCGTGCCCACCAATTGGCATCTCGTGCACCTCGGCTCCATCGCTCGCGGCGGAAGCGCCCTCGTGATGGCCGAGGCCACAGCCGTGAGCGCCGAGGGACGCATCTCCGACCAGGACACGGGCCTGTGGAACGACGAGCAGCGCGACGCATGGGCTCCCATCGTTGAGTTCATCCACTCGCAGGGTGCTGCGGCGGGCGTGCAGCTCGCGCACGCCGGTCGCAAGGCCTCCACGTGGCCGGGCTGGGGATTCGAGCGGCACGACACCATGCCCGTCGCCGACGGCGGCTGGCAGACGGTGTCTGCGTCGGCGGATGCCTTCACCGGCTACGACACGCCGCTCGCCCTGGACGCAGCGGGCATCGATGCCGTCGTTGCCGATTTCGAGGCCGCAGCACGGCGTGCAATTGACGCCGGATTCGACGTGATAGAACTTCACGCGGCGCACGGCTATCTGCTGCACCAGTTCCTGTCACCGCTCAGCAACCATCGCGAGGACGAGTATGGCGGCAGCCTGGAGAACCGGGCCCGCCTGCTGTTGCGTCTCGTCGCATCCGTTCGGGGCGTCATCGGCGACGACGTGCCGCTGTTCGTGCGCTTCTCGGCCACCGACTATTCCAGCGGCGGCTGGAACGAGGAGCAGACGGCCATCGTCGCCGGCTGGGCCCATGAGGCCGGCGCCGACCTGTTCGACATCTCCTCCGGCGGCAATGTGGCCGAGGCGACGATTCCGCTCGGCCCCGGATACCAGGTACCGTTCGCCGCGTACGTTCGCAACGAGGCCCACGTGCCGGTGAGCGCTGTCGGCCTGATTACCAGCCCGCAGCAGGCCGAGCAGATCGTGGCCGGCGGGCAGGCGGATGCCGTGAGTCTCGGCCGCGAACTGCTGCGTGACCCGCACTTCGCACTGCGTGCCGCTCACGAACTCGGCGCCGAGATCGAGTGGCCGCCGCAGTACGAGCGGGCGCGCCCCCGCTAGCGGCACACACGGCTGGTTGAGGAGGCGCGCTATCGGCGGCGCGTCGCATCCTGCACCTCACCGACGAGTTCTTCGATGATGTCCTCGAGAAACAACACGCCGACCGTCTCGCCTTCGGCGTCGAAGGCACGGGCCAGGTGCAGCCCCGAGCGACGCATGATGGCCAGGGCATCTTCGAGGTCGCTCTCGGCGAACACCGGCACGAGCTTGCGGATGCGTTTGGCCGGCACCGGCAGCTCGTACCCGGTGTCTTCCAGGTCGAGCACATCCTTGAGGTGCAGATAGCCGGTCGGCGCACCGGCCTCGTCGAGCGTGACGTAGCGCGAGAAACCATAACGTGTCACCTGGCGCTCGACGTCGGCTGGGGTGGCCCGCGCAGCCAGCGTCACCAGCTTGTGCACGTCGACCGCAACGTCGCGCACCTTCTTTTCGGAGAATTCGAACGCCGCAGTGAGGGCGCCGCTACGGTCGGTGAGCACGCCCTCGCGGGTGGACCGATCGACTATCGTGGCCACCTCGTCAAGGGTGAAAGTGCTTGCCGCCTCGTTCTTGGGCTGCACCCGGAACAGCCGCAGCACGCCGTTCGCCGAGGCGTTCAGGGCCACGATGACGGGCTTGACGATGCGCGCGAACCACACCAGCGGCGTGGCGAGAATGAGCGCGGCCCGGTCGGGAACCGAGAACGAGATGTTCTTGGGCACCATCTCGCCGAAGACCACGTGCAGGAACGACACCAGCAGCAGGGCAACGATGAAGGAGATGACCCCTATCGCTGCCGGCGGCAGGCCGGTGAGATTCAGCGGCGCCTCCAACAGGTGGTGAATCGCCGGCTCTGAGACGTTGAGAATCAGCAGCGAGCAGATGGTGATGCCCAGTTGCGTCGTGGCGAGCATGAGTGTCGCGTGCTCCATCGCCCACAGCGCCGTCTTCGCGCTGCGCTTGCCACGCTCGGCGAGCGGTTCGATCTGCGAGCGCCGGGCCGAGATGACGGCGAATTCGGATGCGACGAAGAAGGCGTTGACGAGCAGCAGCACGACAAGCCAGGCGATTCCTGCCCAGTC
The DNA here is from genome assembly GCF_001424905.1 of Leifsonia sp. Root112D2. Lineage (NCBI taxonomy): Bacteria > Bacillati > Actinomycetota > Actinomycetes > Micrococcales > Microbacteriaceae > Leifsonia > Leifsonia sp. Root112D2. The sequence goes on from NZ_LMCU01000001.1 coordinate 50,945, forward strand.
ACTCATGACGCACCCCCTTGATTTCGGAGGCCGGGCCGCCGGCATCCGGGGTATCGGCATCCACGCTGGGGGTGTACCTCAGCCGGTCGATGCGCCGGCCGTCGAGGCGCTCGACGCGCAGGGTGCCGTCGCCGAGGGCCACCTCGTCACCGATCACGGGAAGGCGGCCGAGTTCGTTCATGACGAAGCCCGCGACGGTCTCATACGGGCCGTCGTCTGGAACGGCGACGCCGGCGCGATCGGCGAGCTCGTCGGGGCGCAGCATGCCCGGAAAGGTCATGGAGTCCCGGCCGCGCACGACGCCGGCGCGGCTGCGGTCGTGTTCGTCGGCCACCTCGCCCACGAGTTCCTCGACGAGGTCTTCGAGCGTGGCGACGCCCGAGGTGCCGCCGTATTCGTCTATCACGACGGCCATCTGGTAGCCGCGGCCGCGCAGCTCGCCCAGAAGCGTGTCGAGCGGCATCGTCTCGGGCACGCGCAGCGCCTCGGTCTGCAGTGCGGAGACCGGCACGCTCGCGCGGCGATCACGGGGAACGGCGATGGCCTGCTTGACATGCACGACGCCCACGACATCGTCGACGTCCTCATCCACGACGGGAAAACGGGAGTAGCCGGTTCGTCTGGCCAGGTCGATCACGGTCTGCGCGGGCTCGCCGCGTTTGACGCTGGTCACGCGCGGCCGGGGCGTCATGACATCGGATGCGTCGTGCCCGGCGAACTGCAGGGTGCGGTCCAGGAGCGTGGCGGTATCGGCCTCGAGCAGGCCCGCGCTGGCGGATCGGCGCACCAGGGAAGAGAGTTCCTCGGCGGTGCGCGCCCCGGAGAGCTCCTCTTTCGGCTCAATACCGAGGAGGCGCAGAACGCCGTTGGCGCTGCCGTTGAGCACGGCCACGGTTGGCCGGAAGACGAGAGTAAAGACGGTCTGGAACGGGATGGCGAGCTTCGCCGTTGCCAGGGGCAGCGCCAGCGCGAAGTTCTTGGGTACCAGCTCACCGATGATCATGGAGACCAGGGTGGCGATGACGATGGCTGCCGTCGTTGCCACGACCGGAATCGCGTCGACGGGCAGGCCTGCCGCGCGCAGCGGCGGTGAAAGCAGGGTGCCGATGGCCGGCTCCATGGTGTAGCCGGTGAGCAGCGTGGTCAGGGTGATGCCGAGTTGCGCGCTGGAGAGGTGGGTCGAGGTGATCTTGAGCGCGGCGATGGTCATGCCCAGCCGGGTTTCGCCGCGGTCGCGCCGAGCCTCGAGGTCTGCGCGGTCGAGGTTGACCAGGGAGAACTCGGATGCGACGAAGAGCCCGGTTCCGACGGTCAGAACGAGGCCGACGCCAAGCATGAGCCACTCAAAGAGCACAGCGACCGTCCCGCACGTGGGCCGGGGAGGCTTCGGACGCTTCCGGGGCTAACGATCTATGGGCAGGTGGGGGGTCGTCCATTGTGGCGCCAGTATACCGGCGCACCCTGTGCGTGCGCCGCTGCCAGTCGCGCGTTCCCCCGTGGCCGTGCGGCTTGCCGGGGTGATGAGCGCGTCGAGTACAGACGTTTGCGGCTTCTGCTCGGCGCGGGCCGCCATCACCCAGGAATCGTCTCTCATGTCGACGCCGCGCAGACCGCGACGAGAGGGCCGTCTCGGCGGATTCGTCAACGCCGCTCGCGAGAACCTCGACGATTCGCCGACGGACCGGTTCGCCCAGAAGTTCAAAGGGATGCATGACCTCGACGGTACGGTGCCCACCGTGGCCGCACCGCTACGCAGCACCAATCTGTGGACAATGCAGACGATCGCTCGACGGTGAAGGAGCAGCGCCTCTTTCTCTTCGGGTCAATTGACTGCCAACTCACGAGCGGCCGAGCCGGACGCCGACCCACGACCCACGCGCGCTCCTAGCGGCCTGCTCCCGGCCTCCCATCAGCCGGTCAGGCCTTCTACCAGCTGGCCGGGAGCGGCTTGCCTTCCTCGTAGCCGGCGGCCGACTGGATGCCGACGAGCGCGCGATCCCGGAATTCGGCCAGCGAGCGAGCGCCCGCGTAGGTGAACGAGCTGCGCAGCCCTGTCGTGATCATGTCGAGCAGGTCTTCGACAGACGGCCGCAGCGGGTCAAGGTAGATGGTCGAGCTCGAGATGCCCTCGGCGAAGAGCGTCTTCCTGGCCAGTTCGTACGCGTCCAGGCGGCCGAAACGCTCGCGCACGGCCTTGGTACTCGCCATGCCCCAGCTCTCCTTATAGAGACGACCCGTCGCATCCGTGTTCAACTCGCCGGGTGCCTCGATGGTGCCGGCGAACCAGGAACCGACCATGACCGATGACGCACCGGCGGCCAGCGCGAGAGCCACATCACGCGGGTAGCGCACCCCGCCGTCAGCCCAGACGTGCGCGCCGAGCTCGCGCGCCGCATCCGCCGTCTCGAGCACAGCCGAGAACTGTGGGCGCCCGACGGCCGTCATCATGCGCGTCGTGCACATTGCCCCGGGGCCGACACCGACCTTGAGGATGTCCGCGCCGGCCTCGACGAGGTCACGCACGGCCTGGTCGGTCACCACGTTGCCCGCGACGATCGGCAGCCCGAGACTCAACCCCTTGACCGCGCGGATCGCCTCACGCATCGAATCCTGGTCCCCGTGCGCCGTGTCGAGCACGAGCACGTCCACACCCGCCGACGCGAGCGCCTTCGCTTTGCCTGCGACATCGCCGTTGATGCCGACCGCGGCGGCGACACGAAGCCGACCATTCGCGTCGACGGCCGGGGCATAGATCGTGGCGCGTAGTGCACTGCGTCGACTCAGCGTGCCGATGACCTGACCATGGTGCAGCACGGGGGCGAAGTCGATATCCGCCTCGTGCATGACATCGAAGGCCGCGCGCGCATCCGGAATGTCGTCCGCGTCGAGTGAGGTGATGGCGCCGTGCAGCAGGTCGCCGAGGCGCGCATCGACAAGTGCCGTCGCAAGCCGGGCCGAGGGGATACAGCCCAGATAGCCACCGTCACCGTCCCGAACGACGATCCCGTGGCCCTCCACGGCGGGCACCTGGCGCAGCGCGTCGGCAACCGTCGCATCGGGGTCGAGGATGAACGGCGTGTCGTATGCGACAGGCTGATCCTTCACCCAGCGGATGGCCGCATCCAGATCCTGCAGCGGCATGTCCTGCGGCAGCACGCCGAGGCCACCCCGCCGGGCCATCGTGGCAGCCAGGCGCGGGCCGGTCACCGAGTTCATATTCGCCGAGACCAGCGGCATGGTCATGCCGGTGCCGTCATCGGGCGCGAGCGCCACGTCGAGCCTGCTCGTCACTGTTGAGCGGCTGGGCACGAGGAAGACGTCGGAGTAGGTCAGATCGTGGCGCGGTGTCGTTCCATAGAACTGCATAACGATAACGCTATCCCTCCGTCGTAACGACCGCAGCCCGACGCCGATGGATTAGGCTTGATCACTGGACAGAGCACCTTTATGAAGGTCTCGTCCGAGGCAAAAGCGAATCAGACGAATCAATGGAGAGAGTGGGCGATCGGCTGTGTCGAGCCAGTTGACCGGAGTGGGAACCGACGAGGGATCATCGGGCGAGTTTGGGGCCAATGAATGGCTCGTCGACGAGCTGTACGAGCAATTCATCGTCGACAAGAACTCGGTGGACAAGTCGTGGTGGCCGATTCTCGAAAACTACAAGCCGACGGTAGCCGACGACTCGGTCGCTGAGCCCTCTTCGAACGCCGAGACGCCTTCGAACGCCGAGCCTGCCCAAGCGCGCACCGCATCCGCTACGACACCCGCTGCCGAAGCGCCAGCCGCCACGCCCGCCGAGGCGCATCCGGCCACCGCACCGACACCCGTGCTCGGCACACAGCCCGTCGCACGCACGACCTCCGTCGCCCCGAAGCCTCAGCCGGTGCCCGCCGACGCCCCCATCACGGCACCGCAGCCGGTCGTGAAAGACACCGCCGCCGAGGTCGAAGAACCCCAGGACAAGGCGACCCCGCTACGGGGCATGGCCAAATCCCTCGCCTCGAACATGGATGCCAGCCTCACGGTTCCGACCGCGACGAGCGTGCGCACCATTCCGGCCAAGCTCATGATCGACAACCGCATCGTCATCAACAACCACCTCAAGAGGGCACGCGGCGGCAAGATCTCCTTCACCCACCTCATCGGCTGGGCGCTCGTGCAGGCGCTCAAGCAGTTCCCGAGCCAGAACGTCTTCTACGCCGAGGTCGATGGCAAGCCATCCACCGTCGCTCCGGCGCACGTCAACCTGGGCATCGCCATCGACCTTCCCAAGCCGGATGGCACCCGGGCGCTTCTGGTGCCGAGCATCAAGCGTGCAGACACCATGGAGTTCGGTGAGTTCCTCGCCGCCTACGAAGATCTGGTGGCACGCGCGAGGGCCAACAAGCTCACGGCCACAGATTTCGCCGGTACCACCATCTCGCTCACGAACCCAGGCGGCATCGGAACGGTGCACTCGGTTCCGCGCCTGATGAAGGGCCAGGGCTGCATCATCGGTGCCGGCGCTCTCGAGTACCCGGCAGAGTTCCAGGGCGCGAGCGACCACACCCTCACGGGCCTCGCCATCGGCAAGACCATCACGCTCACCTCCACCTACGACCACCGGGTCATCCAGGGCGCGGGCAGCGGCGAGTTCCTCAAGATCGTGCACGAACTGCTCATCGGCCAGCGTGGCTTCTACGAGAGCATCTTTGCCGCGCTCCGGCTGCCGTACGAGCCGATCCACTGGGCGCCCGACATCAGCGTCGACCTGGCCAGCGCCGTCGACAAGACCGCACGCGTTCAGGAGCTGATCAACTCGTTCCGGGTTCGCGGCCACCTCATGGCCGACATCGACCCGCTCGAGTACGTGCAGCGCTCGCACCCCGACCTGGACATCGCCACCCACGGCCTCACCTTCTGGGATCTGGACCGCGAGTTCGTCACGGGCGGATTCGGCGACAAGCGCCAGATGCTGCTGCGCGATATCCTCGGCGTGCTTCGCGACGCGTACTGCCGCACCATCGGTGTCGAGTACATGCACATTCAGGACCCGGCGCAGCGACGCTGGTTCCAGCAGAAGGTCGAACGCGGCTACCAGAAGCCCACTCACGACGAACAACTGCGCATCCTCGGCAAGCTCAACGAGGCCGAGGCCTTCGAGACGTTCCTGCAGACCAAGTACGTCGGCCAGAAGCGCTTCAGCCTTGAGGGCGGCGAATCCACCATCGCGCTGCTCGACACGATTCTGCAGGGCGCGGCCGAAGCCGAGCTCGACGGGGTTGCCATCGGTATGGCCCACCGCGGCCGGCTCAACGTGCTCACCAACATCGCAGGCAAGACCTACGGCCAGATCTTCCGCGAGTTCGAGGGAACGCAGGATCCGCGCACCATTCAGGGCTCGGGCGACGTCAAGTACCACCTGGGCACCGAGGGCACCTTCAAAGGCGCAAACGGCGAGGAGATTCCGGTCTATCTGGCCGCGAACCCGTCGCACCTCGAGGCGGCCGACGGCGTGCTCGAGGGGATCGTGCGCGCCAAGCAGGATCGCAGACCCGCAGGCACCTTCCTCACCCTGCCGATCCTCATTCACGGCGACGCGGCCCTGGCCGGCCAGGGCATCGTGGTCGAGACCCTGCAGATGTCGCAGCTGCGTGCATACCGCACCGGCGGCACCATCCACGTGAACATCAACAACCAGGTCGGCTTCACGACACCGCCGTCTGAGGCGCGCACCTCGGTCTACTCGACCGATGTCGCCAAGACGATCCAGGCACCGATCTTCCACGTGAACGGCGATGACCCCGAGGCGGTGGTGCGGGTGGCGCAACTCGCCTTCGAGTATCGCCAGGAGTTCAAGAAGGATGTCTTCATCGACTTGGTCTGCTATCGCCGACGCGGGCACAACGAGGGCGACGACCCGTCGATGACGCAGCCGCTCATGTACAACCTCATCGAAGCCAAGCGCAGCGTTCGCAAGCTGTACACGGAGGCGCTCGTCGGTCGTGGCGACATCACCGAGGAAGAGTACGACGAGGCCCACAAGGACTTCCAGGATCGCCTCGAACGTGCCTTCGCGGAGACGCATGCGGCGCAGACCAACTCGATCCCGATCATTCCTGCCGACGGCAGCGCGCCCAGCGATCTCGGTCAGCCCGAGGCACAGCAGGCATCCGATAGCGCCGTCGAGCTCGACACGACAGGCATCGACACCTCCGTGCTCAGCCTGATCGGTGATGCGTTCAACAACCCGCCTGCCGGCTTCACGGTGCATTCGAAGCTCAAGCAGCTTCTTGCCAAGCGCCTCGAGATGAGCCGCAACGGCAACATCGACTGGGCGTTCGGCGAGTTGCTTGCGCTGGGTTCACTGCTCGTTGAGGGCACGCCCGTGCGCATGGCCGGCCAGGACACGCGTCGCGGCACCTTCGTGCAGCGCCACGCCGTGCTGCATGACCGCGAGAACGGTCAGGAATGGCTGCCGCTGGCCAACCTCAGCGACAACCAGGCGCGCTTCTGGATCTACGACTCGCTGCTCAGCGAATACGCGGCCATGGGCTTCGAATACGGCTACTCCGTCGAACGCCCGGATGCCCTCGTGCTGTGGGAGGCGCAGTTCGGCGACTTCGCCAACGGCGCACAGACCGTCATCGACGAGTTCATCTCCTCGGCCGAGCAGAAGTGGGCACAGCGCTCCTCGCTCGTGCTGCTGCTGCCGCACGGCTACGAGGGTCAGGGCCCCGACCACTCCTCGGCACGCATCGAGCGCTACCTGCAGATGTGCGCGGAGAACAATATGACCGTGGCCCGGCCCTCGACGCCGGCGTCGTACTTCCACCTGCTGCGTCGTCAGGCTTACGCCCGGCCGCGCAAGCCGCTCGTGGTGTTCACGCCCAAGGCGATGCTGCGTCTGCGCGGCGCAACCTCGAACGTCGAGGACTTCACCTCCGGCCGTTTCGAGCCGGTCATCGATGATGCACGCGTCACCGACAAGGCGGCCGTCAAGCGGGTGCTGATTGTGGCAGGCAAGCTCTACTACGACCTGCTGCAGGCGCTGGACAAGAACCCGAATCCCGAGATCGCGCTGGTGCGCCTGGAGCAGTACTACCCGCTTCCCGGTGCCGCGCTCAAGGCCACCGTCGACACGTACCCGAATGCGGAACTGTTCTGGGTGCAGGACGAGCCGGAGAACCAGGGTGCGTGGCCGTACATGATCCTGGAGACGTCGAAGCTCGGCCCGCGCCCCCTCGGCGTGATCTCGCGTTCGGCCTCGGCGTCACCGTCCACCGGTTCGGCCAAGGTTCACGCGGCAGAACAGAGCGAGCTGATCCAGCGCGCCCTGAGCCTGTAGGTCTTTCGGTCGCTGAGCTTGCCGAAGGGCCCTTCGGCAAGCTCAGGGGCCGGGCTACCTGAGGTTGCCCTCGCTCGCAGGCTCGCTCGGCGCTGGGGTCGCGGAACGCTGACGCGTTCCCCCAAGCTCCACCGCGCGCGACAGCGCGCTCGGCCACCAGATCGCGCGGCCGATGTCGTGACCCAGCGCCGGCACGAGAAGCGAGCGCACGATGATCGTGTCAATGAGCACGCCGAACGCCACGATGAACGAAATCTGGGCGAGGAACAGCACCGGCAGCACGCCAAGCGCCGCGAACGTCGCCGCGAGCACGATGCCCGCCGAGGTGATCACGCCGCCCGTCGCCACGAGCCCGCGGCCGATTCCCGAACGCGTACCGTGCAGCACCGACTCCTCCCTCACGCGCGTCATGAGGAAGATGTTGTAGTCGATTCCGAGCGCCACGAGAAACACGAAGCCGAACATCGGAACCGTCGGGTCCGCGCCGGGAAATCCGAACACGCCGTTGAAGACGAGCGAGGAGACGCCCAGCGCCGCCGCATACGACAGCACCACGGTGAGGATCAGCAGCACCGGCGCCAGAATCGAGCGCAACAACAGCATCAGAATCACGAGGATCACAGCGAGCACCAGCGGAATGATGAGGTTGCGGTCGTGAATGGCCGCGTCGTTGGTGTCGATGGCGGTGGCCGTCACGCCGCCGATGAGCACGGCATCCGCCCCCTGCTGTGCATACGGGGCCTTCGCGAAGGAGGCCCTCAGCGCGCGCACGGTCTTCTCGGCCGGTGCGGTATCGCCGGCGTCGTCGAGTGTCGCCTGCAGCATCACCGTACCGTCGATCACCGTCGGTTCCCCGGATGCCCCATCCGGCCCCGGCTGCACGCCCGCGGTCGTGACCGGCAGCGTTCCGCTCGGCGAGTCCGCGGAGATCACGGTCAACGAGGAGACCCCCTTCGTTCCGAGAACGGTGTCGGACATGTCCTTCAGCCTGGACTGCGGGCCAATCACCATGGCGGGAGTGCCCGCCCCACCGGGGAAGTGAGCGCTCAGCGCGGCCTGGCCGTCGCGGGCCTCGGAGTGGCCAATCACGAAGTCACTCTGTGGCACCCCGTCTGCCTTCAGCCCCGCGAGGCCGAGTGCGGCGACGCCCAGAAGCACCGCGCACGCCACCCACACGGTGCGGGAGCGCCTGGAGACCAGCCGCGCGACGCGGGGCCAGATACCCCGGGCACCGGCGCCATCCACCGACGGATGCGTGGAGCCGAGTTTCGGACGCACCGGCCAGAACGCGGTGCGACCGGCCCACAGCATGAGCGCCGGCAGCAGGGTGAGCGCCGCGAGCAGGGCGAAGCCGATGCCTATGGCCGCGACGGGGCCGAGCGCCTTGTTGGAGTTGAGCTCGCTGAAGAGCAGGCAGAGCAGCCCGACAATGACGGTTCCCGCCGAGGCGAGAATCGCCTGCCACGAGCCGCGCAACGCGGCCCAGGTGGCATCCCATTTGTGTTCATAGTCGCGCAGCGCCTCACGGAAGCGCGCCACGTACAGCAACGAGTAGTCGGTGGCGGCTCCGATGACGAGAATCATCAGGATGCCCTCGGTCTGTCCCGAGAGCACGACGAGATTGGCCTTCGCCAGCGCCACGACCGTGAACATCGCACCGGTGAGCGCCACAAGACTGGTGCCGAGCACGATGAGCGGCAACAGCGGAGAGCGGTACACGATGATGAGAATGATGAGCACCGCGGCGAGAGCCACGAGCAGCAGCATGCCGTCCAGCCCACTGAACGCACCCACAATATCGGCCGAGAGTCCCGCCGGCCCGGTGACAAAAACCGAGAGTCCGGCGGGCAGACCGGTCGTCAGCATCGCGCGCACGGTCTTCACGGTGTCAGCAGGCTTGACGCGGGTCTCCATCGGCACGATGACCTCGGCCGCCTTGCCGTCCTGTGACACGATCGCCGGCGAGACGCCCTTCTTCACGACGCCGTCGAGCGCGGAGACCTGTGCCAGTTGCGCATCGATCGCCGTGCGATCGGCGGCGGTCAGGCCGCCCGTGCGCTGATACACCACGACGGCCGGGATGACGTCGTCACCGCGGAACTGCGACTGCAGCTTCTGCACCTGGGTGGCATCCGCGCTGGCGGGCAGATGCTGGATCTGGTCGTTCTTGGCCACCGTGTTCACCTGGCTGAACGAGGAGCCGCCGGCGGAGAACACCGCGAACCACACCGCAATCAGCACGACGGGGATCAGCACGCGCAACCAGCGCGGAACTCCCCTTCTCGGTGGTCGGTGTTGGAGAGAGGTAGGCGGGGCAGAGGGTTTGGAGTCAGTCGTAGTCACACTTCGACGCTACGGATGCCACCCTGCCCCGGTCTTCCGTCGAAAGTTTGAATCTGCGAGCGTCAGTGCGTGGCCTGGAAGCCCCGGAGCCTGGCCAGCACTTGGGCGCGCAGTTCCTCCGGTGCGGTCTCGCTGCAGGCCCGCTTCACGGCCTCCGTCAGCACAAGCCCCACGTGGTGTTCTTCGGTGCAACTCGTGCAGTTCTCCAGATGCTCGCGAATGTCGCTCGCATCCGCACCGCGCAACTCGTTGTGCAGGTATTCCTCGAGGTCCGCCTTGGCCTTGCTGCAGCCACAATCGGTCATTTCGTGCTCCTGGGGGTTCGCGCGGCGGGTACGGCCGAGACGGCGTGACCACGCTCCTGCGCATAATCGGCCAACAGGTCCCGCAACATGCGCCTGCCACGATGCAGTCGGCTCATCACGGTTCCAATGGGGGTTTTCATCATGTCGGCGATCTCCTGGTAGGAGAAGCCCTCCACATCGGCGAAATACACGGCCATGCGGAAATCTTCGGGAATCGCCTGCAGCGCGTCCTTCACGGCACTGTCGGGCAGGTGGTCGATGGCTTCCGCCTCGGCCGATCGCGTCGACGACGACGCGGTGCGCGACTCGGCGCCGCCCATCTGCCAGTCCTCGAGCTCGTCGATGGCGCCCTGGAACGGCTCGCGCTGCTTCTTGCGATAGGTGTTGATGAAGGTGTTCGTGAGAATGCGGTACAGCCACGCCTTGAGGTTGGTGCCCTGCTCGAACTGCTTGAACGCCGCAAACGCCTTGACGAAGGTCTCCTGTACCAGGTCCTGCGCATCCGCGGGGTTTCTGGTCATGCGTAGCGCAGCCGCATAGAGCTGGTCCATGAACGGGAGTGCCTGCTCTTCAAAGAGTGAGCCGAGGTCTTTCGTCGCGGTCGTCATCACCGCCCAGTCTAGTTCTGCGGGCATGAGAGACGGCGGCGCGTCGAGAGCAGCGGATGCTGTGGTCACTACTCGTCCTCCGTTTCAGACCAAACGCCTATACCCTGAATAAACAATGCTGATCTCGAAATATTCCTCTCCGGACTTCAACCCGTACGGTGACACCGATCCGGTAGACACCGCCGCGTTGTGGCCGGCGCCGACGAGCGCGGGACCCGTCGACGCCGTTGTCGCGTTGCCCGGGTCCAAGTCCCTGACAAATCGGGAACTCGTGCTCGCCGCCCTCGCCGACGGACCCTCGCTCTTGCGCGCGCCGTTGCACTCGCTCGACAGCAGCAATATGGTCGGCGCGCTGCGGGCGCTCGGCGCGAGCATCGAGGAGCGGCCCGCGTCCGGTGCGTTCGGTGCCGACTGGCTCGTGACGCCCGGCGAATTGATCGGCAGCACCACCATCGACTGCGGCCAGGCCGGCACCGTGATGCGCTTCGTGCCGCCGGTGGCCGGCCTGGCGCTCGGCCCGACCACCTTCGATGCAGATGACTCGGCCCGCGGCCGCCCGATGGCGACCGTGATCCAAGCGTTGCGCGCGCTCGGGGTCGACGTCAACGACGACCGGCGTTCGCGCCTGCCGTTCACCGTGCACGGCACCGGATCTGTCGCCGGCGGCGCCGTCACGATCGACGCCTCCTCCTCCAGCCAGTTCGTTTCCGGGCTGCTGCTGGCCGCCCCGCGCTTCACGAACGGCCTGCAGCTGACACATGAGGGCGAGCGGCTGCCGAGCCTGCCGCACATCGACATGACCGTCGCCGCTCTCGCGGCTCGCGGTGTCGAGGTCTCCTCCCCCGCCGTCGGCCAGTGGGTCGTTGAACCGGCACCGATCTCAGGTGCCGAGATCGATATCGAACCAGACCTCTCCAACGCCGCACCGTTCCTGGCGGCGGCGCTCGTCACCGGGGGCAGGGTCACCATCAGCGGATGGCCGCAGGCGACCACGCAGGTCGGCGCCCATTTGGCCGAGCTGCTGCCCCTTTTCGGGGCGAGCGTGACACTCGAGAACGGCGCCTTGACGGTGAACGGTGGCGACGGCATCCGTGCGGTGCAGCTTGACCTGACGACCGGCGGCGAGTTGGCTCCGACCCTGGTGGCGCTCGCGGCGCTGGCCGACGGGCCCAGCGAGATCACCGGCATCGGCCACATCCGGCATCACGAGACCGACCGGCTTGCCGCGCTGGTCGCCGAGATCAATTCTCTCGGCGGCAACGTCACCGAGCTGCAGGATGGCCTGCGCATCGAGCCGCAGCCGCTGCACGGCGGCGTCTGGCGCAGCTACCACGATCACCGCATGGCGACGACGGGTGCTCTACTCGGCCTGGTCGTGGCCGGCGTCGAGATCGAGAATGTGCAGACCACCGCCAAGACGCTGCCCCAGTTCACCCAGCTGTGGCACGAGATGGTGGGCGGGAGCACCGCCTAGATGACGTGGTGGGACGCCGACCCCGACGACGACGATGAGGACGACGAGTTCGACGAGTCGGATGTTCGGGTGCGCCCGAGCCGCAAGGGCTCACGACCGCGCACCAAGATTCGGCCTGAACACAACGACGCGCAGACCGGGCGGGTTCTCGGCGTCGATCGTGGCCGATATTCGATTCTCATCGACGAGAGCACACGGGATGAGCGCCAGCTGACAGCGGCGCGAGCCAGCGAGCTGCGACGCAAGTCCGTGGTCACGGGTGACCGCGTCGACCTCGTCGGCGACCTGAGCGGCGACGACGGAACCCTGGCCCGCATCGTGCGCATCCAGCCGCGCACGACGTTGCTGCGACGCAGCGCCGACGACACCGACGAGGTCGAGCGCGTCATAGTGGCCAATGCCGACCAGATGCTCATCGTGGTGGCCGCCGCGAACCCGGAGCCACGCATCCGTCTCGTCGATCGTTATCTGGTGGCCGCCTACGACGCGGGCATCTCCCCCATCCTGTGCATCACCAAGACCGACCTGGCCGACCCGGCCGAGTTTCTGCGGAACTTCGCCGGCCTCGACCTGCCGATCTTCACGAGCAGCGAGGGAAATCTGCCGGTCGACGACATCACCGCATCGCTCATCAACCACGACACGGTCTTCGTCGGCCACTCCGGTGTGGGCAAATCGACGCTCGTCAATGCACTGGTGCCCGAGGCGAAACGCGCCACCGGCGTTGTGAACACCGTGACAGGACGTGGGCGACACACCTCCTCGTCGACCGTCTCACTTCGATTGGCAACGGATGCCGGTCGCGGCTGGGTCATCGACACCCCGGGCGTGCGCTCGTTCGGCCTCGGCCACATCGACACGGACAACATTCTCAAGTCGTTCACCGACCTGGCCGCCATCGCCGAGGACTGCCCGCGTGGCTGTACCCACCTGCCGGATGCGCCCGACTGCGCGATCAACGAGGCCGTCGCGGCGGGTCGCCTCGGCGAGACCGGCAAGGGCAGGCTCGACTCCCTGCAGCGCCTGCTCACGACCTTCGCGAAAGCACCCGGTCACTGATCGCCCGCGCGGCGGGTCGAGTAGCGTGGAGTCATGACTTCACCACGCCTCGAAGCCGGCGACACGGCCCCCGCATTCACCCTCACTGACCAGGACGGGGCATCCGTCTCACTCGGGGACTACTCCGGGCAGAACGTCATCATCTACTTCTACCCGGCGGCGATGACGCCCGGCTGCACGAAGGAGGCCTGCGACTTTCGGGACAACCTGAATTCCCTGCAGGCCGCCGGCTACCAGGTGCTCGGCATCTCGAAGGATGCCCCCGCGAAGCTCAAGACGTTCCAGGAGCAGGAGGGGCTCACCTTTCCGCTTCTCTCCGACGTCGACCTCACCGTGCATCAGTCGTACGGCGCCTACGGCGAGAAGTCGCTGTACGGCAAGACGATCACGGGCGTGCTGCGTTCGACCTTCGTCGTGGGCCCGGATGGCACGCTGAGCCTCGCCCTCTACAACGTGAAGGCCACGGGGCACGTCGCCATGCTGCGCAAGCGGCTCGGTCTGGCCGCCTAGGGCCGCGTTCCGTCGTCCTCGGGCTCGCGGATGCGCGCCGTCGCCGCGATCACCGACGGGGAGACGGCGAGCGCTATACCCGCCAGCGCCGGCACGAGCAGCGCCCACGCCACGCCCGGGCGGGCATCCGCGCCCTGAAACAGTCCGATGGCCACGGCGATCTGCAGAACCTGCCAGGTGACCGCCGCCGCGCGCACCCAGGACCGTGCGCGCAGCGTGTTGAACGCCGTGATCGAGAGCCAGACGGCCGCGATGACGGCGAGCACCAGAATCGCCAGGCCGCCCGCAAAGGAACTGGCCCGGGTGGTGAGCAGTTCGATGAGCAGCCACACCGCAATTCCGGTGAGCAGTGCCGCCTCTGCCCAGAGCAAGCCGGCAAGAATGCTCAGCAGTAACGGTCGTCGGTGGGCCGCTGTGGTGTCGTCGTGCATACCATCCCAAGGTTTCGTATCGGGGGTTAACAGGGTTATCCCAAGTAAAACCCTTGATTTGACCGATGCTCTATGGGAGCATATTTGAGGTCGAGTTATCGCTCACAGGGTCGTGGGCAGGTCTAATCCCCATGGATCACCCACCCTGAAACTCGACGCTTCCCTCGCATTCTAGGCCGTTCGGCCATGCACTCAGCAATAAAGGAGCACCCCCATGGACTGGCGCGACAAAGCCGCCTGCCTGACGGCCGACCCGGAACTCTTCTTCCCCGTAGGCAACACCGGCCCCGCCGTCGATCAGATCGACAAGGCAAAGGCGGTCTGCGCCCGCTGCACCGTCACCGAGGTGTGCCTGCAGTACGCACTCGAGACCGGCCAGGACTCGGGCGTCTGGGGTGGCCTCTCCGAAGACGAGCGCCGCGCGCTCAAGCGTCGCGCCGCTCGCGCCCGCCGCGCCTCTTAGGCCGCACCGCCGACCTGTTCGGCCTCACCCTCATTTCGCAGCGCACCCCGTCCTGGCGAGGGGTGGCACACGAAATTGTCGTGATTTCGCGTTACTTGGCGTTGAGGTAGCGCAGGGGAACCTCGATGGTGACCTCGGTGCCCTGGCCCATCATGGTGTGCCAGTCGATGATTCCGCCGAGTTCGCCCTGGATGAGGGTGCGCACGATCTGCGTGCCGAGGCCCGAGCCGACCTTGCCTTCGGGCAGCCCCGATCCGTTGTCGACGACCTTGACCACGAGGGTGTCCTCCGAGCGCTCGGCCGTGATCTCGACCTCGCCCTCGCGCCCCGCCAGGCCGTGTTCCACGGCGTTCGTCACCAGTTCGGTCAGTGCCAGGGCCAGCGGAGTGGCGTACGCACTCGGCAGCTCGCCGAAGCTGCCCGACGACTTCGGGTGCACCGTTGTGTTGTGGCTCGCCGCCACCTCGGCCACGAGCAAAAGAACCCGGGCGAACACGTCATCGAAGTCGACGATCTGCGCCAGTCCCTCCGAGAGCGTGTCGTGCACGACGGCGATGGCCGCCACACGCCGCTGCGCCTGATTGAGCGCCTCCCGCACCTCGTCCGAGTGCGAACGCCGGGCCTGGATGCGCAACAGCGACGCGACGGTCTGCAGGTTGTTCTTCACCCGATGGTGAATCTCGCGGATCGTCGCATCCTTCGTGATGAGTTCACGCTCCTGATGCCGCAGCTCGCTGACGTCGCGACAGAGCACGATGGCGCCCACCCGCTCGCCGCGGTTGCGAATGGGGATGGCCCGCAGCGAGACCGTGACCCCGCGCGCTTCGATGTCGGTGCGCCACGGCGCCCGGCCGGTGACCACGAGCGGCAGCGACTCGTCGACGGTCATGCGGCCCGCCAGAAGCTGCGTCGTGACGGCCGCCAGCGACTCGCCCTCGAGTTCTTCCGTGAAGCCCATGCGGTTGAACGCCGAGAGCGCGTTCGGACTCGCGAAGGTGGTGATGCCATCGACGCCGAGCCGAATCAGACCGTCGGATGCGCGTGGCGCGCCCCTGCGCGGCCCCGTCGGCGCGCCCAGATCGGGAAAATCCCCCGAGGCGATCATCGCAAAAAGATCGTTGGCACACCCGTTGAAGGTGAGCTCCTGGCGACTGGGTGTGCGCGCCTCGCTCAAGTTGCTGTGCCGGGTGATCACCGCGACTGGAATGGGGTCGGTGTCCGGAGAATGCGCGCTCAGGCGACGGATGACGGGAACCGCGCGCACTCGCGTCGGGGTCTCCTCGTACCAATCCGGCGCAGCCGAGTCGACGATGACCGCCGTGCGGTATGCCTCGGTCACCTGGGCGCGCCACTCCGCCTTGATCTTCTGCCCGACGAAGTCCCGGTAGAAGAGGGTGGCCGCACTCGACGGCCGGGCGTGCGCGACGGCGACGAAGTCGTCGTCATCCGTGGGAACCCACAGCACGATGTCGGCAAAGGCAAGGTCGGCCAGCAGCTGCCAGTCACCGACGAGCATGTGCAGCCATTCGACATCCACCGAGGAGCGGCCCTGGGCAAGGATGAGTTCACTGAGCGTCGACACGGATCTACAGTAGCCGCTTGCGCGTCGACGATCAGCCGTGACCGGCGGACTCCGCCGGGGATTCGGCTGGCGATTGAGACGGCAACCGTCGCGGTTGCCGTCTGCTGAATCGGGCGGCCCGTCTTCCGGCGCGGGGTGCCGGATCACCAGCGGGCAGCAGGGTCGAGTCGACCAGGCGCCGTACGGCGGCCCTTGCCGGTGATCTCGGTGCGGTATCGCGCAGTGTCTTGCCTGCGAGCACCGCAGCGTCGAAGGCCTGGGCATCGTGCGGCACCAGCACCGGAGACTCGATGCCGGCGAAGCGGGCCAGGGTCGAGGAGACCTGCCCGAATGGGTTCAGCCCGACGGCCGCCGCACGCACCCGGTTCATCACCACGCTCACGCGAGCCTGGGGAAACTGCTCAACGAGGTCGACGTGGGCTCGCAGGAAACGCGAAATGCCCACCGGGTCGGCGAGCCCCACCGCGACTATTCGATCGGCCGCCCCCAGTGCCGCGATGGTTGCAGCGTTGCGCCTCGGTGCGAAAAGATCGCTGGAGATCTCCTCATCGCTCTCAATGCTGAAGCCGGTGTCCATCACGAGATAGTCCACCCAGTGCCGGCATGCCTCGATCGTTGTCGTGACCCGATCCGCCGTGAGCTCCGGCCATCGCGTCGGGCGGCCGATTCCGCTGAGCACCCAGAAGGCCCCCTGTGGTGAGGAATAGCGACCCGCGATGCGCTCGAGTTCGGACTGGTTGAGGCTGTCGGTACCGGCGAGCCGGCAGGCCGCGGCGAAGCCGGGCGCCTCGTCGAGCATTCCGAGCGCGGGTGCAACGCATCCGCCGTAGGTGTCGACATCGGCAAGAGCCACCCGGTGCCCGCGCGCGGCAATCTCCGCGGCGATGGTAATGGCCAGCGAGGTGCGGCCGGGCGCCCCTGCCGGGCCCCAGACGGCGATGACGGTTGCCGCCCTGCCCGTCGTGCGCGGGCCGAGCCGCGAGGGAACGGCGGGCCCACCGGTCAACACCGTCTCGATCTCTCCCCAGGGCGCCGCCGCATCGACGACCTCATACAGGCCGAGGGATGCCGCGTGCCGCCTCTCCAGGTCGCTTGAGGCGAGGGCTATCAGACGAACCGCGCGGGCGTCGCAGGCCGCGATGAGCCCCTCGCTGAGATGTTTGCGCGAGGCGCCGACAAGCACGACGTCGGGCAGGTGCTCCTGGAGCAGCGCGATGATCTCGGCCGCTGAACGCAGCCGCGCGATGATCTCATGGCCGCCTGCCACCATCTCCGCGCCGAGCCGGTCTTCCACCCGGTGGTCCAGGGCCAGGGCGAGGGTGACCATCTTCAGTGCCCCAGCGGCGTGCTGACCGCCACGACCGAGATCACGTCGCCGTTGGCCTGGGCCTGCAACACCGCAGCGATCTTCGACTTGGGCACCCGTACTTCGAGCGAGGCGGAGTCGCTCGTGCTCACCATTCCCTTGTCGGTGATCAGCCGCACCACGGTCGAGGAGCCCGCGAGCACCGTGGGTGCACCGTAACTGCCGTGTTCGAGCTCCGATGCCGACCACACGTCGACGACCGCCCCGGGCACTATCGAGGCGGCGAGCACCCCCTGAACGCTGAGCACGACGCTCGCGGTCGTGGCCGAATCGACGGTGCCGACTGCCGAGAGCGGTACCAACTCTCCCGGAGCAATCGCACGCGTCACCACGAGACCGTCTTCGGGGAGACGGTCCACGCTCAGGTAGCGCTTATCGAGGGCTCCGAGGCGCACCTCCGTGCGGTCGAGATCAGACGCTGTCACCCGTTGCCCCGCCGTGAGTGCCGAAGACGCGGCATAGACGGTGGTGGTGTGATCGGCGGCGGAGACGACGGCGTACACACCGCCGACGGAGGCGACGACGAGCAGAATTCCTATGGCGAATCGGGGATCGAACCAGAACGTGCGGCGGGCGCGGCCCGGGGCGGCTTGGGTGGCCATCCGTCTCCTTCGCGGTGCATCATCGGTGGATGTTCGTGTCTCTATGGTGGCTTTTCCGACAGACGCGCGTGAAAGTTATCCACAGGCGCGCGATGAGGGGTGGCTCGGGGCGATAATCGAGTCATGGGGATCGACACACCTGAATCGCTCGGCCGCTTTTTGACGGTCGCCGACGCTGCGGAGATCCTCAACGTGCTGCCCGCAGACGTGCTCACCATCGTGCAGTCCGGCGAATTGCCGGCCATCAAGCTCGGCGCAACGGGCAAATGGCGCATCGAACGCGTCGTGCTCGAGGCGTACATCGACGCCATGTACGAGGAATCCCGGCGACGCAGCCTCTGGCAGCAATCCGACTTCGCCAACATCCCGGAACTCTCCGGAGGCAAGATCATCCGTTCGGAGGGCTGAGCCGGGCCGCACGCTCGCTCACGGTCGCTGCGGCATCCGCCCGCCATACGGAAGAATCGCAGGATGCCCACGACGCCATTCGCCATCGCCCAGCTTGTCGTCTGCGTCGCCCTCGCGATCGTCTTCGTCGCGATGGGGACCGCCCATTTTCGACCGAGGTCTCGCCGTGTCATGGCACGAATGATTCCCCCTGCCCTGCGCTTCGACGGCCTCGCCCGTCCGGAGATACTGGTGGCATTCACGGGAGTGTGCGAGATCGTCGGCGGCGTGGGGCTGCTGATTCCTGCCGTGCGGCTTGCGGCCGGCGTCTGCCTGGCCGTCTTCCTCGTCGCGGTTTTTCCGGCCAATGCCTATGCCGCCCGCAATCGCGACCGCTTCGGCGCGCTGGCCGTGCCGCTCATTCCGCGGCTCATCGCACAGATCCTGCTCATCGCCCTCTGCATCGTCGCGGTCATCTAGGGCTCCAGCGACGAGCACCCATCCATCGTCAGAGGCGCACGAGGCAGAGCTGCTCCAGCGGAATCACGCGGAGTTGTGCGACGGCGCTCGCCCGCCGGGCGACACCCGATTCGTGCACGGCCAGATCGAGATGATCGCGCCCGACACGGTCGATGGTTCCGTGCAGGATGCCCGCACGCGTGTGCACTTCAACACCGGCCCTCCTGCGACACAGGTCACGCAGCACGAACGCGATACCGATGCGATCGACCAGCTGTGGGGCGCTCGTCTGCCGCGTCTCGGGCTCAAGGCTCTGCCGGGCCTGGGCGGGAGTCAGCAGCACTGCGGCTATTGCGCCCAGCGGAAGCACACACTGCGAGTCGCGTCTCGATTCCTCGATGAGGTCGGCGGCGAACCAGTCTTTGCCGAAGGTGCCGGGGCGCACGTTCACGATCAGGCCCGTCACGAGTTGCACCGAGATGCCACCGTATGACCCCGGCGGCAACCCCCTCGTCAGCGCTGAGATACGCTCACGCAGCGAGATGCGGCCGAGGCGCAGCCTCTCTTCCTCCGCGCGCAGGTCGACCTCCTCGGCGCCAAGCTCTTGCTCAAGCTGCGACTCGAGGTCGTCGAAGAGGTTGTCCCAGCGCATGCAGCGACCGTACCGAATACGCGCGCCGCGCAGGAAAGTTATCCACAATCACAAAGTGAACGTAGACAGTGGCGGGCGAAATCTGGTTGAGTTACCTCTCGTAACGGGTCTACCCCCATTAAGGGGTAGACCCCGAGAACGTCACTCGAACCACCCGCATGTTTTGGGCATCCGGCCCAGACAGCAGCCCCACGGGAGTCAGCATGAGTCACGCCGCGTCTTCGTTCCGTCCCGAGGACGGACCACGCAGAAACGGCGCGAGCAGCGAGAGCGAACCCTTCGACCCGGAGTCGTTCTTCGGACTACAGCGAACGCCCGGCCATGAGCTGCCCGATCCGGCGCCCCTTCTGGAGAACCTCAGCCGCTGCGTCATCGAGGTGCTCGCGGGCGCCAGGGAACTCGACCAGCTGGCGCGGTGGGTGACCGACGATGTCTATCGCCATCTGCTCAAGCGGGTCGTGCTAGCCGCCCGCGCCAGGCAACTGAAGTCTGCGCCGATTCGCCGACCGCAGATCACGATAGGCCGAACGCTGCTCTGCCGCCCGCGCCCCGATGTCGTGGAGGCCGTGGTGATGGTGCACAACCGGGCGAGGTCCCGGGCGGTGGCCATTCGGCTCGAAGGACTCGACAGCCGCTGGCGGGCCAGTGTGGTCTCGGTGCTCTAAGACACCACCGCGGCGGCGTCTGCCGTCTTGCCCGCCGCGGTGACGCGCGAACCAAGGGCGAGGAACAACAGCACCATGCCCGCGGTAAGCAGAATGTGACCCAGACCTGCGATGCCGGAGATGGCGGCACTCGTCTCGGCGCCCACGACGCTCTGCATTCCGTGCACGACCATCATGGCGGCCGTCACCAGCAGGCCGACGTTGTACACCCAGAAGAACCACGAGAACAACGGACTCTTCGAAAGCGTGAAGACCTTCTCGAGCACGAGCACTATCAGCAGCACGACGAAGCCGAGCACGAGCAGGTGGGTGTGCACGACGGAGAGTTGCGTGAACGTCGCATCCGTGACGTGGTTCGCCTTGGTGAACTCACGGTAGAAGAAGCCGGATGCGACTCCGAGCACCATATAAGCGAAGGCGGCGTAGAACAGTTTCCTCATGGGGTTTCTCCATCTCTTGACGATGGATCCCAGTCTCACCGAACACACCCGCACGGCGAATCGTCCGAAAGTTCTAATCGCCGCGTGCCAGCGGCGGCAGCAGGCTACCGCGGTCGCGTTAGTTCTTCTTCTTGCCCTGGGCTCGACGCTCGGCACGATTCGCCGGCGCCTCGGCGTTGCCATCGACCCGCTGGCCGAATGCACCGCGCTGCGGAGGCCCCTGCTGCTCGGGCGCCTCTTGCTGGCTCGCTGCGCTCTCTGCCTGCCGCTCCGCCCGCTGCGCGCGCGCCGTCGCCGCCTGCTCGATCTGGCCCCGGTCGTTGCGCACCTCGACGCCGCCGGAATCACTCGGCGCGGAATAGCTCAGCTTGTTCTCGTCGGATTCGCCACGCGCCAGGCCCTTCGCGGCAACCTCGAGCTCGCCGGGAGCCTGGTTCACCTCGACCTCGAGGTTGAACAGGAAGCCGATGGTCTCTTCGCGAATCTGCCCCATCATCTGCTGGAACATCGCGTAGCCCTCGCGCTGGTATTCGACGAGCGGATCGCGCTGAGCCATGGCCCGCAGGCCGATGCCGTCTTTGAGGTAGTCCATCTCGTACAGGTGGTCTCGCCACCGGCGGTCGATGACCGAGAGAACCACACGGCGTTCCAGCTCGCGCATCGCCGGGGAACCGAGCGTCTCCTCGCGGCGCTGGTAGGCGAGCCGGGCATCCGAGAGAATCTCGCGGCGCATGAAGTCGCGGTTGACGCGGCCGCGGCTGCCCGCCTCGGTGATGACCTCGTCGATCGAGACGTCGACCGGGTAGAGCGTCTTCAGCTCGTTCCACAGGGCGTCGAAGTCCCAGTCGTCGCCGTTGCCGTCGCCGGTGTGCACACCAAGAATCTCGTCGACGACGCTGGTGAGGAACGCCTGCGTGCGCTCGTGCAGGTCGTCGCCCTCGAGAATGCGCCGACGGTCGCCGTAGATGGCCTCGCGCTGCCGGTTGAGCACGTCGTCATACTTGAGCACGTTCTTGCGAATCTCGGCGTTACGCGCCTCGACCTGGCTCTGGGCGCTGCGGATGGCTCGGCTGACGACCTTCGATTCGATGGCGAGGTCATCCGGAACATTGCTGCGACCCATGAGGCTCTCGGCGGCACCCGAGTTGAACAGGCGCATGAGATCGTCGGTGAGCGAGAGGTAGAAGCGGCTCTCCCCCGGGTCGCCCTGGCGGCCCGAGCGTCCGCGCAGCTGGTTGTCGATGCGGCGGGATTCGTGACGCTCGGTGCCCAGCACGTATAAGCCGCCGGCATCCCGAACCTTCTCGGCCTCTTCTTCGACCTCGGCCTTGACACGGGCGAACGCCTCATCCCAGGCGGCCTCATATTCCTCGGGCGTGTCGACGGGGCTGAGCCCCTGGGCGTCGAGTTCGGCGACGGCAAGGAATTCGGCGTTGCCACCGAGCATCACGTCGGTGCCACGACCGGCCATGTTGGTGGCGACGGTCACGGATCCGAGCCGGCCGGCCTGGGCAACGATGGCCGCCTCACGCGCGTGGTTCTTGGCGTTCAGCACCTCGTGCCGCACGCCCTTCTTGGCCAGCAGCCTGGAGAGGTATTCGCTCTTCTCCACGCTCGTGGTGCCCACGAGAACCGGCTGGCCCTTCTCGTGACGCTCCACGATGTCTTCAACCACCTGACCGAACTTCGACTCCTCGTTCTTGTAGACGAGGTCGGACTGGTCCTTGCGCACCATGGGCTTGTTCGTGGGAATCGGCACGACGCCGAGCTTGTACGTCGACATGAACTCGGCGGCCTCGGTCTCGGCCGTACCGGTCATGCCGGAGAGCTTCTTGTAGAGACGGAAGTAGTTCTGCAGCGTTACCGTTGCCAGTGTCTGGTTCTCGGCCTTGACCGCCACGCCCTCCTTGGCCTCGATGGCCTGGTGGATGCCCTCGCTGTACCGGCGACCCATCAGGATTCGACCGGTGTGCTCGTCGACGATGAGAACCTCGCCGTTCATCACGACGTAGTCCTTGTCTTTCTTGAACAGCGCGTTCGCCTTGATGGCGTTGTTCAGAAAGGAGATGAGCGGCGTGTTCGCCGACTCGTACAGGTTGTCGATGCCGAGGTAGTCCTCGACCTTCTCGATGCCGGGCTCGAGCACGCCGACGGTTCGCTTCTTCTCGTCGACCTCGTAGTCCACCTCGGCGGTGAGCCGCTTGGCCAGGCTGGCGAACTCGTTGAACCACCGGTTGGCCTCGCCGGATGCCGGCCCCGAGATGATGAGAGGGGTGCGCGCCTCGTCGATCAGGATCGAGTCGACCTCATCGACGACGGCAAAGTAGTGGCCACGCTGCACCATGTCGCTCTCCTGCCACGCCATGTTGTCGCGCAGGTAGTCGAAGCCGAACTCATTGTTGGTGCCGTAGGTGATGTCGGCGGCGTACTGTTCGCGGCGTTCCTCCGGGGTCTGACCGGCCAGGATCACACCCGTGGTCATGCCGAGGGCGCGGAAGATGCGGCCCATCAGCTCGCTCTGGTAGCTGGCGAGGTAGTCGTTGACCGTGACCACGTGCACACCACGGCTCGTGAGCGCGTTCAGGTAGGCCGGCAACGTTGCCACGAGGGTCTTGCCCTCACCGGTCTTCATCTCGGCGATGTTGCCGAGGTGAAGAGCGGCACCACCCATGAGCTGCACATCGAACGGTCGCATGCCCAGCGTGCGCTTGGATGCCTCGCGCACCGCCGCGAACGCCTCGGGCAGCAGGTCGTCGAGTGATTCGCCATTGGAATAGCGCTCGCGCAACTCGACGGTCTCGCTCTTCAACTCGTCATCGCTGAGGTGGCCGAAGTCTTCCTCGAGCGCGTTGACGGCCTTCGCGTAGTTCTGCAAACGACGCAGGACGCGCCCCTCACCAACACGAAGAACCTTTTCCAGAACTGAGGCCACGGATGCACTCCACTTGTTGTCTCGGCGCCGCCGGCGCCTGTCGTCCGGTCGGACGCGCGAGCAACCGACCGCAGCCGGCAACTATAGCAATGCTAGCGGGGTGCAGGGTGTGTGGCCGCTCAGTTCGCGAGCTTGCGGCTCGCGGTGGCGACCTCCTGAAGTTCTTCGGCATTCTCGTCGAGGGCTATCACGCCGTAGTCCCAGCCCTTGCGCCGATAGACGACGCTCGGCCGGTTGGATTCGTCGTCGATGAAGAGATAAAAATCGTGGCCGACGAGTTCCATGTAATAGAGCGCGTCGTCCACCGACATCGGAAC
Source organism: Leifsonia sp. Root112D2 (assembly GCF_001424905.1). Taxonomy (NCBI): domain Bacteria; kingdom Bacillati; phylum Actinomycetota; class Actinomycetes; order Micrococcales; family Microbacteriaceae; genus Leifsonia; species Leifsonia sp. Root112D2. The sequence goes on from NZ_LMCU01000001.1 coordinate 74,867, forward strand.
GGATGCGAAGACCTTCTTGCGAATGACGACGGGACAGTATTCGTCGTCAGCGTCGACGAGCTGCTCCGACTCGGGTGCCGTGGATCCGGCGCCGACTCGCTCCAGCACCTCGGCGGATGCCGGCGTGATGTCCACGACGTCGAAGCCTCCCGTGCTCGCCTCGCGCAGCGAGGTCGGCCGGTGGTTGCCGCGATGGATCTTTCGTCGATCCTTGGCCCGACGCACGCGTTCGAGCAGACGCCCCATGGCAACATCCAGCGCGGAATACTTGTCCGTCGCTGTGGCCTCTGCGCGCACAATCGGTCCCGGCCCGATGAGGGTCAGCTCAACCCGGTCTTCGCCGCTCTGTCCGCTCGGCTTCTCGTTGTGGCGACTGACTTTGATCTCCAGGGCGAGCGCTCGCTCCGCAAGATGAGAGACCTTGCCGGCCTTCTCGGATGCGTATTCCCGAAATCGATCAGTAACCCCCAGGTTGCGTCCGACGATGTCAATTTCCATGACGACCTCCCTGATCTAACGTGCCACCCGCCCGGCTCGTCAGGGCGGGTCATCCACGCCTTTACCCCTACCGTAGTGCCGACGTCTGGATAAGTCATCAGCCGAGCCGAGACTCACAGTCGCCTCGCTCGCCTCAGCGGCGTGTGGGCTATCACGGCCGCCCCGAGAACCCTGCCACCGCACGCCCGAATGGCCCGCTCGGCCTCAAGCAGGGTTGCACCGGTGGTGAGGATATCGTCGATGAGCAGCCAGTCACTACCCGCTGCATGCGCGTTCGACCGCAGGGATCCGCGGCGGTTCTCGGCCCGCGCCGAGAGCCCGAGCCCGGCCTGGTCTTCGGTCTGTCGCACGATGCGAAGCGGATGCGCGGCGCGCAGCCTCGCACGCGCGAGCACGAGTTCCACGGGATGGTAGCCACGCCGTCGGTACGCCAGCCGCGTGGACGGGATGGTTGCCAGCCGCACCGGGCGCCCGGGTGGGCTCGGTGATGGCCGGGTGGCGAGCGCCGCAACGACGGCGGCTCGCAGGGCAGGCGCGAGGGCGGAGGCGGCATCCGTTCGCCCGCCGTCCTTGTATGCCAGGAGCACACGACGCGCCACGTCGCCGTAGTCGAGCGCTGCGCACACCCTCAACGACGCCTCATCCCCGAGCTGGATCTGCCGTGGCACCGGAGTGAGCGCGCCCCGGCAGGAGTCGCAGAGCGCACGGTCGTGTGCGCCGCATCCGCTGCATTCGGTGGGGGCGAGTACGGCTAGCGCATCGAGTAACGCGGGAATTCTCACCCGGCAATCGTGGCCGAGCGCGGGGAGCCGCGGCCGGTATCGGGTTCACTCTGTGCGATCTGCCCTCGATCGCCCCGCTGTGCAGGAGGGGTTCACGCGGCGCGTCAGCGCGGTGCGCCGAGCTGGGTCGCCAGCACCGTGACCTTGCCCACCCGTTCCTGCCATCCGGTGCCACTGACCGCCTGCACGGAACCCGCAGCGGTGAGCACCCAGTACGCCGGAGACCCGGCCGCGCCGACAATCGTCTTTCCACCGGCCGGGCCGCTGATCTGCTGGCTCACTCCCCCGATCTGCTGGGTGGTCACGGTGGTCTCACCGCTTGCCGACGTTCCGAGCATGGCAACCGTCAACTGGTCGACCCAGGTGGCCGACACCGGGGTGCCCGCGCCGATGCTCAGTTCGAGAGGCTGGCCCAGTCGAGTGGGCACATTCCCCTCACCGCGAATGACGGCGGCCGCCACGAACGTGGTGACCGAGCCGGTGCGCAGCAGGGCGATGACCCGCGTGCCGTCGCGCGAGACCGAGAGCGAGATGATCGAATCGGCCCCGGTCCAGTTCGTGGCGACGGCGGTCTGCACACCATCGTTCGACGTTGCCATCAGCGCCCCGGGCTGCCCGCCCGGCACGCTCCACGTGTAGCCGTACACATCCAGAGCCGGCGCTATCAAGCCCGGCCGCGCATCGACCCGTGTCGCCGTCTCGGAGGCGCCGTTCACCGCGAATACTCCGGTTTCCGCGAGCACGGCTGCGGCATCCTGTGCGGCCGAAACCGTGACGGACTTCGGATGCAGCGCCGCAATCTTGGTGGACAGCCCCGGGAGCATTGCGATGCTGTTGCCGCTGGCGAAGCCGAATTCGGAGGCGTACTGAACGAGCGGTCGCGGGTCGACCTGCGGATCGCTCACGGGCAGATTACCGCCGGAGAGGTCTGGAATAGGCTGCTTCGCGCCGTCGATGAGCACGTCGACACCGCCGACGGATGCGCCGTCGAGCAGGCTGCGCTGAAGCTGATACTTCATGCGTTCGAGAGTGACCTGGTCCGCCGCGGCGGCCGCATCGTTGAGGTCGACCTCGGCCCGCCCGTTGGGCGCAGGAACGGAATCCACGGTCAGTTGTGTGCCCTGCGGGAAGGCGGTGGCTACCGCTCCCTGGCCAAGCCATTTCGCCGGGCCCGCCAGTAACGCCTTGACGATGCGCGTCGGGGTCGACACGCGCGCGGGGAACCAGCGCAGGTCGGGCACGAGCGAGGTGAAGTTGGGATTGTAGAAGTACAGCGTGCGTGAGCTGAACACCGTCTTGAACGTGGAGAGGTCGATGACCACTCCGTTGGGCGCGGTGGAGATTCGCCACTGGCCTGCGGAATTCTTGACGAACTGATAGCGCAGCGTGACAGGCGTCGACGCCTCCGATTCACGGTAGGCTCCCGTCGCATCGATGTCGGCCACCGGGCGCACGGAGAGCTGCCAGCCCGCCGAGGCAAGCTCGCTGTAGTCGCGGCCGGAGCCCTGGTCGACGGTCACGCTCTCGTCGGGATTCCACGTTGCCTGCAGCTTCGGTGTCAGGTATTTGCGCGCCGTCGCATAGTCGCCCTGCGGGCTCGACGCCGCCTCGACGAAACCGTGCAGGATGTCACTCTGCGATGCGTCTTTCGCGGGGCCCGCTGGAATGTAGTCGAGCGTGAAATCCTGGTTGTTCGAGGTGATGGCCGCGCCCTCCTTGACGCCGCCAGAACTCGGAATGCTGGCGCATCCGGCGAGCGCAAGAACACCGACAAGAGCGAGAAGTCGGATGCCGTTCCTCATGATTCCCTCTCTTCCGTCTCGCGCACCGCTGTCTCGTGCGCCGCCGTCTCGTGCGCCGCCGTCTCCTGCTCCGCCGTCTCCACGGCAGCGGTGCCGAGCGATCTGCCGTCGACGACCGGCGCGGTCTCGATCGTTCCCGCGTCCTCGGGCGGCAACGGAAGCGGCGAGCTGAGAATTGCACCACCGGTCTCGCGGGGCAGGGTGAGCCTGAAACACGAGCCCTCTCCGGGGGCAGACCACAACTGCAGCCAGCCATTGTGCGCCGTCGCGTCCTCCAGCGAGATGGCGAGTCCGAGCCCGGTGCCGCCGATGGTGCGCTTGCGCGAGGGATCCGCCCGCCAGAAGCGGTCGAAGACATGCGTTGCCGCCTCCGCACTCATGCCGGCCCCGTAGTCACGCACCGAGAGAGCGACGGCGCCCTCGTTGCTGTCCACCGAGACGACGATCGGCCTGCCCTCCCCGTGCTCAATCGCGTTGCCGAGCAGATTGCGCACGATGCGACGGATGCGACGCGGGTCGAGCGCCACCTCACCGTAGCCGCCGGGGGCATCCATTCGAATCGGCGAGCCGTTCTGCTCCGCCAGCGGTTGCATGTCTTCCACGCACTCCTCGACCAGCCTGACGAGGCTCGTCGGCTCGGCATCGAGCATGGCCGAGCCGGCGTCGTAACGGCTGATTTCCAGCAGGTCGGAGAGCAGCAGGTCGAAGCGTTCCACCTGGGTGTGCAGCAGCTCCGCCGTACGCGCCGTCGCCGGCGGAAAATTCTCGCGCTGGTCGTAGATCACGTCACCGGCGAGCCTGATCGTCGTGAGGGGCGTGCGCAACTCGTGTGAGACATCCGAGACGAAACGCTGTTGCAGCTGCGAGAGCGTGGCCAGCTGGGTGATCTGCTTTTGCAGGCTGTCTGCCATGCCGTTGAACGAGGCCGCGAGCGATGCGAAGACATCCTCGCCGTGTTGCGGAATGCGCACGGCAAGATCTCCGGCGGCCAGCCGTTTACTGGTCTCGGCCGCCACCCGGATCGGCTGCACGACGAAGCGCACGATCACCCAGGTGACGGCGCCGATCAGCAGGATGAGGGCCAGTCCGGCCAGCAGCAGGGTGCGCTGCACGAACGCCAGGGTGCTCTCGGCGTCGCTCAGGTCGTAGCCGATGTAGAGCTCGTAGCGACCGGCCGTGGGCAGCGAGAGTTCTGAACCGACGACGATGCCGGGATCGCTCGAGCCGTCCTCCGCGTTCAGCGCAACGGACTGGTAGTACTGGTTCACCGAATCCTTCTGCGTGCCCGACTTCTGCACCGCCGTGCGCAGCTCCGCGGTGATGTCCTGTTCGCTCAGGCCCGGGCTGCGAAAGTCCTGCGGAGCCAGCGCCGCCGCATCCTGGCCCGGGGCGCGATAGGCCGCCACGAGCCGGCTCGAGGTCGCCGTGCCGATGGATGCGAGGGCGTTGTCGAGCAGGTGGCGCACGGCCGCACCGTCGGAGACATCCGCGGCATCGAGCGTGCTCTGCGCCGACGAGGTGGCCCGGGCCGAGTCGCGCAGCGCCTGATCGAGCCTGGACTTATAGAGGTCGTTGCCTATCGAGAACGACATGTAGATGCCGGTCAGCAGAATGGCGAGCCCCGTGAGCAACAGCGTGATGGCCACGGTGCGCAGCTGCAGTGAGCGCCGCCACGAGCCGGCCACGGCCGACGGCCACGACCGCCAGTTGCGCCAGTCGACACCGAAGAGTCGACTCAGATCGGTCATGATCGGCTGAGCTACGCGACCGCGGCGGCCGCGCGGTATCCGACCCCGCGCACCGTCATGACGATCTGGGGATTGTCCGGATCGTCCTCGATCTTGGCGCGCAGGCGTTGCACGTGCACGTTGACCAGCCGCGTGTCGGCCTTGTAGTGGTATCCCCACACCTGCTCGAGCAGCATCTCGCGGGTGAACACCTGCTGCGGCTTGGAGGCGAGCGCGAGCAGCAGGTCGAACTCGAGGGGCGTGAGGTTGATACGAGTGTCGCCACGGCGCACCTCGTGTGCCGCAACGTCGAGGTGCAGATCACCGATGGCCAGCCGTTCCGCGGCCGGCTCGGTGGCAGGTGGGCGCAGCCGAGTGCGGATGCGTGCGACAAGCTCCTTCGGGTTGAACGGCTTGACCATGTAGTCGTCCGCTCCGGATTCGAGGCCCTTGACGACATCCGCCGTGTCTGTTCTGGCCGTGAGCATGATGATGGGAACACCCGATTCGGCCCGGATGCGCCCACACACCTCGATGCCGTCCATGCCGGGCAGCATCAGGTCGAGCAGCACCAGGTCGGGTCGCGCACTGCGGAATGCCTCGAGGGCCGCCGCCCCGTCTTCGCAGAACTGCGTGTCGAATCCCTCCGTGCGCAGCACGATGCCGATCATTTCGGCCAGGGCCGTGTCGTCGTCGACCACCAGAATTCGACCGTTCATATACCCGTTTTCCGCCGGGGCCCGTTGCGACAGTGCCGTGGGCCAGAGTGTGTCTGGCACAAGAGTAGTCGAGACACCTGCGCGGCGGGGTAGACGATGCCTGCGCGAGGCCCCGTGTGTGCCAGCATGGAGGCGCACACACGCACACCTATCCCGTTGACGAGGAGAACCCGCGTGGCAGACGATCAGGGCTGGCAAGCACCCGGTGAGACGCCGAGAACACCACCGCGCTACGGCGAGTACGCGCCGCCTGGCCAGCACGCCGGCGCCGACCAGCCCGGTTTCGGTGCGGGCCAGCAGCCCGGCACACCATACGGTTCGGCCCCCGGCTGGACGCCGCCGCCGAAACCCGGGCTGATCCCCCTGCGACCGCTGGGCTTCGGCACACTCATCGGGGCACCATTCCAAGAGCTGCGGCGCAACGCGAGGGCCGTGGTGGGCAGCGCACTGCTCATCCAGGGCATTCTGCTCGTCGTCTCCGTCGTGGTGGTCGGCGTGGTGAGCGCCATCGCCCTGACCCGCATCAGCATGGCGGATGCCGCCGATCTCGACGCGGTCACCAGCGGTTCCGTCGCATCCATCATCGTCTCGGCACTCGTGCCGGTGGCGCTCAGCCTGGTGGGCTCGGCCTTTTTGACGGGGATCATCGTGAGCGACGTCGCGCGCGGAACCCTCGGTGAGAAGCTCAGCCTGAAGGAACTGTGGCGTCTCGCCGGTCGTCGGCTCTGGCCGCTGACCGCGTGGGTGCTCATCGTGGCGGGTGTGCTGCTGGGTCTCATCGCCGTCGTCGGCGGCGCGGCGACGGCGCTCATCCTGGTCGGCAACGCCGTGACTCTCGCACTCGGCATCGTCGTAGCCATACTCGGTGCGCTCGCGCTGGTCGCGCTCGGGGTGTGGCTGTACACGAAGACCTCGCTGGTGCCCTGCCTCATCGTGATGGAGCGGCTCGGCGTGCGCGCATCCATTCGTCGCTCCTGGTCGCTGACCCGTGGATACTTCTGGCGAACGTTCGGCGTGCAGTTTCTGGTTGCGGCCATCGTGAACATCGTGGCGCAGGTCGTGACGACGCCCGTGGCTCTCGTGTACGGCTTTCTCGTGTCCCTCATCGACCCCACCGGCAGCGGTCAGCTCAATGGCGGGGCCATCACGGCGGCGATCGTCTCCTACGCGGTGCTGCTGCTGGTGTCACTGGTGATCGGCGCCGTCACGACGGTGGTGCAGTCCTCGGCCATCGCGCTCATCTACATCGATCTGCGCATGCGCAAGGAGGGGCTCGACCTGAAGCTGGTGCGCTTCGTCGAGGCCCGGCAGACCGGGCGCACGGATGTGGCCGACCCGTACCTTGTCGAGACCGCGGCTGCGGAAGCGCCAGGTACTCCGGGTACGCAACCGCCGGCCGAGGGCTCGCCCTGGGCATGATTCTCGTGCCGGTCGGGGAAACGCTCGCGCTGGGGGCGGCGGCCGTCGTAGCGCGCCTGGAGGACGTGCCCGTCACGCCCGACGGGCCGGATGCGCGCCGCTGGCTTCTCGACGAGCTCTCGAAGGCGCCCTACCAGGCCGCAAAGCCGAACTGGTTCGACCTGCTCTCCCAGGCCGTGAAGGACTGGATCGGCTCACTCTTCGGCCCCAGCTCCGGCACCCTGGGACCGCTGTTGATCGTGGTGCTGGCCGTGCTGATCGTCGCGCTCATCGTTGTGGCGTTCGTGGTGTTCGGACTCCCCCGGCTGAACCGCCGAAGCCGCACGCCCGGCGAGGTCTTCGGCGAGACGGACAGGCGTGACGCGGATGCGCTGCGGCGCGCCGCCGAGGCGGCAGCGGCATCCGGGGACTGGACGACGGCGATCGAGGAACTCTTTCGCGCGCTGGCACGCGGGCTCGCCGAACGCACGATTCTCACGGTGAACCCCGGAACGACGGCGCACGGTTTCGGCGCGCGCGCCGCATCCGCGTTTCCGGCGGAGCGCGTGCGGCTGGGCGAGGCGGCCGGGCTCTTCGACAGGGTGCGCTATCTCGGCGTGGCGGGCACGCAACACGACTACACGACCCTCGGTCAGTTGGAAGCCCGGCTGCGCACGGCACGACCGGATGCGCTGGCGCCGCTCGATGAGCAGGCCGTCGAGCAGCGCGTCGGGCAATCCGGCGCGCATGGCGGTGCCTCACGATGAGCACGGCGCTGCGACCACGCGCGGCCGCCTCATCGACGCCCTCGCTGCGCCAGGCGGGCCGTCGCGCCAGGTTCTGGGTGGGGTTCGCCGCCGTGGCGCTCGTCATCGTGATAGTGGCGATAGCGGTGCGCGGGGGCGGGGATCCGGCGGCCGGCAGCCCTCTCGCCGCCGACAGCGCCGCGCCGGGCGGGTCGCGTGCCCTCGTGCAGGTGCTGCAGCGGCACGGCGTGAGCGTGAAAACAGCCGCGACGCTGTCAGAGGCGCGAGCGGCGGTCACGGCAGCGGGCGCCGCTGATGCGACGGTGCTGCTCGCGGATCCCTCGAACTATCTCTCGAGAGCACAGCTGCGGAGCGTGGCCGAGCTCGGCGCCGCCGTCGTCATCGTGCAGCCCTCCTTCGCTGCGCTCGAGGCGCTGGCCCCCACGGTCTCGGCGGCGGGTGCGGCGAAGAAGTCCTCTGATCTGCCGACCCGCTGCGAGGTGCCTGCCGCCGTGCGAGCCGGCAGTATTACCGCACCGGGTCAGGCCTATCGCGTGGCCGGCGCGGGCTCCACATCGGGCACAGCCGACGTCGTCGGCTGCTTTCCAACGAGCGACGGGGCGTATGCGTACGTGCACACGCGGAACGCACAGAGCGGCTCCAGCGTCGATGTGCTCGGTTCCACGAAGGTGCTCAGCAACGACGGCATCGACCGCGCGGGGAACGCCGCCCTCGCTCTCAATCTGCTCGGCGGCACCCACACGCTCGTCTGGTATCTGCCCACCATTGCCGACGTTGCCGCCACCGGGCCGCCGAGCCTGGGCGCGCTCACTCCGGGCTGGGTCACGGCCGTGATGGTGCTGCTGCTGGTCGCGGCGCTTGCCGCGGCGATCTGGCGCGGTCGGCGCTTCGGACCGCTCGTCGTCGAGAACCTGCCCGTGGTGGTGCGCGCCGAGGAGACCATGGAAGGCCGCGCGCGGCTCTACCAGCGCTCCTCCGCCCGGCTGCGGGCGCTGGACGCGCTTCGTGTCGGCGCCGTCGCCCGGCTCGCGAGGCTGGCCGGGCTTGCACGCACGGCGAGCGTCATCGAGGTTTCGGATGCCGTTGCCGCGCTCATCGGAGGTGACCCCGCCACCGTGCGTGGCATCCTGCTCGGCACCGTGCCGCACAGCGACGCCGAACTGCTGCGGGCATCCGACCGGCTCGCCGAGCTGGAGACCGCCGTCATGAGGCGGACCCGCCCAACGGCTTCTCCGACACCGCAGAACTCGCCGCCCCGATCGAACGAAGGAGAATGAATCCATGACCGAGACCGCAGAAACAGACCGCCTCCGTTCCGCGCTCACGCAGGTGCGCACCGAGGTGGGCAAGGCCGTCGTGGGCCAGGACGGCGCGGTCACGGGCCTCATCATCGCGCTGCTGGCGCGTGGCCACGTGCTGCTGGAGGGCGTGCCCGGCGTCGCGAAGACGCTGCTGGTGCGCTCGCTCAGCCACGCGCTGAACCTGCAGACGAAGCGCGTGCAGTTCACCCCCGACCTGATGCCGGGCGACGTGACGGGCTCGCTCGTCTACGACCCGCGCGCCGGCGAGTTCGAGTTTCGCGAGGGTCCGGTGTTCACCAATATCCTGCTGGCCGACGAGATCAATCGCACCCCGCCGAAGACGCAGTCTGCCCTGCTCGAGGCCATGGAGGAACGCCAGGTGAGCGCCGACGGGGTGAGCAGGCCCGTGCCGGACCCGTTCATCGTGGCCGCCACCCAGAACCCCATCGAATACGAGGGAACGTACACGTTGCCCGAAGCGCAGCTCGACCGCTTTCTGCTCAAGCTCACACTGGATCTGCCCGAGCGCGAGAGCGAGGTGGAGGTGCTGCGCAGGCACGCCGCCGGATTCAACCCGCGCGATCTGGCTGCGGCCGGGGTGACTCCGGTGCTCGACGCCACCCGGCTGGCCGAGGCGCAGGCGGCAGTGGCATCCGTCGGCGCGAGCGCGGATGTGCTGGCCTACATCGTCGACCTCGCCAGGGCCACCCGGCAGAGCCCTTCGGTGAAACTCGGCGTGAGCCCGCGCGGCACCACCGCGCTGCTCGCCACCGCGCGCGCCTGGGCATGGCTCTCGGGCTACGACTCGATCACGCCGGATCATGTGCAGGCCATGCTGCTGCCCACGTGGCGGCACCGGCTTCAGTTGCAGCCCGAGGCCGAGCTGGAGGGCGTCGCCGTCGACGCGATCCTGCGCTCGATCGTGCAGCAGGTCCAGGTTCCGATCTAGGCCGGCTCTCATGACCATCTCCGGCCGCTTCGTTCTGCTCCTCGCCCTCGGCGTGGTGCCCGTCGTTCTGCTCGGGCGCGACGGAAACGTGGCGGCGCTCGTGATGGTCGGGTGGATCGTACTGTGTCTGGTTCTGGGCTTCGTCGATCTGTCGCTCGCGGCATCCGCCCGCCGGCTGTCGGTGCAGCGGGCGCTGCCCGCCCGGGTGCGGCTCGGTGAGAGCGTGACGAGCGAGTTGTATCTGACGAATCTGGGCGCGCGCGCGCTGCGCGGGGTGGTGCGCGACGGCTGGGAGCCGTCGGCGGGCGCCCCGACATACTCGCCGGGCTCGACTGGCTCGACTGGCTCGACGCGGGGGTCTGGGTCGACGCGTGGGTCTGGCTCGACGCGGGGGTCTGGGTCGACCTCGACTGCGGTGCGGATGCCGGTGCGCATTCCCCCGGGCGAGCGTCGGCTTGTCTCCCTTCCGCTCACCCCGACACGTCGCGGCGAGCGTCGCGTGCACCAGGTGACGGTGCGGTCGCGGGGACCGCTCGGGCTGTTCGGCCGGCAGGCCACGCTGGTGGCGCCGGGGCGCATCCGGGTTCTGCCGCCGTTCACCTCGCGCAAGCACCTGCCGTCTCGGCTCGCCCGCCTGCGGGAGCTCGACGGGGCGACGAGCGTGATGGTGCGCGGACCGGGAACCGAATTCGACTCGCTGCGGGAGTACGTGCGCGGCGACGACGTGCGCTCCATCGACTGGCGAGCGACGGCGCGGCGAGGGGCGGATGTCTCGGGAAGCGTCGACCGGCTCGTCGTGCGCACCTGGCGCCCCGAGCGCGACAGGCGCGTCGTGATAGTCATCGACACGGGCCGTACCTCGGCCGCGCGCATCGAGGACGAGCCGCGCATCGACACCGCCTTCGAGGCCTCGCTGCTGCTGGCCGCCCTGGCGACACGGGCGGGCGACCGCGTCGATCTCGTGGCGTACGACCGCCGCGTGCGGGCTCGGGTGCAGGGCGCGAGCGGCGCCGAGTTGCTCTCGCGCATGGTCGACACGCTCGCGGTCGTCGACCCCGAGCTGATCGAGATGGACTGGACGGCCGTGCCCGGGCAGGTGCGCGCCCTCACGAGCCAGCCCGCGCTCGTGGTACTGCTCACCTCGATCGACTCACCGGGCGCGAGTCGCGGGCTGCTGTCGGTCTTGCCGCAGCTGACGAGACGGCACACAGTCGTCGTCGCATCCGTCACCGACCCCGAGGTGCTGCGTGCGGTCGCCGAACGGGGGGACAGGGAGCAGGTGTATCGAGCGGCCGCGGCCGAGCGGGCGCTGCTCGACGTCGCGCGCGTGTCGGCGGCCGTGCGCCGTCTCGGTGCGGAGGTGGTCACGGATGCCCCGGCCCAGCTGCCGCCGGCGCTGGCCGACCGGTATCTGGCGCTGAAGGCGGCGGGCCGACTCTGAGGGTGCGACCGCCGAGGCGAGCGCTGGCCGACGGCGGCCGGGGTGGTTTCAGTTCCACGATGATGCACTGAGCGCGCCCTTCGAGCCCGTTTCGACATACGGCGAGATGTTCGGCGTTACCGTCCTGCTCTCCAATACGGTGCTGTATGCATCACAAAGCATATTCACGGCTTAACTGACATAAAGGAATCGCTCATGGCCGACACCACGGCATCCGCTGAACACACAACCGTCTCAACGCTCGGCGCCCGGCTCGGCGCCGAGGCGCTGGGAACATTCGTTCTCGTCTTCGGCGTGGTCGGGGCCGTACTCTTCGCGGCCGGCTTCAACGGCGGCGAGGGCGGCCTGAACATCGGATTCGTCGGTGTCTCGCTCGCGCTCGGCCTTACGGTCGTGGTCGGAGCGTACGCCTTCGGGCCCGTCTCGGGCGGCCACTTCAACCCGGCAGTGACCATCGGTCTCGCGGTCGCCGGTCGCTTCGCCTGGAAGGACGTGATCAGCTATATCGTCGCGCAGATCGTCGGCGGTATCATCGCCACCGTGTTGCTGTTCGCGATTCTGGCCGGCGGCAAGAACAGCGACCTGACGGCACAGTTCAAGGGTGCCTCCACCGGATACGACGCAATCTCCCCCGGGGGTTACAACCTCGTTGCCGTGCTGCTGATCGAGATCATCACGACGGCGATCTTCCTGTACGTCATCATCGGCGTGACCAGCTCGCGCGCGGCATCCGGCTTCGCACCGCTGGCCATCGGCCTCACCCTGACGCTGCTGGCTCTCATCGCCATCCCGGTCTCGAACGCCTCGTTCAACCCGGCCCGCGCCATCGCGACAGCGATCTTCGGAGGCCCGGAAGCGCTCGGCCAGCTCTGGGCGACCGTCGTCGCCCCGATCGTGGGCGCCATCATCGCCGGCGCCACCTACAAGTTCATCTTCGACCGCACGAAGAAGGCCTGACCCCACCCCCCCGGGGTTGACCACAACGACGGAGATTCTGCGCGATTTGGGGCAATACGCATCCCTTGCTGCCCGATATCCGCAGAATCTCCGTCGTTGTGGTGTGCGCGGTGGGGTGCGGGCTGGGCGGGACCGGCCGGGGCGTCAGGGCTCGGGGGCGGCACCCGGCAGGGTGCGCATGCCCAGCAGTGGAGAGAACACGGCGAAACCGGATGCCGCGAGCGTGCCGATTGCGCCGATCCACAGCGTCGGCACCACTCCGATGCTCGAGCCCAGCACCCCCGCGATCAGGCTGGCGATGGGCATCACGCCCCACACCACGAAGCGGATCGACGCGTTCATGCGCCCCAGCAACCGCGGCGGGCAGACCCTTTGGCGAAAGCTCACCTGGGCGATGTTGTAGACCAGCACCGAGAACGAGAACAGAAACTCCGCGAGAATCAGCAGCGGCAGGGAGAAGGCGGGCTCCAGCGCCGCGGCGGGCCAGAGCAGAATGGCGAGGCCGCTCACGACCGCCGCGAGCGGGATGACGGTGCCCTCGCCGAGCCGGCGCGACAGCCACGGCGTCGCGAGCGCGCCGAGCAGTCCGCCGATCGAGCCGACCGACATGATGATGCCGAGGCCCACGGCGCCGAGATCCAGCTCGCGCAGGATCAGCAGCGTGAGCAGCGTCGAAGCGATCCCGCCGAAGAAGTTGCTGGCCCCGGTGGTTGCGGTGATGGTGCGGATCAGTTTGTGGTGCCAGACGAACGACAGGCCCTCACGAATCTCGTGCCATAGCCCGGCGCGCTCGGCAGGATCGGCCGGCTTCTCTTCGTCCCGGATGCGCCACAGGAACAGAAACGACAACACATAGCTCAGCGCGTCACCCAGCAGCAGCAAGGGCGCACTGACGATCGTGAGCAGTCCGCCGCCGAGCGCGGGGCCGCCGATGCGCGCGATCTGGGCGGTGGATTCGAGCCGGGCATTGGCATCCGGAACCTGCGTGTGGCGCACCAGGATGGGCACGTAGCTCTGGTAGGAGACGTCGAAGAAGACGGTGGCCATGCCGATGACGGCGGCCACCACGTAGACGTGCCACATCTGCAGAGCGCCGAGAACCCACAGCAGCGGGATGGCGATGAGGGCTATCGCGCGCACGGCGTCGGCCGCGATCATCACGCGGCGCTTCAGCCAGCGGTCGACCCAGGCACCGGCGGGCAGGCCGACCACCAGGAATGCCGCGGTCTCGGCCGCGCCGAGCACGCCGACCTGGAACTCGGTGGCCTGGAGCAGGTTGATGGCCAGCACGGGAACGGCGAGCTGGGTGAGCTGGGTGCCGAGCTGACTGGCCGATTCGCCAGCCCACAGCTTGAGGAAGCCGCCGTGCCGCCACAGGCTGGGGCCGGATGTTTCGACGGAAGCACTCGTACTCGTTGCGTCTGCCCGATGGCTCGATTCGGGGTCGGAATGGGCGAGAGACTCGACGACCGGTTCGGCGATCGATTCCTCGCCACCCTCAAGAAATTGCTCGCTCACGAATCAAGTATCTCCGACGGCGCCCCGCTCTCGGTCATGATCGCCATGCACCCCGACCGCCAGGCCGGCTGAACGCACCCCGCACCTACGCCCGACCCGTCGTCCTGTCAGCTTCCGGCCTGTCACCGCGCGCCGCTCCCGCACATAACTCATGCAGTTCCGATGCAGCCACGGACGGCGGCCCGAAAAGACGCGGAAGTCCGACGCCGCCGCGTCAGATTGCATGAGTTATGCGCAGCGCTGGCCGCTCAAAGCGAGGTGGCCGGGCGGGCCAGGAGGCCGGCTGAGCGCGGCTCAGCCGACGATGAGGCGGCGGGCGCCGGCCTCGAACTCGTCGAGGTCCCCGGTCTCTCCGGCGCGCACGGCGCGGCGGCCGACGACAAGCATGTAGACGAAGAATGCTGCAAGCGCGAGTGCGCCGATGCCGATCTTCACGGGCCATGGCCAGGGCGCCGGGGTCACGAAACCCTCGATGACACCCGAGACCAGCAGCGAGAGCACCAGCCCGATCACCACCGTGAACAGTGCGCGGCCGTCTTCGGCGAGCGCCTGCCCGCGCGTGCGCGCCCCGGGCGCCACCCACGCCCAGAAGATGCGCAGTCCGGCCGCAGCGGCCACAAAGATTGACGTGAGTTCGAGCATCCCGTGCGGCGCGATGTACAGGAAGAACACATCCCCCTTGCCGTAGGCGAACATGATCGCGCCCGTCACGCCCACGTTCATCGCGTTCTGCAGAATAATGACCGGCACGTACAGCCCGAGAATGCCGAAGGCAATACACTGCGCGGCAATCCAGGCATTGTTGGTCCACACCTGGCCCGTGAACGACGCTGCGGGGTTCGCCGAGTAATAGTCGGTGAAGCTGTGGTTCACGAGTTGCTTGAGGTCGGCATCCGACCCGTAATTGGCGAGCACCTGATGGTCGCCCAGCGTCCAGGCCGCGTAGAGGCCGCCGACGACCACCGTCACGAGCGCGACGGCGAGCGTCAACCAGCGCAGCCGAAACAGCGCGGCAGGCAGCTGGATGCCGAAAAACCGTGGCAGCTGCGAGAACAGATTGCTGCCCGCGCCCGTGAAGCGCAGCCGGGCCGTGGACAGCAGGATCGACAGGCGGTCGCCCTGGGGCGTCGACCCCGCCTGCGTGCGGATCGCCGACAGCTCGGTGGCCCCGGATTGGTACAGGTCGATGAGCTCGTCGGCCTCCACCCCCGAGAAGGTGCGTTTGCGACCGAGCGCGGCGAGGCGATCCCACTGATCACGGTGGGCAGCAGTGTATGCGTCGAGGTCCATCTGCTTAGATGATATCCATGGTCGACAGCGGTGCGCCCGAAGTGCCGGGTCTGGGCGACAGCGGCGCGCCCGGGTTCTCCGGCATGGATGACGGCTCCGAGAACGAGTTGATGACCGGCGAGGCCGTCGCGCTCGACGTTCGGCCCGCGAGCTTCATTCTGCGCGCGGCCGGATCAATGATCGATTGGCTGGCGTACGTGGCGCTGCTGGTGGGACTCGTGCTGGCGATCCTGTTTCTCGGCGGCGGCCTCGACACGGCGTTGCAGACGGCGCTCGTCACGATCAGCCTGGTGTTCGCCCTCGTGATAGTTCCGATGACGGTTGAGATCGCCTCCCGGGGCCGGTCACTGGGCAAATGGGCGGTGGGCGCACGTATCGTGCGCGACGACGGAGGCGCCACCCAGTTTCGGCACGCATTCATTCGCGCGCTCACCGGGGTTCTCGAGATCTTCATGACCTTCGGCGGGCTTGCCGCGATAGCCGCGCTGCTCAACGGCCGCTCGAAGCGGCTCGGCGACCTGCTCGCCGGAACCTACAGCCAGCACGAGCGCGTGCCGCGCATTAACGACGTCATATACGGGGTGCCCGAGCCGCTCACGCAGTGGGCGACGATTGCGGATGTCGCGCGGCTGCCCGACCGCCTCTCGCGCCGCATCGCCGCGTATTTGCATCAGGCGGCGCAACTCACGCCTCTCGCTCGGGCCGGGTTAGCTGTGGAGCTGGCCGGGGAGGCATCCGCGTTCGTGGCGCCGTTGCCACTCCCGTCGAGTGGGTCCGCGGTGGACGCCGAACTCTTTCTTGCGGGGGTGGCTGCGCTGCGTCGCGAGCGCGACACCGCCGCGCTGCGCCTCGAGGCCGAGCGGATGTCGCGCCTCGCGCCGGTGCTCACCGAGCTTCCGCACGCCTTCCCGTCCCGCTGACCCACGCCTCGCCGCCCGCCCGAGGCGGGTCAGTAGCGGTAGTGGTCGACCTTGTATGGGCCCTCGACCGGCACGCCGATGTAGGCGGCCTGCTCCGCGCTGAGCGTCGTCAGCTCGACGCCGAGGGCGTCCAGGTGCAGCCGCGCCACCTTCTCGTCGAGGTGCTTGGGCAGTACGTACACGCCAACCGGGTAGTTCTCGGGCGACACATACAGCTCGATCTGTGCGAGCACCTGGTTGGTGAACGAATTGCTCATCACGAACGACGGATGCCCCGTGGCGTTGCCCAGGTTCATCAGCCGCCCCTCAGAGAGCACCAGCACCGACCGGCCGTTCGGCAGCCGCCATTCGTGCACCTGCGGCTTGATCTCCACCTTCTCGACACCGGCCAGCGCCTCGAGGCCGGCCATGTCGATCTCGTTGTCGAAGTGGCCAACGTTGGAGACGATCGCCAAGTGCTTCATCGCCAGGATGTGCTCGAGCGTGATCACGTTGAGGTTGCCCGTGCACGAGACGAAGATGTCCACCTCGCCCACCACGGACTCGAGACGCGCCACCTGAAAACCGTCCATGGCCGCCTGCAGGGCGTTGATCGGGTCGACCTCGCTCACGATCACCCGAGCACCCTGGCCGCGCAGCGCCTCGGCGGCCCCCTTGCCCACGTCGCCGTACCCGACAACGAACACCACCTTGCCGCCGATGAGTACATCGGTGGCGCGGTTCAGCCCGTCGGGCAGCGAGTGCCGAATGCCGTACTTGTTGTCGAACTTGCTCTTGGTGACCGAGTCGTTCACGTTGATCGCCGGGAACAGCAG
The DNA here is from genome assembly GCF_001424905.1 of Leifsonia sp. Root112D2. Taxonomy (NCBI): domain Bacteria; kingdom Bacillati; phylum Actinomycetota; class Actinomycetes; order Micrococcales; family Microbacteriaceae; genus Leifsonia; species Leifsonia sp. Root112D2. The sequence continues at coordinate 91,751 of NZ_LMCU01000001.1, forward strand.
CTTGCCGTCGCGCGCCAGCTCGTACAGGCGGTGCACGCCGGTCGTGGTCTCCTCGGTGACACCGCCGATCTCCGCGGCAATCCGCGTCCAGCGGTCGCCGGATGCCTTCAGCGACTCCCGAAGCGCCTCGAGAACCACGCGGTATTCGTGGGAGTCGCCGTCGGCCGCATCCGGAACAGCGCCGGCCTCTTCGAAGTCGCGACCGAGATGCACCAGCATGGTGGCGTCGCCGCCATCGTCGAGAATCAGGTTGGGGCCGATCCAGTCGGCACCGGAGCTTTTGGCTTCAGCCGACCAGTCGAAGATCTGCTGGGTGCACCACCAGTACTCCTCCAGGCTCTCGCCCTTCCAGGCGAAGACCGGCACGCCCGCGGGCGCGTCAACCGTTCCGTTCGGCCCGACGACAACGGCCGCCGCGGCTTCGTCTTGCGTGGAGAAAATGTTGCAGCTGGCCCAGCGCACCTCGGCGCCGAGGGCGACGAGCGTCTCGATGAGCACCGCGGTCTGCACGGTCATGTGCAGGCTGCCGGCGATGCGCGCTCCGGCGAGCGGCTGGGATTCGCCGAACTCGGTGCGCAGGGCCATGAGGCCGGGCATCTCGTTCTCGGCCAGGCGCAGCTGGTGGCGGCCCGCGGGTGCCAGCGAAAGGTCGGCGACCTTATATGCGAGCGCGGTCGTGTCGGGGGAAGCGGCAAGAGTCATGCGTCTATTCTCGCATCACCGCGCTGCTGTGCGTGGAGGCCTACGCGCGAATGAGCGCCAGCACGTGGTCGCGGATGCGTGCCATCGTGGGCTGGTCCGCGGCCTCGACGTTCAGGCGCAGCAACGGCTCCGTGTTGGAGGGGCGCACGCTGAACCACCAGAACGGCTCATCGGGGCTCACCATGCCGGTGACGGTCAGTCCATCGAATTCGTCGAGATCGGCGATGGACGAATACGCCTCGACGATACGCGTATACGCGGCCGGAACATCCGCAACGGTTGAATTGATCTCGCCCGAGCCCGCGTACGGATCGAAGCGCTCGGCAAGCTGCGAGAGCGGCGCATCCTGCGTGCCGAACTCGGCGAGCAGGTGCATCGCGGCGAGCATGCCGTTGTCCGCACTCCAGAAGTCGCGAAAATAATAGTGCGCCGAGTGCTCCCCACCGAAGATCGCGCCGGTGGCCCGCATCTCATCCTTGATGAGCGAATGCCCCACCTTGGTGCGAATCGCGGTGGCTCCAGCCGCCTCGATCGTCTCGGCAACGATATTCGACGTGATCACGTTGTGCAGCACGGTGATCTCCGCATCCGGATCGGCGGCACGCACGCGCGTGATCTCCCGCAGGGCGACTATCGCCGCGACGGCCGAGGGGGTGACGGCCCGGCCGAGCTCGTCTACGACGAAGCAGCGGTCGGCGTCGCCGTCGAACGCCAACCCCAGGTCGGCGCCGTGCTGCACCACCGCCTTCTGCAGGTCGACAAGATTCGAGGGCTCGAGCGGGTTCGCCTCGTGGTTGGGAAAAGATCCGTCGAGTTCGAAATACAGGGGGATGACCGTGAGCGGCAGCGCGGGCAGCCCGGCAGCCTCTTCGAGCACGGCGGGAACGGTGAGCCCGCCCATGCCATTGCCGGCATCCACCACAACGGTGACGGGGCGGATGCCGCTGAGGTCGACGAGAGAGCGCAGGTACCCGGCGTATCCGGCCAGCACATTCTGCTCGCGGAACGTTCCCGGGGCCGGAGTCGAGACAAGGCCATCGGTGAGATACGCCTCCGCCCTGTCGCGAATGGTGCCCAGCCCGGTCTGCATGCTGATGCCCTGCGCACCCGCACGAGCCAGCTTGATGCCGTTGTACGTTGCAGGGTTGTGACTGGCTGTGAACATCGCCGAGGGGGCGTTCAGAATGCCGGATGCGTAGTACGACTCGTCCGTGGAGCACAGCCCGATCGACACCACGTTGGCACCGCGGGCCTGTGCTCCTGCCGCGAATGCCGCCGCGAACTCCGGCGAGGAGTCACGCATGTCATGGCCGACCACAACGTCGCCGCCCGCCGCCCCGACCTCGTCGACGAAACCCGCCGCGATGGCCGTCACGATCTCAGCCGTCAGTGATTCGCCGACGAGTCCGCGTACGTCATAGCTCTTGACGACGGCATTCAGCTGGGCCCGAATGCTGCGGGCCGACGAGCTCATGCCCCGAAACCGCTCTCACCGAGCACCGAGTGGCGCACCACCTGCCAGCCCTTCGGGGCGGAAAGACGCTCGGCATGAACGGTGCACAGATCGTAGCTGTGTGGCTCGTGCGCCATGCTGAGCGGCCCGAGCACGGCCATCGAATCCGCGTACACATAGGTCAACGTGGAGACGGCATCGTTGCTGCACGCGGCTCGGGAACACGGACGATTCGGCATCGCCCTCCAGACTATCCCGAGCCCTTCCGCCGTAGGATGTCGACATGCCCCGTTCCCGTCATGCCAGCGTCGAGCCGTCCCCGCGCAGCGCGTGGCGCAGCAGGCACGGACACGGCGCACGAGGCCCCGTCACCGGACCCCACCTGCCCATGCTGCACAGCCGCATCGACTTGTTCGAGTCGACCGTGGCATCCACCGCCGACTACCTCAAGGGGCTCTGGCCGACAGACCTGGCGCAGGTGCGCTTCGAGGTGGCCTCGGCACCGATCTCGACCACGGATCCGCGCGGGGTCGAGCGCTGGCGGGTCGACCCGCAGACCCACACCGTGATTCTCTACAGGGTGCCGATCCAGCGGCTCAGCAAGCTGCACCGCAACGACGAACTGCACCAGCGGATGCTCGTGGAGAGTTGCGTTTTCCGTGCCGTCGCCGAGTTGCTCGGCAAGGACCCGTGGGATTTGGCTCCCGAGAGATTTCGCCACTTCTAAGCACGGGACGGGGCCGCAATGCGGCCTACGCAACGCTGAACCTTGACGCCCGAGCGGTTCAGGCGCTTCTAGGCGTGGCCGGCCGGTATCCGGCGCGCCACGCGTCTACCGCGGATACACCGTGATGGCACTCGCCAGCGGCGCGGCAGGCTGCAGGGCGAATGACGCGAGCTGGCCGTCGCCGCTGTATCCGACCGAGGCGACGAGGCCCGCGGCGCCAGCCACCGCGTACACCCCCGCGGTCGGGAGCGCGACGCTCGTGCCGGCGCCAGCAGGCACCGTGACCTTCTGCGCGACGCCCGCCCGCGAGGTGATGGTGAGCGCGGCATCCGTCGTCGCGGTGTTGAGCAGATGCAGCGTGGCACCGGGGCCGGCGCTGATCGGCGCGAGGAAGGCATCCGACAGTGGTGAAGACGCCGTGAACCAGGCGAAGTCTTTTGCGGTGGCGCTTGCCGTCGAGGTGCGCGCGGCGGCAACGATCGGCTGATCGGAGGTGACATCGAGCGTGTAGTTGCCGTCGCTGAGTGCGTCGAGCGGGATCTCGGTGACCACGCCTGGCTTCAGCGTGGCAGTGTAGGCGTCGCCGGTGGCCGTGCCGGTCTCGCCTACAACGCCGACACTCACCTGGGCCGGCTTGCTGCCGGGCACGAGCACTCGCAGGGCGGGGAGGTTGCTGCCGTAGCCCTCGCTGGACTGGCTGGCCTTCAGGGCGGACAGCGTGCGCACCATCATCCCGGCGATCTGCTGGTGGGTTGAGGGAGCGCCCGTCGCGGCGGTCATCTCGACGCCGCCCGGTTCGATGCCCTGAACGACGCTCTGCTGCATGGTAGCCAGCACGCGGCCCCCATGGGTCTGCACGTGCACGACGGGGGCACTGACGGATGGCGCCAGCCCCGCGAGCGGCACGATCTTCTGCGCGCCGGCGGGCACCGAGATGCCGGTTCCGCCGGGGGCGCTCACCGGACCGGATTCGCCGTAGACGGTGAGGTCGACGGTGGCGAGCGCCGCGCCCGGATTGGTGAGGAGCACCAGGCTGGTCTGGCCGAGGCTGGTGGCTCCGGCGACCAGCCAGCTGTCTGCGGAGGCGTCGTCGCAGGCCGCTGCCGCGAGCCCGCTCAGATCCTCCTGGGTTGCCCGCTGGCTCTGGCTGCCGACGATGAGCGGCGGCCGGGTCGCGCCGGGGGCCACCGGAACGGTGATCAGCAGCGGCGCGCCGTTGTGGGAGCTGCTGCCTCCGGTCTTGAGCGCCTTCCTCTGCGGATTCGCCTGTTCGGCACCGGTTTCTGTTCCGGTGCCCGTGGCGGCTCCGGCGTCTGTTCTGGCGCCGGCGACCGTCGCCGGCGTTCCGAATGCGGATGCCGCTGCGGCGTTGCTCGAGTCGGCCGCAAGCGCCAGGATCGGCCCGGGGCACACGCGTGCCTGGTCAGTCGGAACGGGCGTGACCTTCACCGCCGGTGGCGCGACGGTGTGGGAGGGCAGGGGTACCCAGAGCGCCACCGCGACGGCCGCCGCCGCGACGGCGATGCCCACGACACCGGTGACCGCGCGCGCGCTCCCGCGCACGATGCCCTGTCTAGTCGACACGTTCGCCCCCGCTCTCCCCCGCCGCGTGGCTCTCGCCCGCCCCTGGGCTCTCGCGGCCGTGGCCGCGTTCGTCCCCCCGACCGTGCTCGTCGAAAACGACGGAATTATTGGCGCTGTGCGCATCTGACGAGGCTTGAGCACGCGCATCCGCCTCTGTCTCCGTCGTTTTGGACGGGACCGGGCTCAGGTCGACGCCTGCAGAAGCGGATGCGCGCGGCTCGCCCGCGGCATCCGGAGCGTCCGCCTCTCCCCGGCCTCGTTCCAAAACGACGGAACTATCTGTTTTTTCGTCCGTTATTGAAGGATCGCTCGACCCTTCATCGCTTTTCTCCGTCGTTTTCGACGGCACGGCCGGGGACGGGACGGAGGGCTCCACCGGGTCGGGCGGCGGCGAGCCCTTCGGCGACGCGGCGGCGCGCGAGCGGGGCCGGCCGCGGCGCGGCTCGGTGAACTCGGTCACGCGACCGGTCGGAAGCGCCAGCAGCAGGAAAATTCCGAAGATCACACCGAGCACAACGAGCGACAGCGGGCGCGCCGCGCCACCGGCATCCGGGGGAATACGTGCGGCGGCAGGAATCGCCTTCTCGTCACCGGCATCGAAGCTGAACAGCGCACCGTAGCCAGTCTCGGCCACGTCGGCCAGGTGCGCGTTGGCCGTGAGAGCAGTGGATGCCCGCGTGCTCGTCGCCACGGCCTCACGACTGGGGTCCTCGTGCGCCGCGTGCGCGGCCGGCGCGAGCAGTACGAATCCGATGCCCAGCCGGGACAGCTGCTCAGACGGGTCCTGCCCGCTCTGCGAGGCGAGATTGCCGGCCAGGGACGCGAGCGCGCGCTCGCCCGATCCCGCACCCTCCCGGGTACTCAGCAGGGTGCTTTGGCTGTCCAGGGTGTTGCCCGTTCCGCGAAGCAACTCCGCAGCGATGCCGCCGTCAGCTTGTGGGGTCAGGCGCAACGTTCCGATGCGCGGGTTTGTGGCGGCATCCGCTGTCACGACGGCGGGCAAGGTGCGCCCGTCACCGCCTGCGACGACGGTTGTGCCGAGCGGCAGGCTGATGGCCGCGGGGGTGATGGCGACGGCAACCGCAACGACGACGACCCACGCGGGCACCAGCGCCGCGCGACCGAGAGCGCCGAGCCCGATAGTGGCCGCCCCGACCAGCCCGAGCCAGTAGAGGCTCAGCCCTGCCCCCGCCCACACCGCAACGGATGCCGAGCCGACCGTCGCGACGGCCAGCTGGCCGGCAGCAATGGCCGTCAGGAAGCCGAGCAGTGCCACGCCGAGACTGAGCATCGCACGAGCCGACCCGCGCAGGAACATGGCCAGGAGTGCCAACACCCCGAGCGGGATCAGCAGGATGGGCACGATGAACACGGGAGCGACGCCGGATAGTGAATGTTCGGACAGGAACTGCGCCCAGCCGCCGAGCGAGGCATCCGGGAACCCGCTGACAAGCTCCCAGGCGTGAGGTCGGTTACTGGCGAGTGGAACCGCGGGATCCGCCATGAGCGCCAGCCAGTTGCCTACGGCGCCCTGCTGCCACACGAGCGGCGCGAAGAGCGCCAGCGCCGGCAGGGGCATCACGATGAGCCGCGCAATATGGCGGCCCGCCAGCACGAGGCTCACGATCCAGAGCACGATCAGCGCCGGCCCCAGCGAAGGTGCGCAGGCCAGCGTCGCGGCCGCAAGAATCGCCGTGGTCGCCGCAGCCGCCCACGATCGTGACGCCGAAACGCCGGCGAAGAACAGCCAGGGCAGCAGCAGGTGCACCAGAACCGCGGATGGCCGGCCCGTCTGCAACCCCAGCAACAGGCTCGGCGCGAGAGCCCACACGACGGCGGCGGTCGCACGCAGGCCCATTCGGTCGGTGACGCGGCTCGCGGCGATCCAGGCGCCGAGGGCGGCCAGAGGCAGCGCGGCAATCCACACGATCGTCAGAGAGAACGACGGCTGCCAGAAGGTCAGCGAGCCGAGAACGGCAAGCACGGCACTGAACGGATCCGCCGCGCCGACGAATCCGAGGCCGATGTCGCGCCATCCGTAGCCCACATGATCCCAGAGGGCGGCGACGCTGCCGGAAAGCGGCAGCAGGGATCCGCCGGTCAGAACGGATGTGCCGAGAAGCGGAACGCTCAGCGCCACGCCGATGACGGCCATGACCAGAACGACCCAGACTCCACCGCCCGAGAAGAACCGCAACTCCTTCTTTTCTCCGCGATAGCGCAGCAGAGCGGCCTCGCGCTTCAGCGCGCGTGCCCGACGCTCCTCGGCATGCGGAATGCGCAGCGGCTTGACGGCGGCAAAGCCGACGACCTTACTCCGGGCGATGGCACGGCGTGCGGAAGTGGTGCTCACCGCATTGAACGCGGTGGCGAAAGCTGCCGCGAGTTCACCGATGATGGCGCCGGGCTCCTTGCGCACCAGGCGAGCGAGCGAGCGAGCGATGGCGAGCGGCACCAGGGACAGCCAATGCAACGGCACGGCGGCGGCGGGCGCGTATGCCATGCGCCGGTGCAGCTGCGCGGCGCGGCGCACACGGAAGAGTCGCCGACGATTTCTGCCCTTCGTGGAGCGGCTCGGCCCCGCAACGCCGTCGGCAGCGAACCCCACGCGCGCGGCGGGAACAAGCACGACCCGAGATCCGGCCAGACGCACGCGCACACAGAAATCGAGGCCGTCGTCAACGAGGGGAAGGCCCGGGTCGAAGCCGCCCAGCCGCTCCCACAGCGTGTGTCGCACGAGCATGCCGCCGGGCGCCACTGCCAGCACGTCGCTCAGCCCGTCGTGCTGCGCCTGGTCGAGTTCGTCCTCGACCAGGGGCACGGATGCGCCGAGCGGCGTCATCGCCTCGCCGAGGCCGCGCAGTGTGCTCGGTTCGTTCCAGTCGACCAGCTTCGGCCCCGCCACCGCGACCGATGGCGACACCTCGACCGCCGCGAGAAGCATTTCGAGTGCACGAGGCTCGGGTGCGGTGTCCTGCGCCAGCAGCCAGAGCCACTCGTGATCGGAGACGGCCTGCCCGACCGAGCGCAGGCCCGTCGCCACCGCCGCGCCGAACGGCAGCGTTTCGCGCACAGAGACGATCTGGGTCAGCGAGTAATTCGCAAGAACAGCGGCGGAATCGTCGCTGGCCGAGCACATGACGGCGACCACGACATCCGGCTGCCTGCTTTGGGCTTTCAGGGCGTCGAGCGTTCGCGTCAGGTGCTCGCCGCCATTGCGGGCGACAACAATCGCGGTGACTCTCGGATACATCGGGGCAAGCCTAGGTTGCCCCCGGCGAATCGCCGCTCAGGCTGCGCGGGTGTCGCGCATCGAGATGCCTCGACACGGTTCGCGCCGCGTCACGCTAGACGGCGCGTTTGCGCAGCTTGCGCCGCTCCCGCTCCGAGAGGCCGCCCCAGATTCCAAAACGCTCATCGTTCGCCAGTGCATACTCAAGGCACTGCGACTTGACCTCGCAGGAGGCACAGATCTTCTTGGCATCCCGCGTCGATCCGCCCTTTTCGGGGAAGAACGCTTCGGGATCCGTCTGCGCACACAGCGAATCGGACTGCCATGCCAACGGGTTCTCGTCGTCGGTGACGGAACGAACCCCAGGCACCCCCAACCGGACAGGATCAATGAACCAGTCATCGGGTACCCCAGAGCGATATTCAGGTATAGCCATATCGATCTCCCACCCATGTCTTGCGTTTACAACGGCAAACGCGTTGTTAGTAATTACACCGGTGTAGTTCAGTCGCGTCAAGTCGCGAATCGTAAAGCCTCAACTTGCGATAGAGAGTTTGCGACGCGCCGCAGCTCTACAACATTCGCGCCACGACCATCACTTCCACCCCCGTGCCGTTGTCCCAAAACGACGGATGTTTTGCTCGCGTGAGCGTATTTGCTGCGTTTCGCATCGCGATCCGCCTCTTTCTCCGTCGTTTTCGTTCGGCGCACCACCCCGTCCCCTGCGACCCCTCCCGTCGCCACGGCGCGATCCAAAACGACGGGGATACACGTAATTCGCGGGTATTCAGCGCGCTTTTTTGCGGCGGAAGCCACATTCTCCGTCGTTTTTGGGCGGAGGAGCGGTGGGAGCGCCAGCGGACTCGCCAAGCGCAGCTCGCCCAGGCCGGGCGCGGTCGGTCTGCCCTAGCGGACGGCCTGGCGCGCCGCCCACGCGCTGGAGACCATCTCGGCGAGCGAGTGTCGCATCCGCCAGTCGAGGTCGCGGGCCGCGAGTTCACCGGATGCGACGATCCGCGCGGGATCGCCGGCCCGCCGCGGCCCCACTTCTGGGGTAAACGAAATTCCCGTCACGACGGCGACCGTGGACATGATCTCGCCCACGGAGACGCCATCGCCACTTCCGAGGTTGTACACGGCCTCGATCGACTCGCCGCCGTCGAGGCGTTTGGCCGCGGCCACGTGCGATACGGCGAGGTCGGCGACGTGGATGTAGTCACGCACGCAGGTGCCATCCGGGGTCGGATAGTCGATGCCGTTAATGCGGGGCGCCCTGCCTGCCACGAGCGCATCGAAGACCAGCGGGAACAGGTTATGGGGGCTCGTATCGGAGAGCTCGGGGGTTCCGGACCCGACCACATTGAAATAACGCAGGCTGGTGTGCCGCAACCCGGCCGCGACTGCCTGGTCGCGCAGCAACCACTCGCCGATCAGCTTCGACTCGCCATACGGGGACTGCGGGTTCTTGGGGGTGTCCTCGGTCACCAGATCCGCATCCGGGGTGCCATAGACAGCGGCACTCGACGAGAACACGATCTCGCTAATACCCGCATCCTGCATCGCCGCAAGCAGCGTAGACGTGCCCGTCACGTTCTGTTCGTACGTATGCAACGGTCGCTGCACCGAGACACCGGCGTATTTGAAGCCGGCCACGTGCACGACGCCGGTGATGTCGTGGTCGCGCAGCGTCGCATCCAGCAGCGGGCGATCGAGAATCGTGCCTCGCACAAAGGGCACGGACGCCGGCACGAATGACTCGTGCCCGCTCGAGAGGTCGTCGATAACGACGGTGTCGATGCCTTCGCTCTGAAACGCCCGCACGACATGCGCACCGATGTAGCCCGCTCCTCCGGTGACCAACCACGCCATGGGCATCCTCCGCTTCGCCTTCTCCGCGTCACACTGCGGCGAGACGGATGCGGCCACGCGCTTCGCAGCCACCGCCACACTACCGTCTCGCCCCGCTGCGCCTCCCTGCGCCACTCGACGTCTCGTGCCCGCTTCGGCCCTCCACAAAACGACGGACTTTTCGATCCAAAGACCCCTTCTGCGCCTGCCATCGCGGTGATTCGTATCGCTTTACCGTCGTTTTCGCGAGCGCGAGGTCTTCGGCGAGGGCCTGGCGTAACATCGCCTCGCAGAGATGCCATTTGCCGCGGAACATGCGGTAGCGAATCCTGAGCGTGCGTGTGCCCAGCACCGTCGACTTTGCGTCGCGGTCGCGATCCGTCTCGATCGCGTCGAAGTTGTCATGCGCCGAGCCGCCGTCAATCTCAACATAGGTGTGTGGGCCGATCTGGCCATCGGCATGGCCCACACCCGGCAGAAAGGGCTGAGGGAGAAAGGGAAGACCAGCCGCCTGGCAACGGAGTCGAAATTCGGTCTCGCCTCCGGCGCCTGCCCGGCCGTCGACGTCGTATCGCCACGATTGCACGCGCTGTGGCGCCCGTGCAAAGATCTCTTCGAGCTGGCCGGAGGTGATTCCCTCCAGACCTTGATCGCTCGCGTGCAATGCAGCATCCAGGCACACAATCGCCGTCACGCGCTCGGCCGTTCGGAGCACGTGCACGAGGGCATCCACCACGGGTACGCGCCAGGCGCAGGGGTCGAATCGTTCGGCTGCGCGATCGGTCCACGAGACCACGCAGTTCTGGTTGTCGGACGGTTTTCGGCGAACTCTCATGTCGTTCATCGAGCGCAGGGCGCGCGCATCCGCCGGAACCGTGACATGCAGCGCTTCAGTCTCCGGAGTCCAATGCCCGTAGCTCTTGAGAGCACTCAACCCGGTGAGCCGGCCGCCAACGCGAACGGCACGGATCGCATCCGGTGGAGCGTTGCTGGGGCAATACCATCCCTGTCGGGCGCGCATGATGACGCCGCCACGGCGAGCATTCCGGATCTGCGCGTCACTGTGTCCGAGTGCGAGCAGGTCGCGCCGTCGCAGGAAGAGTCCGTTGCCTCTGAACGTCTCGAGAATCGACTGCATGTCACGATCATGCCGAGCCGACGCCTCGCGCATCCGCACCTGCTGCCATTCTGTGCACAACTCGTCACGCGCACCCCCTGTGCAGGACGGGCGGGCCTTGCGCGCAGCCTTGAGTGCCGTCCCGTCCAAAACAACGGAGAAAAGCCCTCCAACGCCCGATTCCTGCGCAAAATCAGCTCTGCAGTCAACAAACTCCGTCGTTTTGAAGAAGCTCGGGCGGGGACACGAGCGCGCGAAGGCCGCAGCGCTACGCGTTCGCAGTCGCGAAGAAGACGGCGCCGGCGCCCGAAACAGTGATGGATGCCTCCTGGGGCGTCACGTACACCGACTCGCCACGCCGCAGCACGCACAGGCCCGTTGCGCCATCGAGTTCGACCGCGCCGTCGACGCAGAGCGCAATCGCGGCTCCCCTCAGCGGAATCGTCGCGGGCGGTGCATCCGGCACCACCGGCGCCGGGACGACCAGAAGGTCAGGCGACCCGGCCATCACCTCGGCGAGTGGAATCCCCGCGGTGCTTGTCGAGGCCACGAACCCGGCATCCGACGCACCATTCGTCAGCGCAGCATCCGCACCGTCCCAGGCATCCGCAGCATCTCCGGCTCCCCCGGCATCAGCACCATCCACGCCGTCCGCGGCTCCCTCGGCACCCCCGCCGTGCCAGCCGCCCGAGGCGCCCGCACCGTCCGCGCCTCCCCCCGCACCTGCCCCGTCCTTGCCAGCCTCGACATCCGCCCCCACCTCGACACGCCACAGCGCGAAATCGGGCACGTCCGGCCGAAACTCGTCAACTCCGGGCGCGACATGCACCGCGGCAATATACGGCACGGGAAGCGGCGTGAAATCGAGCACCGCAAGCAATTCCGGCACATCAATGTGCTTCGGTGTCAGGCCGCCCCGCAGCACGTTGTCCGACGCCGCCATCAGCTCGACGCCCAGCCCCTCGAGATAGGCATGGATGTTGCCCGCCGGCAGATACAGCGCCTCACCACGCCGCAGCGACACCCGGTTCAGCAGCAGCGACAGCACGATGCCGGCGTCACCCGGATACGCCTCGGCGAGCGCCCCGACCGTGCGCAGCTCGCGATCATGCGAGCCACCGCCACCGCCAGCCACCAGCCGAGCGGATGCCGCGACCACGGCGTCCACGAGCGGCTCGACATCGGCGCCACCGCCCAGCAGCCAGCCGACGGTCTCGCGCAACATCTCTCGGGCGGCATCGACGGATGCCACACCCCGCGACACCCGCACCCGGAACGCCGCGAGCGCCGCGGCACCAGCCGCCACACCGGCGGCACCAGCACCAGCACGCGTTGCAGCACCAGCGCCCGCTCCCGCTCCCGCACCCGCACCCGCATCCGCATCCGCGATCAGTCGATCAAGGATCGCCACGCTCTCGCCCACCTCCCGAAATCCGCACAGCGCCTCGAAGCGGTCGCTCAGCGCGTAAATCAGCTCCGGCTTGTGGAACGGGTCCTTATAGTTACGCGACGGCGAATCCAGCGGCACCCCGGCGGCATTCTCGGCGGCAAAACCCGCCGCCGCACGCTCCGATGACGGATGTGCCTGCAACGACAGCGGCCCGGCCGCCGCCAGCACCTTCAGAAGAAAGGGCAGTCGCTCGTGGCCCTGGCCTAACGCGGCCATCGGATCCGCAGCGATCCACGCCGCGAGGTCGTCTGCCCCGCCCGTCTGTTCGGGCGACAGCACGCGGCTGGGCGAGCCGGCATGCGCCCCCAGCCACAACTCGGCCTCCGGCTTTCCCGATGCGGGCGTGCCCAACAGCTCCGAAATCGCGGTGGTGGAGCCCCACGCGTAGTCGCGAGGCGTGTTGCCGATGCGCACAAACATCCGTTGCCCGCCCCTTTCGATTGTTAGACCAAACTACCAATCGCTTTCGCGCGCGCCACCACCGCGCTTAGGCTGACGCTGTCCCAGCGGTCGGGCCACGGATGCGCGCCGCCGGGCCGGCCACGACACCGACAGCGCGTCACCTTGAGGCGCCCCTCACGCAATGGAGCAGACATGGCATTCGAGCCCCTCGCCAGCGACTTCTACGGATTCGAGAACCTCCTCACCGATCGGGAAAAGTCGTTTCTCACCGATCTGCGCGCCCACCTCGAGACCGAGGTCAAGCCGCTCGTGAACGAGTACTGGGAACGGGCAGAATTTCCGATGTCGATCATTCCCGGCATCCACAAGGCGGGCGTGATCGGGCTCGGGGATGCCGAAACGCAGGCGTTCGAGAACTCGGCCGTTTTTCGCGGCTGGGTGGCTCTGGAACTCTCTCGCGTCGATGCCAGCGTGAGCACCTATGTGGGCGTGCAGAATGGGCTCGCCTTCGGCTCAATAGCCCTCACCGGATCGGACGAGCAGCGCGCCAAGTGGCTGCCGAAGATGGCATCCGGTGAAACGATCGGTGCGTTCGGGCTGACCGAGCCGCTGTCGGGGTCGGATTCGGCGCAGGGCCTGCGCACTGTCGCGACCCGTGACGGCGACAACTGGGTGCTCAACGGCTCCAAACGCTGGATCGGCAACGCGACGTTCAGTGACATCACCGTGATCTGGGCCCGCAGCGCCGAGGACAACCAGGTCAAGGGCTTCATCGTGCCGACGTCAACTCCCGGATACACGGCGACGAAGATCGAGGGCAAGCAGAGCCTGCGCATGGTGCAGAACGCCGACATCACGCTCGAGAACGTGGTCGTGCCCGAGAGCCTGCGGCTGCAGAATGCCAACTCGTTCAAGGACACGGCCAAGGTGCTGCGCCAGACGCGCGCCGAGGTGGCGTGGGCCGCGGTCGGAGTTTCGGTCGGGGCCTATGAGGCCGCACTGAAGTATGCCCGTGAGCGCATACAGTTTGGCAAGCCGATTGCGTCGCATCAGCTCATCCAGGATCTGCTGGTCAAGTGCATGGGCAATATCACCGCGAGCATCGCGCTCTGCGTGCGGGTCTCGGCGATGCTCGATGCCGGGGAGCAGAGCGACGAACACTCCGCCCTGGCCAAGGCATTCACGACGAGCCGCATGCGCGAGACCGTCGCGTATGCCCGCGAGATTCTCGGTGGCAACGGCATCGTTCTCGAATACGACGTGGCGCGCTTCTTCGCCGACGCCGAGGCGCTCTATTCGTACGAGGGCACCCGCGAGATGAACACCCTCATCGTGGGGCGGGCCCTCACCGGCCACGCCGCCTTCGTCTAGTTCCTCGCTCCCCGGCCCCTCCCGCACCCGGCCCGCCCCACCTGCGGCCTGTGCCCAAAACGACGGACATTTTCACAGTTAGCGGATGCGTTCCCCATTTTCGCGCGCAAAAGCCTCCTTTCTCCGTCGTTTTGGGCAAGAACTCCGGCGGGCGGGCGGGGGCGGGAGGCCCGGGCGAATACGCTGGGGGCATGCCCGTGGAACCCAGCACCCCCGCCCGAGCGGCCGGCACAGCGGCGGCCGACACGGCTGCGGATGCCGCGCGGGCCCACCCGGCACTCGTTCCGTTCGCCTCGCTGCTGCTCTTCACCCTGCTCGCGGGCGAATTCTGGCGCGATCTGCTCAGTTGGTGGGGCTGGGGGGTGCTCGCCGGCATCCTGCTCATCGCCAGCGTGGTGCTGCTCGTGCGCGAGCGCCGGAGAATCATCTGGCACCGGATGCCCACGATGCTTGGCCTGTTCCTGCTGCTGGCCACGGTCTCGCTCGTGTGGTCGTTCTATCCGGGGGCATCCGCGCTGGGCCTCGCCGCCCAGTGGGCCACAACGGCCGCCGCACTGCCGCTGGCACTCTGCCTCGACTGGCCGCAGCTCCTGCGCGTGCTCAGCGCCTCGCTGCGCTGGATCATCGGACTCTCCCTGGCCTTCGAACTGTTCGTCTCGGTCTTCATTCGCCACCCTGTACTGCCGTTCTTCACCGACTACGGCCACGAAAAGGTGCCCAACGCCTTCTACTGGAGCCGCGACCTGCTCTTCCACGGCGGCCAGATTCAGGGCATCCTCGGCAACAGCAACCTGCTGGGCATGTGCGCCCTGCTCGCCCTCATCGTGTTCGGGGTGCAGCTGGTCGACCGCACTGTGCGGCGCGGCAGCGGCATCACCTGGCTCATCCTCGCCGTCGTCACCTTCGGCCTCACGCGCTCCTCCACCGTGATCATCGCCACCGTCTTCACCGCCGTCGTGCTCATCTTCGCCCTCTGGACCCGTGCCGCGCGCCCCAACAAAAGACTGCCCATCTACGTGACGGGGCTGGTCGTGGCGGCGGCATCGGTGGCATCCGTCGCCGTCGCCTGGAACGGCATTCTGCAGATCTTCGGCAAGAGCGAAGACCTTACCGGCCGCATCACCATCTGGCAGCACGTGATCGACCTGGCCGTGCAGCGCCCCACATTCGGCTGGGGCTGGGTGAGCTACTGGGCACCCTGGGTCGAACCTTTCACGCATCTGGCCGAACGTAAGGGCGTCACCTACCTGCAGGCCCACAATGCGTGGCTGGATGTCTGGCTGCAGATCGGCATCGTCGGTCTCGTCATCTTCGCGCTGCTGGTGGCCACCACCCTGCTGCGCACGTGGTTCTTGGCCGTCGACCGGCCCCGCACAGGCATCACCAACGATCAACCGTTCACGGCGACAACCCTGCTGCCGCTGCTGATCCTCGCTGCCCTGCTCGCCCAGAGCGTGGCTGAGAGTCGCATTCTTGTGGAGGCAGGCTGGGTGCTGCTCGTCGTCTTCTCGGTGAAGACAAAAATGGCCCGGCCGTAGAATAAAGCATGACGACTACGCCGCCGCGCAGGCCTGTCATTCCGGCAATGGCAACCGAGTTTCTCGGATCGCCGCGATTCGCATCCGCTCTCTCGCTCATTGCGGTCGGCACCGCCTTCTGTACGAACCTGCTGCGGGACACCATGGGGTGGGGCGGCCTGCTCGGCATTCTCGGCGCGCTCGCCCTGCTCGCCGCGCTGTCCCTCGTGGCGCACCGCGGCATGATCGAGTGGCAGGGCATTCTGCCGATCTCGATTCTCGTCTTCGTGGCCTGGTGCGCCATCTCCATTTTCTGGAGCATGTACCAGTGGGCGACACTCGCCGCGATCATCTACCAGGTGGCGTTCTTCTTTCTCGGCGTCTACGTGGCGCTCGTGCGCGACACCATCCAGGTGGTGCGCGCGGTCGGTGACGTGCTGCGCGTGCTGCTGGCGGCATCCCTGGCCCTTGAGGTGTTCTCGGGCGTGATCATTGACATGCCCATCAGATTTCTCGGCATCCAGGGCAACATCGCCACGGGGGGCGCCATCCAGGGCCTGTTCGGCACCCGCAACCAGCTCGGCCTGGTGGCGCTCATCGCGTTCGTGACATATCTCATCGAGTGGCGCACCCGATCCGTGCGCCGCAACACCGCCATCGTCTCCGTTCTGCTTGCCGTCGTCAGCCTGTACTTCAGCCATTCGCCGGTGATCATCGCCGTGCTCATCGTGGTGCTGCTGGCGACCCTCGCGCTCTATGGCATGCGCCAGCTGAAGGCCGAGCACCGGCTCTTCGGCCAGTTCACGCTCGGCGTGCTCGTCGTCGCCGGCATAGCCGCCACCTACGCGGCGCGCGAGTGGGTCATCGCTTTTCTCAATGCGCAGGATGTGTTGACCGTGCGCTATTCTCTCTGGTTGCAGATGTGGCATCTCATCTCCGTGAACCAACTCCAGGGCTGGGGCTGGATCGGGTTCTGGCGCGGCGATCTACCGCCATACTCGATCATCAACGCCAACACGGGAGCCTGGCACGCCAACGGCCTGAATGCGTTCCTGGATGTCTACCTGCAGGTGGGTCTCATCGGCTTCCTGCTGTTCAGCGCCATGGTCGCCCTCGCGTTCAGCCGCTCCTGGCTGCTGGCCTCCAACAAGCGCAGCGTCGTCTACGCCTGGGCGCCTCTGATCATCATCGTGCTGGTGGCCACCTCCATGGCCGAAAGCGTTCTGCTCATCGAGGTGAGCTGGATGCTGATGGTCGTGTGTGCGGTGAAGGCCGCGCAGGGCATGAGCTGGCGCACGGCGCTCACGGCGCCCGTTCCCGCACCGACCGAGCGGTGACGCATCCGCTGGTACTATCAACCGATCTGACGCAACGCCGATGTTCACGTCGTTGTGATGAGTTCCTGCGGCCGGCAGTGAGTCGAACAGCGAATAAGGTGCGGTGATGGTGGCGTGGTGAGCAGGCGCAGCATCGCACGTTTCGGTGGCGGCTACGGGCTATCGGTCATCGTCGGCGGTGTGCTCAGCGTCGCGGTCATTCCGGTCGTCATCATCGTCGCGGGCACCACGGCGTGGGCCACCATCGCCGTCGCGCAGGCCGTTGCCGGCTTCGGCTATGTGCTGGTCGCGGCCGGTTGGGGCGTCACCGGCCCCACGGATGTCGCCTCCCGCACCCCTGAACGGCGCGGCCAGTTCTATATGGACTCCCTCGCCACCAGGGGCTGGTTGTTTCTGCTCGTGCTCGTGCCCGCCGCCGTCATCGCCATTCTGCTCACCGGCCATGATGCCGCGCTGGCCGCCGTCACCGTCGCATCCGGATTGCTCGCCGGGCTCTCCGGAGGCTGGTTCTTCGTGGGCGAGGGCAGCCCGATTCGATTCCTGTTGATCGAGACACTGCCGCGCAATGTCGGTACGGTGCTCGGTGCGCTGGCCCTGATCCTCACCCAGAATCCGCTCTGGTATGTAGTGCTGCAGGGGGTCGCCGCGCTGGCATCCACCGTTCTCACCTCGACGAATGTGCTGCGCCGCTACCCGGGCTGGGTGAGCGATCTCTCGTTCGTGCGTGGCATGAGGCGGCTGAAAGAGCACGCCTCGGCCATCTCGATGTCTGCCACAAGCACCATCTACGTGAACCTGCCGATAGTGATAGTGCAGGTCTTCCTGCCGCAGGCGACGGCGGTGTATGCGCTGGCCGAGCGCATGATGCGCCTCGCCCTGTATTCCACTCGGCCGCTGGTGCAGGTCTCCCAGGGTTACGTGCCGCACCCGGACATCGCTGAACAAACCGTGCGTGGCCGCCGCGTTTTCGTGATCACCACGATGCTCAGCGTTGCCGGTGGTCTGCTCTACGCTGCGTTTGGGCCGCTCGCCGGAGACCTCCTCTCCGGATCTGCGCTGGGCCTGCCGTTCTCCGTGTCGATTCCGATGGGAACGGCCCTGGCCGCGATACTGCTCTCCCAGGTCACCGGCTTCACCCTTCTGAACTCCTTCGGGCTCACCCGTTCCCTGGCGATCAGCACTATCGCCGGCGCCATCGTCGGCGCGGCATTCCTCATCCCCGGGGCGATCCTTTTCGACCTTCCGGGCCTCGCATGGGCTCTCGCGGCATCGGAGGTCGCCGTGCTCATCGTTCAACTGTTCATGCTGAGACCCCACCTCTTCAGCGGGCCGCAGGTCACACGCAGCCAGCGCGGGTAGGCTCTACCGGGTGCGGGGGCGAGTGCCTTGCGCGCACCGTATTCCCCGCGACGAATCGGAAGTGATCACGAGTGAGCCAGTGGACGACAATTCAGAACGTGGTCTTTCCTCAGGATCATGACGCCGATGTGTTGCCGCTGTACGCCGATCCCGAGACGTGGGCCACCATCGGAGGCGCGGCTGTTCGCGTGAGCGCCCGGTCGCACATCGACGACATCATTTCTCGCTCGAGCGCGCGCATCGGCGCGGGCAGGCGCACCTCCTTCGCCAGCTACTTCAATGCCTTCCCGGCGTCATACTGGCAGCACTGGACAAATGTGCAGCACGTGCGCCTCAGCTTGCGCACCACCGGGGTCGGCACCGTTCTCGTATACCGTTCCAACGCCCAGGGCATCGCCCAGCGCGTGGAGTCCCGCTCGATCTCCGGCGACGGCGTGACAACCGAGTTCGAGTTGCCCGTGCGCGGCTTCGGCGACGGCGGCTGGTACTGGTTCGATATTGTCGCCAACAACAAGGCTGTCGTGCTCGAGGGTGGCGAATGGCAGACTTCCGAGAGCCCCGTGCAGAGCGGCAAGGTCTCGCTCGGCATCACCACCCTGAACAAGCCCGACTACTGCGTGCGAACCCTGGCCACGCTCGCCTCCAGCCCGCAGCTTCTCAACGAGGTCGACCGCATCTTCATCGTCGACCAGGGAAGCAAATTGGTCACCGATGAGCCCGGCTTCGCGGATGTTGCGGCGCAACTCGGCGACAAGCTGCAGGTCATCATCCAGGCGAATTTGGGCGGATCCGGCGGCTTCGCACGATCCATGGCCGAGACGCTCGACCGAGAAGACAGCGCCTATGTGCTGCTGCTCGACGACGACGTGAAGGTCGAGCCCGAGAGTATCCTGCGCGCGCTGCACTTCGGCAGGCACTCACGCAAGCCGACGCTCGTGGGCGGGCATATGTTCGACCTGCTCGATCGCCCGGTGCTGCACGCCTTCGCCGAGGTCGTCGATCTCAAACCCTTCATCTGGAAGGCGACGTTCAAGAAGGATGTGCCTCACGATTTTCGCGTGGCCAACCTGCGCCAGACCCGATGGATGCACGCGCGCATGGACGCGGACTACAACGGCTGGTGGTTCTGCCTGATTCCCACCGCTGTGGTGCGTGAGGTTGGTCTTGCGCTGCCCGCCTTCATCAAGTGGGACGACGCCGAATACAGTCTGCGGGCACGCGGACACGGCTTTGCCACCGTGAGCATGCCCGGGGCGGCGCTCTGGCACGTCTCCTGGCTTGACAAGGACGACACGCTCGACTGGCAGGCCTATTTTCACGCTCGCAACCGCATCGTCGCCGCGCTGCTGCACTCGCCGTACAAGCACGGTGGCCTGCTGCCGCGCGACAGCCGGCGCTGGGATCTCAAGCATCTGCTCGGCATGCAGTACTACCCCGTCACGCTTCGTCACCGCGCCCTGCGCGATGTGCTCAGTGGCCCCGCTCACATGCAGCAGGGCATCGACACGATACTTCCAGAACTGATTGCCGCCGCGAAGGACTTTCCCGAGAAGCGTGTGCTGCGCACCGATGACGAGCTGCCTGTGACGAACCGCGGCAAGCAGGTCTATCCGATCGCGCCGGGCACGCAGCAGAATGAGGGTCCGACCGGCCTTCCCCTGATCGTGTTCACCGCGAAGATGGTGCTGCGGCACTGGTTTACGAAGCCGAGCAGGGCCAACATCGAGCACCCCGAGGTTGAGCTCTCCAAGCGGGACGCGACCTGGTTTCACACGCCGTACTTCGACAGCGCGCTGGTCTCGACGGCTGACGGCACCGGCAAGAGCTGGTACCGGCGCAATCCGCGCACCTTCCGCCGGATGCTCGCGGAGAGCATCCGGCTGCACCGCGAGCTCTCGCGCAACTGGGAGACGCTCTCAAAGCAGTACCGCGAGGCGCTGCCTGAGATCACCTCCGTCGAGGAGTGGCGCAAGACCTTCGAGCGCTAAGCCCGGTGCTTACGCGGTGCGCGCCCGCAGTTCAGGCTCAAGCTTGTTGCTGAACATCGTGAGAGCCGAGGCGATGGCCATGTGCATGTCGAGGTACTGGTAGGTGCCGAGGCGGCCGCCGAAGTAGACGTCCTTCTCCCCGGCCTGCAGCTCGCGGTATTTCAGCAGGCCCGCGCGGTCATCCGCGGTATTCACCGGGTAATATGGCTCGTCGTCGCGGGTGGCGAAGCGCGAGAACTCCCTCATGATGATCGTCTTGTCGCTCGGGTATTCGGTGCGTTCCGGGTGGAAGTGGCGGAATTCGTGGATGCGCGTGTACGGCACGTCGGCATCCGCGTAATTCATCACCGGGGTGCCCTGGAAGTCGCCGATGGGCAACACCTCCTGCTCGAAGTCGAGCGTGCGCCACGACAGCGCGCCTTCGGAATAGTCGAAATAGCGGTCGATCGGCCCCGTGTACACGACGGGCACGCGACCGACCGTGGCGGCCTTGTTGATGGGCTGCGACTCGTCGAAGAAGTCGGTGTTCAGCACGACCTCGATGTTCGGGTGGTCGGCCATGGCCTCGAGCCACGCCGTGTAGCCGTTGACCGGAAGGCCTTCCCACGTGTCGCTGAAGTAGCGGTTGTCGTAGTTGTAGCGCACCGGAAGCCGGCTGATGACCTCGGCGGGCAGCTCGGTAGGGTCGGTCTGCCACTGCTTGGCGGTGTAGTCGCGAATGAAGGCCTCGTAGAGGGGCCGCCCGATGAGGGAGATGCCCTTCTCTTCGAGGTTTGCGGCGTTCTTGGTGTCGTATTCGGAAGCCTGCTCGGCGATCAGCGCGCGCGCCTCGTCGGGCGAGTATGCGGCCGCGAAGAACTGGTTGATGGTGCCCAGGTTGACGGGCAGCGGAAAGACCACGCCGTCGTGGTTCGTGTAGACCTTGTGCTGGTAGTTGGTGAACTTCGTGAAGCGGTTGACGTAGTCCCACACGGTCTGGTTCGAGGTGTGGAACAGGTGCGCGCCGTACTGGTGCACCTCGATGCCGGTCTCCGGATCGGCCACGCTGTACGCGTTGCCGCCGATGTGCGGGCGCCGGTCGACGACCGTGACGGTGAGCCCGAGTTCGGTGGCGGCACGCTCCGCGATGGTGAGCCCGAAGAATCCGGACCCGACGACGACGAGATCCACTAGCTCACTCCCCCGGCGCCGATGACAAGCCGGGGAACCCCGACCCAGTTCTGTGCCGTCGTCGTGTTGCGGCCGTCGACGATCAGGCGGATGCCCGGAAAATCGGCTGCGGTCAACTCGCCGTACTCAGCATGGTCGGCCTGCACGATGGCCAGATCGACCGGCGCGCCGTCGTCATATGGGGTGAACCCCAGCTTCGTGAGCTCATCGTCTGAGTACAGGGGATCGTGCACCAGCACCTTCGCGCCCCGCTCGGTGAGCGCGGCGACCGTCGGGAAGACTCCCGAGAACGCCGTCTCCTTGACGCCGCCGCGGTAGGCGGCGCCGAGCACGACGGCAGTGAGTCCGTTGAGGTCGCCGAGCACACCGGCCGCCTGCGCGACGACGCGCTCGGGCATCGACGCGTTGAGAGCGCGAGCCGTGCGCACGATTTCGGCGTCGTGATCGGTCGAAAGGTAAAGCCGGGGATAGACGGGGATGCAGTGGCCGCCGACAGCGATGCCCGGCCGGTGAATGTGGCTGAACGGCTGCGAGTTGCACGCGTCGATGACGGCGTAGATGTCAATGCCAACGGTGTCTGCATAGATTGCGAACTGGTTGGCGAGGCCGATGTTGACATCACGGTACGTGGTCTCGGCGAGCTTGGCCATCTCCGCGGCCTCGGCCGTTCCCATGTCCCACACGCCGTTGGGTCGGGGCAAGTCGCTGCGCTCGTCAAAGGTGAGCACCTGCTCATAGAACTCGGTGGCGCGACGGGTGCCCTCCGCGGAGAGGCCTCCGACGAGCTTGGGGTACTTGCGCAGATCGGCGAAGACGCGGCCGGTCAGCACGCGCTCGGGCGAGAACACCAGGTGGAAGTCGGTGCCCTCGGTGAGTCCAGAGACCTCCTCGAGCAACGGCCTCCAGCGCCCGCGCGTGGTGCCGACAGGAAGTGTTGTCTCGTAGGAGACCAAGGTTCCGGGGGTCAGGTGCTCGGCGAGGGAGCGGGTCGCCGCATCCATCCAGCCAAAGTCTGGTTCGGCCGTCACATCGTTGACGAAGAGCGGCACGACCAGCACGACGGCGTCGGCGCCGGGTACGGCATCCGCATAGTCGGTGGTGGCCCGGATGCGACCGGCCGGCACCAGCGCAGCGAGCTTCTCCTGCAGTTGCGCCTCACCCGGGAACGGCTCGATGCCGCGGTTGACCGAGTCGACCACCGCCGCATTCACGTCGACACCGATCACCTCGTGCCCCTGGTCGGCGAACTGAACCGCGAGGGGAAGACCGATTTTACCGAGGGCGATGACCGCAATACGCATGGGTTCTAGTCTATTGGCTCGGGGCAAGCCGGGCCGCCGCGGTCAGCGCCCCACGCGCACGAGCATGGAGGCTGCCATCATGCGCAGCGGTGCCTCCCGGGCCAGGAGGCGGCCGAAGGTCCGAGGGATGAGTGTCGAGGGTCGCCCGAATCGGCGGCGGCGGACCGCAGCCGCCAGCAGTTGCCGGTCCGGGACATGCGGGTTGCTCATCGCATCGACAAGCGAGCGATCCGCCTGGGAGAGAAAAGTCAGCGCCGCGGGTGCAGCGTCAATGCAGCGCTGCACTCCGAGCGCGAGCGCCGTGCGCTCCGCAACCGACCACAGCTCGACCGTCGGCCTGTTGTGCACGAGCGCGAACAGGTGCACGCGAAAGAGCTTGACAACGAGCGCGGTGCGCTGTCGCGCATCGAGGCCACGAACGACCTCGCCGCCGAGCAGCCGGCGCATGAATTCGAGATCATCGGCGATGCTGCGGGTTGCGAACGTCACCCGGTCTTCGGCGTCGTCGTGGATGAGATAGGCCGGCCCTCGCCGATCAAACGCGATGCGAGCGCCGGAGAACCACACGGCGGTGGCGTACTCGACGTCTTCGCCAGAAGGCAACCCGCCCATCATGCGCAGCGAGCCGAAGCGCTCTCGAGACACCAGCCCGAGCGGTGCCGAGCGGTACGACAACCTGTCGCGCAGACCGTCCAGTGACTGCGTGCGAAACGGCCGGGTCGGCGGTGTGGCAACCGGCGTTCCCCTGGCGTGCGCGAGACGGGGAATCACGACATCGGCCTCGGCACGTCTTTGCAAAGCCAGCCAGGAATCGATGGCTCCGGGCTGCAGCTCGTCGTCCGAGCCCATGATCGATGTGAACTTCGCCGTCGCCGCCTCCAGCCCCGCGTTGAAGGGACCTGCGGGGCTTGGAATGCCGTCCTCAATCGTGAGCAGTCGCATCCGCTCGTCGTGTACCAGCTCGCCGAGATTGCGCGTGATGGCGCCGGGGTCGGTGTTGTGGCACACCACGCTGACACGCACGGCTGAGCGGGTGTAGTTGAGCACCGAACCCACCGCACGCGCAAGGGGTCGGGCAGGATCGTGCACCGCAATGATGTGATCGACGAGCGGTTCCGGCACGATCCGACGGTATCAGCCATACCGTCGGCCACCGTTTAGACTCGACTCCCGTGAAGATGATTAGTGTCGTGGGCGCCCGACCCCAGTTCGTGAAGCTCGCTCCCATCGCGCTCGCGGCCCAGACGGCGGGTGTCGAGCACGTCATCGTGCACACCGGCCAGCATTATGACCCCATGCTTTCTGATGTCTTCTTCGAGGACCTCGGCATTCCAGCTCCCGACGTTCATCTTGGCGTCGGTTCGGGCAGTCACGGCGTGCAGACCGGCTCGATGCTCTCCTCTCTCGACGCGGTGTTCGAGGAACACCGACCAAACTGGGTGCTCGTTTACGGCGACACCAATTCCACGATCGCCGCTGCCCTCAGCGCGGTCAAGATGCACATCCCCGTCGCTCACCTCGAGGCCGGACTGCGCTCGTTCAACCGCCGCATGCCCGAGGAGCACAACCGGGTTCTCACCGACCACGCCGCCGACCTGTGCCTGGCGCCGACGCAGGTCGCGATGGAGCACCTCGCACACGAAGGACTCGCGGAGCGTTCGCTTCTTGTCGGTGATGTGATGACGGATGTGCTGCTGCGCGTGCGCGACGAGCTCAGCGATCAGCCTTCAGTGCTCCTCGATGAACTCGGACTGGCCGCGGGTGGCTTCTACCTCGCCACGATCCATCGCGCCGAGAACACGGATGACCCAGCCCGCCTCGCCCAGATCGTGCAGGGCCTCTCTGTGCTCGACAAGCCCGTCGTGCTGCTGGCGCATCCACGGATCGTCGCCAAGGCGGCCGAACACGGCATCACGATGAGCGCCGGCTCGCTCATATCGCGCCCCCCGCTGGCCTACCCCGACCTCATCGCGGCTGTGCTCGCAAGCAGCGGCGTCGTCACCGACTCCGGCGGGCTCCAAAAGGAGGCCTTTCTGCTTCGCGTGCCGTGCACGACCGTGCGCAGCGAAACCGAATGGGTTGAGACGGTCGAGCTCGGCTGGAATGTACTCGCCAATTCGAGCGCCGAGATCGCGGCTGCGGTCACGCGCGAACGGCCGAGTGACACGGATGCCGCACCGTACGGTGACGGCCACGCTGCGGCTCGCGTCGTGCAGGTGTTGATCGATCGGGCGGAATGAGTTCCATAGCGGGCTCCCCCGCGGTAACCGCAGAGGGCCGCACGGTTCGCCTCGACTCGCTCACCGGGCTGCGATGGTGGGCGGCCTTCGCCGTCTTCGCGTACCACATGCGCAATCTGGCGCCGCTTCCGCATTCGGGCATCTTCGTGTACGGCAACTATGGCGTCACCTTCTTCTTCATCCTCTCCGGCTTCGTACTCACGTGGTCGGCGCGACCAAGCGTCGCCCCCACCACCTTCTGGTGGAGGCGCTTCGCCCGCATCTATCCTTCACACTTCGTGGCGTTGCTGTTCGCGATCCCGGTCTTTTACAGCTTCGATCCGGATCCGGCCCAGACCTGGGTGAAGCCGGTGTCGTTCGGCATTCTGGCGCTCTCCTTCGTCTTCCTTCAGGGCTGGTCACGGGACCCGGCGATCCTGTTTTCGGGTAACCCGGCCGCCTGGACGCTGAGCTGTGAAGCTTTCTTCTACGCCCTGCACCCGGCCCTGCACCGAGCCTTCCAAGGGCTGACCAAGCGCGGCGCGCTGTGGGCGACGGTCGGCGTGATAGCGCTGGCTTTCGCCTATCGCATCGCCGTCATTGCGTGGCCCAGCTCGTGGCTGGGTTCCCTACCGCTGCCAATCACTCGCGTCAGCGAGTTCATCATCGGCATCGGCATTGCGCGGGCGATGATCGCCGGCTGGAAGGTGCGCATCAAGCCGTTGTGGGCCTATCTCCTCGGAGCCGGGCTCATTCTGTGGGTCTTCATCAGTGTGCGCTGGGAAGGAGACAACGCCGTTGTGCGCTTCATACTCCAGACCTCAAACGAATGGATCATCATCGCCTGCGCCGTCACCATTGCTGCCGTCGCGTGGCGCGACGTCACCGGCGGGCAATCCATTCTGCGCTGGCGCCCTCTCGTCGTGCTCGGCGAATGGTCGTATGCGTTCTACCTCGTGCACGCCACGTTCGTCTACATCGCCCTCTCCCTCTTTGGCGGCCAGCGCACGGCGTGGTCCAACCTGCTGTGGTACGCCGCGCTGCTCGCACTGTCGTTGGCGGGCGCCGCGGCCCTGCACTACCTGATCGAGAAACCATTCGAACGGTATATGCGCGCCTGGTGGGACGCCCGGCTCAAGCGCAAGCAGCTCGCGCGTTCAGCGACGAGTGCGGAATCCTCGACCTAGTTTCATCACGCGAGCGGTACGTCGGCGCCACCGGCCCCTGTGAAATCCCCCTCCCACCCCGATCAAAAGAACCGGCGCAGATATGGGATTCGCAGCGCCACCATGCTGACGGCAAACGAGACGATCGCGACGCCTGCCCACACAAGCAACGCTGTCCAGAACGACGTAGAGAGCGGAGCAACGATTCCCGGGAAAAGCACCTCAGCGAGAATGAGGAAGAAGAAGTGGATAAGGAAGGTGCCGAACGACGCAGCTGAGAGCGTTTTGAGCCTGCGAGCGGCACGATCGGAGAGGACGATTCGCGACATCCACCCTTGCGTCACCAGGAATATTCCGATGGTCGCCAGCGCGACGACAGCGCCGATGTAACTCACCGGCGCGATCGCCTGGAGAGTCGCTGCTCTCGGCGCAATTCCGTACTGCCAGACGATCTCGACAAGAAGCAGGGCCGTTACCGCCGCGACTATGACGGTCCAGAGACGGCTGAGCACGACATTGCGCAGAGCCCACCCGATGAGGAAGTATCCGACATAGGGAACCCACTGGGTAAGCGCACTCAGTACGATCGGCCGCGGCGACCCGTGCAATGCAGAGAGGCCGGCGAGACTGTAGACGAGCAGGGTCGCCACAAGAACTGCAACGGCGAAGATGACGGCGCGTCGCTGGCCGCCCTGGTTCAGGAATGCGGCAAGGATCGGCGCCACGGCGTACAGTCCTACAATCAGCCACAAGAAGTACAGATGCGTGTAGGTCTTGCCATCCACGATCAGCTGCAGCATTCCGCCAACACCTAGCTGCTGGTGGCTCATCCCGACGCGCACCACGAGGAGGTAGAACAACTGCCAACCGACGAAGGCAGGGCCGAGCCTCAGCAACCGTTTTCGATAGAAGGCCGACGGACCGAGTTCGACCGTACGGGGACCGAGCAGAAGCGCTCCACTTACCATCACGAAAGCGGGTACAACCCAGACGTTGCCGAGATCGGCTGCGGCCGCCGCCCACCACGTGACGGATCCCCGAATGTCCTGGTTCGAAACAATACCGCCGAAGACATGGATCGCTACCACGCCCAGAATCGCTACCACCCGAAGCAAATCCAACGCCGCGGACCGAGACGTGGCCGGCTGCGGCTCAACCAGCCCTCTTACCCGTGCACCATCGGTTGCCATCCAACCAACACTAGGTCACGCCGGAGAGGCATCCGTTTGGACAAGCCGGGCGATGGCTGCGCCCCAGATCGCGACCTGGGATTCGGCGGAGAGGTCATGTGCGGCGGCATCCGATGACTGCTTAAAGCCCCGCACCTGCTCAGGGGTGAGGTTATCGAGCACCGCAGCCAGAGCGTCCGAACTGAAGTCATCCGCGACTACCCCGCAGCCATATTCGTTAAGCAACCGCGCCATCTCATGCGACGGGCCGATGATCAGCCCGAGCCGGGCCTGCACATAATCGAAGAACTTGTTCGGCAAAGCCCACGCGTTGTTGAAGCTCACCGGTGGAAGGATATGCACCCCAACATCGAAGGCGTTGAGCGTTTCAATGAGTTCGCTGTACGGTACCGGATCGTGCACCACAATCCGATCGGATGCCGCAGCCCGCGTCTTCAGCTCCTCAAGGTGCTCGGGGTCGTTCGGGGTCAGGTACAGATCGAGCGTCGCACCCGATGCGGATGCTTCAACCGCCTCGACGATTCCCACGATGTTCCTATCCCGCAGGCAGGCTCCGCTATGTACGAGACGAATCGGATCTCCAACCGACGTCGGCGACACATCCGCGTACGGGGCAGCATTCGTCACCACCCCGGCATCAATACCGAACACACGCTTGTACTCATCGGCAATACCCTCGCAACGAAGGTGCGGCACATCCAACGGATGAACGGCGCGACAAAGAGACGCCACCGCGTCAGTTCTTCCTTCTGACGGGGGGCATATTCATGCAGATCGGCGTGAACCCCGCGGTCAGGCCGTAGCGACAGCGCCAAGCCAACGGCATCGACGTCGTTCGCGAGAACAACATCGAATTCGCACCCCTGCAGTTGTTGCTTCGCGTTTGCGATAGCGGCATTGGACCAATAGGCGCGACGATACTGTCGGGTCATGAGCAAGGTGCGATCGTATCTCCATACCGCGAACTCGCTCGGAATCTCGATATGACCGGCCACGCCGTCGGGCGCAGGTCCGTGACCGCATGTGTACACCTCATAGACGTCGCGCAGCAGGGTCACCTGCTTGAGAACGCGGGCATCCGTTGCAATGGGCGAGAACGACAGGATGAGAATGCTCGGCAGGCCCATCAGACCGCCTTTCGCGCGATGGTGGCGATGGCCTGGTTCCAGATGGTGACCTGGGCTTCGGCCGAGAGGTCGCGTGCAGCAGCATCCGACGCCCGCTTGAAACCGTGCACCTGCTCGAGAGTCAAGGCGTCAAGCACCCGCGCAAAGGCGCCCGCCGTGTAATTGATAGCGACCTCGCCGAGCCCGAAGTCACGCACATACGCGCTCATTTCTGCCGATGGACCAACAACAACGCCCAGACGGGCCTGCACATAGTCGAACAGTTTGTTCGGTAGCGCCCACTCGTAATTGAAGTTAACCGGAGGCAACAC
Source organism: Leifsonia sp. Root112D2 (assembly GCF_001424905.1). NCBI lineage: Bacteria > Bacillati > Actinomycetota > Actinomycetes > Micrococcales > Microbacteriaceae > Leifsonia > Leifsonia sp. Root112D2. Next base: position 120,322 of record NZ_LMCU01000001.1, read on the forward strand.
GAAAACGCCGACGTCAAAATCATTCAAAGTCGCGATCAACTCGTCATATGGAACGGGGTCGTTCACACGCACATTCGGCATTCCGACAACGTGTGACTGTAATTCCGCCAAATAGACCGGGTCATTGGGCGTCAGATAGAAATCCAACGAAATGTTCGCCCGCGAAAGAGCGACACCCTCAATCATCACCATCAGATTCCGGTTACGCAGGCAGGCTCCGCTATGTACGAGACGAATCGGATCCCCAACCGACGTCGGCGACACATCCGCGTACGGGGCAGCATTCGTCACCACCCCGGCATCAATACCGAACACACGCTTGTACTCATCGGCAATACCCTCGCACGAGCAACGAAGCGACGACAGAGCCAGTTGTAGAACGGCTGGATGCGCCGCACCCATGCCGGGTTCTCTTCGTGCAGCCGAGGGGAGTACTCGTGCAGGTCGGCGTGCAGTCCGAGCCGCGCACGCAACCAGAGCGCGAGCGGGGCCGTCTCGACGTCGTTAGACAGGATGATGTCCCACGATCCAGGCTTCAGGGCATCGCGACACCACCTCACGGCGCTCAGGCTCCAGTAGGCCTTGCCATACAGCCGCAGAGTGATGAGGCGGCCGTTGAGGTCGTTCTGTGGTTTGTTGTCGGGGATGTGGATGTGCCGCACGACCCCCTCTGGAGCGTCACCGTAGCCACACGTGGTCACGTCATACGACTGTGAAAAATGTCGCACCTGCTTGAGCACGCGGGCATCCGCAGCGATCGGCGAGAACGAGAGGATCAGGAGGGTAGGCCGGGTCATGCCGCATCGCTTTCGGGGTCGAGAAATGTTTTGAGCACCGCGGCCGAAGCGCGCCCATCGTGCACGGCCGCGACGAACTCCGGACCCGCTGATGCGAGCTCGCGATAGCGCTGCGGATCGGCGCAGATTGTGCGAATGGTTGCTTCGAGGGTCGATGCCGTCGCCTCAACGATGGGCAGTTCCGTCCCGGTGTGCTCACGCACGTAGTCGCGCACGAACCGCGAAACGTGGCCTATTACGACGCGTCCTGCGGCCAGGGATTCACAGGCCGCTACGCCATAAGAGCCCAGTCGAAACTGATCGAGAACGATGTCTGCGTTGCGGTAAATCTCCGGTATCTCATCGGCTGGCACGCCCTGGATGCGAACATACTCCACGATCCCCTGCTCGTGCAGAGACTGCATGATCGGGTCAACGAGGTCTGAGCCCTTGATGATCGCGCCGCTCGGTGCATGCACCACCACCGGCCTGCCGCGGTGCAACGGCTGGGTTGCACTGCGCCATTTCTCGGGTTCAACGATCACGGGCAGCCAGCTGGCATGCGGCACGTCGACAAGCAGATCGGGCGTCGAGACGAACACCGGTATTTCCAGTCGTGCAATCATCGCGAGGTTATCGCCAGACTCGAGCTCGGCACGTTCCGTGAACGGCCAGAGCCCGTCCTTGTACGGCGAATACTCTTCCATTGCCGCGTGCCTGCTGGGCAGCCGGATGTCCGTGCCATGCGAGAGGAAGGCAACCTTCACTCCTGCATCGAGCAATTGCCTGACCTGGGTCTCGACACTCTGGTCGAAGACGCGACCGAACGGATGCCGCTCCGCCTCGACCCCAACGTGGGTAAACCCCGCCGTCACGGCCTCGCGCTGCCGTGCCTGCCACTTCTTAGAAAAGACATATCCGCTGACCGGCACCGACATATCCACCGGAAAGCCGAATTCTCCGGCGCCGTGATACGCCATGGCGACGGCCTTGACCCCGTCGAGATGGCGCTGGGCCGCATGCGCCCACTGCCACCCCTGTCCCGCAAAATTGGACGGCGCGACAAAAAAACGGATCGGAGCGTCGGGTGCCTCGGCCACCACCATCTCCGCGGGGTCATATCGAAGCCGCGGGGGCAATAGCAGTCTGGATACAGAGTCGGGAAAGACCCGCAGGGCGATACCGGCGAATCGCGCTAAGCCACGCGGAAGGATGACGCACCCACTTTCGTCTCGAAACGCTCGCTCTATCTTTTCAGAGCGTAGAGCAGGTACCGAACCAGCACGCTCTCGCGATCAAAGGCGTGCAGCACGCTGTTCGGAAGAACCGTGTCGATACGCGCGCTGCGGCTGCGCGCTGAAATCGCCTCGACGAGGGCCTGCGCGTCGCTGACCGGCGCCAGGATGACGCCGAGCAGTCGTCGATCGGCACGACACAGCGGAATGAGGGCAGCCGGTGCGAAGCGAACGACCTCGGTGGCGCACCGGCGCAGGAGACTCAGCGACTCCGCGTCCCACTGCCCTGCAGTCGGTCGCGCGAGCGCGGTATTCAGCAGGTGCGTGCGCAGCAGCTTGATACCGAGCGCCCGCCGCATCGAGCGCGAGAGCTCCTGAACCCATTCTCGTGCGAGCAGATCATCTATCGCGGCGAGCGCCTCACTCACCGACATCACTGCGGTGGTGACACGGCTCTGTGCATCCATTCCGACGACATATCGAGGCGCCGACCGGGGGAGGCTGATGCGGATCGCATCCGAGTAGAGTCGGGCACTCACGGCAAGGTCCTCGCCGCTGCGCAGACCTTCCGTGAGAACAAGCTGGCGTTCCTCAACGAGCGCCCGCCGAATTAAGCCCAGCGGGGCGCTGCGATAGAAGAGTCGGTCCTTGACCGCGTTCAGCCCGCGCTGTCGCCACGGCCGCACGAGTGGCGCGCGCATCGGCTCACCGTTCTGCATGCGCACGGGAGCCATCACCATGTCGGCCCGCGACGAGCGTGCCTCAGCGAGCCAGCCGCCTATCGCCCCGGGCTCCAGAAAGTCGTCGGAGCCCATGATCGAGACGAACTGAGCACTCGCCAGCGAGAGGCCGTGGTTGAACGGACCTGCCGGTGAGCGGATGCCGTCGGCGAACTCGACGAGACGTAGTCGCTCGTCTGAGCGGGTCCGCGGGTCGAGCGTGAGCGAATGCGCTTCAATGCCATGACAGACCACGGTCACGCGAACTGACGCCACCGCATCGAATACCGAACGCACGGCGCGATCAACCGCTCGCGACGGGTCGTGAACCGCGATGACGACATCGACGGCCGGCTCGGCGATCATCGCGCTAACGGCTCAGACCCGCAAGCGCTGCCTGCTCGGCGAAGTCGGGCACGGCCGCGACGACCTCGTCAAAGGTGCCGCTGGCAACGATGCGACCATCGCGCATGAAGCAGACCTGGTCGCTGTCGCGGATCGTGGACAGCCGGTGAGCCACGGCCACGACGGTCACCTGGCCTTTGAGCGCATGAATGGCCCGGGAGACGTCGGACTCCGTCTTGGTGTCGAGAGCGCTGGTCGCCTCGTCCATCACGAGTACGAGCGGGTCGCTGTAGAGTGCACGCGCGATGCCCAGACGCTGCCGCTGGCCGCCGGAAAGCGACATGCCTCGATCGCCGACACGGGCATCCATACCGCCGCTGCGTCGTTCGATCACGTCCCAGAGCTGCGCTCGCTCGAGCGCCACCCTGACGCGATCCCGGTCGAAATCGTCCGACCAGCTGAGCGCGACGTTCTGGGCCACCGTGCCATCGAACAGCGAGACCTCCTGCGGAACGTAGCCGACGCGGGTGCGCCAGTCCGACAGCACGTCTTCGAGCTGCTGGTCGTCGAGGCTGATGGTGCCCTCGGAGGGAACCAGAAGTCCGAGCAGCAGATCGACCAGGGTGGACTTGCCCGCCCCAGTTGAGCCCGCCAGGCCCAGGGTGCTGCCCAATGGAAGCGTCAGATCGATGGCTTTCAGCGCGGGCTGCCCCGACCCCGGATACGTGAAGCTCACGTTCTTCAGCGAGAGACCCTTCGGCTCCCCCACGATTGCTGTGCGCCCAATCGATTCCGCGTGCGCCAGGTAGCCCTGGGCATCATGGATGTCATCGATTACCGTGCGCACGATCGGCACGCTGGCGTTCGTCTGGGTCATGACGGCCTGGAACCCGGTGAGGGAGGGAACGAGCCTGAAACCAGCAACCCCGAAGAGCGCTATCGCCGAGAATGCCTGGGCAACGCCTCCGACCAGATAAGCAGCGCCACCGACGAGCAGAAATCCCCCGACCAGGGCGCCATCGAAGATGAACTTCGGCAACATGCCCAGAAAACTGATGTTGGCGCGGGCTCGCGTGGTGTGGATGCGATTCTTGTGTACCACCGCTGCTACCGTGTCTGCACTGTTGCGCAGCGTGATCTCCTTGAGCGTCGCCACCATGTCGGTCATTAATGAGGCCACTTTGAAGGAGTAGTCCCGGTTGACCCGACCCGCCTCGACCGAACGACGAGAAACCCACAGGTAGAGAACCAATGCGATGAGACCGAGATAGACGAGCGTGATGGCGGCCGTTGCCGGCTGCGCGATCACGAGAACGGCGACCACTGCAACGAAGGTGGTGAGCATGGTGGGCAGCGAGAGCAGCGGAAGCATGAATCCTCCGACCACCGCGGCGATGCCCACATCGGCGAGGCGAACCAGCTGCGCGGTGTTGCGCTTGAGGCGCTCCGTCCACGGCGCCTTGATGTACGCGTCGAAGAGCCTGTCGCCGATCTCCAGTTCGTATGAGGCGAACCGCCGCGTCGCCGACCACTGCAACAGCACAGCGATGGCGGACTTCAGAATGATCAGCGCACAGACCGAGACCAGAACCCAGATATAACCATCCGACTCGATGCGCCCGATCAAAGGAATGTTGATGGGCTGATTCTGGACCATTCCGGTGAGCGAGACGGCCAGGAGCATCAACGCGACTACATCCAACCCGGCAAGCGCACACGAGGCGATTACATAGAACCAGAGGAAGGGCTGGGCCCGCGCCGGCAGCATCGGCATGAGCTGCCTCAGCGTCTGCCAACTGACCTTCACGTCGGATCCTCCGTCTTCGATGTTCTCAAGCGTTCTATGTTCCCATAGTCCGGCTGATCGTCCGCCCGACGAGCCGGGCCGGCGGTGCACGTTCTCTGGCCTGCGCTCAGGAGCGCAGAAACGCCTCGAGCACTCGTGCGGAGGCCTCCCCGTTGTGCACGGCCGCTATGAAAGCGGGTCCGGATGCCGCGACCGCCCGGTAGTCCTCGCGGTTCGCCAGTACATGCTCCAACACAGCTCGCAGCGTCGCGGGTGTGGCCTCGACGATCGGCACATCCACACCGTATTCACGCCTCACATGGTCGCGCACCTGCTCGTGAACGTGCCCGATCACGAGTCTGCCGGCGGCCATGGCCTGCAGCGCAACTGTTGAATAGTTGCCGATGCGGAACTGCTCGAGAACGATGTCTGCCTGGCGGTAGACATCCGGCATCTGGGTCGCGGGAACACCCTGAATTCTGCGGTACTCGATCGCCCCACTTGCGGCCAGTTGCGTGGCCGCCGGTTCGATGAGGTCCGTTCCCTTGATGACCGGGTTGCTGGGCGCGTGGATGACCACGGGCGTCTCTCGTTCCAGCGCGGCATCATCGCTCTGCCACAGCGCGGGTTCGACCACGTTCGGAAGCCAGCTCGCGTCCGGCCAGTCGAGAAGTTGTTCGGGAGTGGCAACGAATACCGGCGCATGTGATTCGACAAGCACCACCCGATTGGCCAACGCCTGTTTCTCAAGCACCGGAATCGCATCCCAGCTCTCGTCGCGGAACGGTGACCATTCATCGAGTTCTCGATGCCGACTCGGCAGGCGAAGGTCACTGCCATGGCTGAGCATGGCCACGCGAAGGCCCGCCGCGCGCAGCGCCTGCACCTCTCGAACAACCGACTCATCGAACAGGCCGCCGAAGATCGGACGCTCCGCCTCCACGATCACATGGGTGAAGCCGCGCGTGACCGCGCGAAACTGGGCGCGCTGCCACCGCGTGGAGCGCACGAAAACGCGTACCGGAACGGCGTTATCGCTGGGGAACCCGAAATCGTCGTCCAGGCGATACTGCATGCTCACAGAGCCAACGCCATCGAGCCTCTCGACGGCACGTGCCCATGCATATCCTTGCCCGGAGAAGTTGACAGGAGCGATGTACACGCGAGTCGGCGTGCTCGGTGCGGCCGGCGGCCGTGGAACATCCCGCGCGGTAAAGCCGTACTTGGCGGGGTTGAGACGCATCGCGATGCGCTCCGGAACGCGATTGATGACGCCGTCAACGGCTTTGTTGACCGGGGCCGGCCATGAGGCACGGGATCGTGCCACGCGTGCAGCAAACGAACGAATCATTGTCATCTCCTCGCAGCCTCCCCGACCACGGATGCCGCCCTGCGTGCAACAGCGGAGATATCAACGGTGTCTACAGCGACGGCCCGGATGCGCGCACGCTCCGCGTTTGTCGGCGCCGCCGACAGCACCGCCACCAACGCTTGGCTTACAGCGTCGTCGTCATAGTCAACGGCGTAACCGAGGCGATCCTTCTCGATGGCCTCACGCCCCGGACCGACGCCCGCATAGACGACGGGAACGCCACACGCGATAGCCGCGTGAATCTTGGTGGGATACGCGAAGTCGTAGCCCTGTCCCGGCTTCATACTCACGAGTCCCGCGTGCGCGGAACGAAGCCAGCTCGCGGCCTCAGACGGAGGAACCACCCCGTGGAATTCGACCGCGGAGAGCTTCAGTTCACCCGCGAGACGCACGAGTTTGTCGCGCGCGCTGCCCTGCCCGAGAAAGACCAGGCGCGCATCCGGCACCGCCTGGAGCGCCTTCGCAAAGGCTCGCACGAAGATGTCCGCGCCCTGCCACTCCGAGGTCGTGCCCGCGTACACGACCAAGGGCGGGGTGTCGATGCGCGGTCCGTCCGGAGTGAAGATCGTCGTATCGATGCCGTTGCGAATCACGCTCACGCGGTCGTGGCCGCCCAGCTCGCGCACTCGTACGGCGACGCCGTCGGTCACGGCGATAACGGAACGAGCACCACGAAGCGCGAACGACTCGAGACGCCTGACAATGCGCACAACGAATGCGGGAGCGCCGGTCGACTCCGAGGCGTCAGACCAAATATCTGCCGCGTAATAGACATAGGGCGTGCGCCGGATCGCCGCGGCAATGCGCACGATGAATCCCGTTGTGGGTGGCGGCTCTGTGACAATTACGTCGCTGCGTCGCCCGAAGAGCACCCGAAAGAAGAGGGGAATATCGAAACTCATGTACTGCACATAGCCGCGCACATACCCCGCAGCGTCGCGCAGCACCGGGAACCGTTTCACGCGCACCGTTGCCCTCGTGTCGGAATCCGCGTCGCCGGGCACGGTGGAGGTCAGCACCGTGACAGTATGACCGGCCTCATCCAATGCGTTCGCGAGGGCCGCGAGGCGGTATGACGCCGCCGCGGGCTCCGGCGAGAAGATGCGGCTGGCTATGGTGACGCGCATCGGCCTAGAACTCGACCGACTTGCCCGTCTTTGCGGATTCGATCACGCCTTCGACGACAGCGAGCACACGAAGGCCCTCCTCCATGGTCACGACATCGTGGCGGATGCCGAGCACCGCGTCGCGGAACGCCTCGTGCTCCACCCGCAACGGCTCGCGCTTGGGGAACGAGAACCGGGTGACGTCACCCTCGCTGACGCCGCGGAAGTTCGAGATCGACTCCCACTCGAGCGGGAAGGTGCCATTGGCATAAAAGGTGAGATCGCCGGTGGCGGTGTCGGCGACGAACGCTCCGCGCTCACCGGTGACGATGGCGACCCGTTCCTTCATCGGGCTGAGCCAGTTGACCACGTGGTTGACGACAACGCCACTCTCGAGACGGCCGGTGGCGAGCATCATGTCTTCGAACTCGCGCCCGCTCTTGTGAACCGTCTGCGCGTAGACGCTGCGATAAGGGCTCTGCACGACCCAGGCGGTGAGGTCGACATCGTGCGAGCCCAGGTCTTTGCCCACGCCGACGTCGGCGATGCGCGAAGGGAAAGGGCCCTGTCGGCGTGTGATGACCTGATAGACCTCGCCCAAGTCGCCAGCCTCGATGCGACGGCGCAGCTCCTGCAGGGCTGGGTTGAAGCGCTCGATGTGTCCGACGGCGCCCACGAGCCCTTTGACGGAGAAGGCATCGACCATGCGCTGCCCCTCCTCGACGGACTGGGAAATCGGCTTCTCCACCAGGGTGTGCACACCCGCCTCGGCGAGCTTGAGCGCGGCATCCTCGTGGAACCGGGTCGGTATCGCCACGACGGCCAGATCCAGACCAGCCGCGATGAGCGATTCGACGTCGGGAAGCACTTCGAGGTCGCCGGCCACGCCGTGTGGGTCACCGGCAGGGTCGGCAATGGCAACCAGCTCGACGCCGGGAAGCTCACGCAGCACGCGTGCGTGGTGGCGACCCATCATTCCTATGCCGATGAGCCCAGCGCGCAGATCGGCCATTATGCGCCCGCCCCTGCGAGGGCGTTCACCGCAGCGACGATGCGGTCGAGGTCGCGCTGGCTCAGCGAGGGGTGCACGGGCAGCGAGACGACCTCGGATGCCGCGCGCTCGGTCTCGGGCAGCTCGAGGCGGGGCGCGAAGCCCTTCAGCGAGTCAAGGCGGTGATTGGGTACCGGGTAGTACACGCCGCTTCCCACGTTGTACTCGCTTTTCAGCGCGGCAACGAAACCGTCGCGATCCTGGGGCACCCGAATCGTGTACTGGTGATAGACGTGCACGGCGCGCTCATCGACGGGCGGAATGACCACACCGGAAAGGTTGGCGTTCAGGAATGCGGCATTCTTCCTGCGCTGAGCGGTCCAGGCCTCGACCTTGGTCAGCTGCACGCGGCCGATGGCGGCGTGGATGTCGGTCATGCGGGCGTTGAAGCCGACGATCTCGTTCTTGTATTGCGCCTCCATGCCCTGATTGCGCAGCAGCTTGACGGTGCGCTCGATCTCGGGTGTGGCGCAGGTGACCATGCCGCCCTCGCCGCTGGTCATGTTCTTCGTCGGGTAGAGGCTGAACATGGCGAACTGCCCGAACGTGCCCACGCGCTGCCCGTCGAGTTCGGCGCCGTGTGCCTGCGCGGCATCCTCAAAGAGTGCAACGCCACGACGGGCGGCGATCTCGGTGAGCTCACGCATCTTCGCCGGGTGACCGTACAGGTGCACGGGCATGATCGCCTTGGTCTTGCCCGTGATCGCGGCCTCCACGGCGACCGGATCGAGCGAGAAGTAGTCCGGTTCGATGTCGGCGAAGACCGGCGTGGCTCCCGTGAGCGCGACAGAGTTCGCGGTGGCCGCGAAGGTGAACGACGGCACGATGACCTCATCACCGGGGCCGACTCCGGCAGCCAGCAGCCCGAGGTGCAGACCCGAGGTACCCGAATTCACCGCGACGGATGCCCGCCCACCGACCATCACATCGGCGAACTCACGCTCGAAGGCCGCAACTTCAGGCCCTTGAGCGACCATGCCGGAACGCAGAACGCGATCGACCGCGGCGCGCTCGTCGTCGCCGATGATCGGCTTTGCGGGCGGAATGAACTCGTCAGTCATGGGTGGCAACCTCTTTCAATGCGCCGTCGGTCTCTTCATATCGTGTCGCGGTCTGCGGGCAGACCCAGTGGCCGGCCTCTTCGATCAGGCGTACGCCAGCCTTGCCGACCCAGCCGATTCGCCGAGCGGGAACGCCGGCCATGAGGGCAAAGTCGGGAACGTCCTTCGTGACGACGGCACCAGCGGCCACCGTGGCCCAGGCGCCGATCGTGACCGGCGCAACACACACCGCACGAGCGCCGATGGCCGCACCATCGTGAATGGTTACGCCAACCGACTCCCAGTCGTGCGCGCTCTTGAGCGAGCCATCCGGGTTGATCGCCCGCGGGTACGTGTCATTGGTCAGTACGACAGCGGGCCCGATGAACACGCCTTTGCCGAGCACAGCGGGCTCATACACGAGCGCATAGTTCTGCACCTTGCAGTTGTCGCCCATGACAACGCCTGTGCCGATGTAGGCACCACGACCCACAATGCAGTTCACGCCGAGGCTGGCGTCTTCTCGAACCTGGGCGAGGTGCCAGATTGCGCTTCCCTCGCCAATGTCTGCGCGCTCGGAAACGTCTGCGGATGGCGCGACGCGCGCGTTGACATGAATGCTCAATTGGGCTCCTTGCACCTCAGGAGTCTCGGCAGGGTGCCCAATAAGACTAATGCCTTCTGCAACAATGGCCATATGACAGAGGCCGTTTCGCAGGAGCCCGCCGATGCCGTCGAACCCGATCACGAGACGTGGATCGTCATTCCCCTCTACAACGAAGCGAGCGTCATCGGGGGCGTCGTTTCGGAGTTGTCGGCATACTTCGACCACATCGTGTGCATCGACGACGGTAGCACCGACGGCTCGGCCGAGGTTGCTCAGGCGGCCGGCGCACGGGTGATCCGGCATCCGGTGAATCTCGGGCAGGGGGCGGCGCTGCAGACGGGCATCTCCTACGTCGTCTCCCAGCCGGGTGCGCGCTACATCGTCACCTTTGACGCCGATGGCCAGCATCGCATCGAAGACGCTCTCGGGATGCTGCGAGTGGCGCGCGAACACGACCTTGCCATCGTCTTCGGCTCGCGCTTTCTCGATGACCGAACGCAGCCCGGCATCGCCAAGAAGATCATTCTCAAGACGGCGGTGTGGGTCACGAACCGCACAACGGGGCTGCGCCTGACGGATGCGCACAACGGACTGCGCGTCATCCGGGTGGATGCGGCTCGCCTGATCGACCTGCAGCAGGATCGCATGGCGCACGCCACCGAGATTGTCCTGAAGCTGGGGCGCACCAAGCTTCCGTGGGAGGAGTACCCCGTTGAGTTGCTCTACACCGACTATTCGAAGGCCAAGGGCCAGTCCATTCTCAACTCGGTGAATATTCTCGTCGACCTGTTGGTGCGTTAGAGGAGTCGGAGACACTCATGTGGATTCAAATCATTCTCGTCATCGCCGTCGTGGTGATTGGTCTGGCGCTCGCGCGGCCCTCCGGCGGCGACAACCACCTCGCACTACGACGCCTGTTCATGGTCGGTTTCATCGTGATCGCCGTTGTCTCGATCCTGTTTCCACAATGGCTCTCCTGGGTGGCGAAGCTGGTCGGGGTGGGCCGGGGCACCGACCTGTTGCTTTACGCCCTTGTGCTCGCGTTCCTCATTTACGTCTCAACGGCGTATCGCCGCAATGTGCAGCTGAACCGTAAGCTCACGGCTCTCGCCCGCGAATTGGCACTCGCCGAGGCCCGGGTTGAAGATGCCGCAGCGAGCACGACGAACACGCCAAAGGATTCGACGGACTAGTCGGCGCAGGCCGTGATCTTGTAGAGCACGGAGTCGCCCTGCCTGTCGATCTCTTTCGCGACACCGTCTTTGGCAACATCCAGCAGGCCGACGAAGCCGGATGTGCTGTCGAGCTGCACGTTCGTCTTGCCCGCGTCCCGTGAGTACGTGCCGAAGTCGAGCAGGTATTCGACGTGCAGCGCACGAACAGCCGGGCACACCGTAGGATCGGTCAACGCCTGGTTCAGCTTGAGGTTGATGAGCGGAGCGCGGGTATCGATGAGCGAGCTGAAGTGCGGATTGAGCACTCTCCTGTTCGCCAACGCGTAGGTGAATGCCGTTCCCGTCCACGGATTGCCCACGATCATGGCGTCGGCCGGAACCTCGGTATCAAGGCGATCAATCAGCGTGCGCTCGTCGGTGGAAAGCAGGGGCGAGTACGGCCTCTGCGCATAGGTGTTGTTGGCCGACACCACTGCCGCGCGCATGGCTATCCCCTGCGTGCTGACGACGAGGAGCAGCAGCGCGGCGACCACGCCGATCCACACCGCCGCAGGTCTTGCTGGTGCGGAGACTCTGGAGGTCAGGAACGGCCAGACCCGCTTCACGACGAAGCTCCAGATTGCGACGGCGCCGAAGACGGCCACCGGCAGACCGACCATGATCAGCAGCGCTGCAAGCCGCGGCGGGTCGCGGTAGAACAGGCCGACAACGAGGGCGCGCACCCGCCAGGACGGCATTGCGACGGCCACCGCGAACATGAACGCGCCGATCGCCCACGTTCCGAGCACCCACCGCCGCCCCGGCGCACGCGCCAGATGTACGAAACCGACCAGGGTGAACACCGTCAGCGCAATGGCGACCGGCGTTCCCTTGACCGAGTAGGTGACGGACTCGAACGCGGCCCCGAAAATGTTCGTATAGGTGATCCACGGCGTGTTGTCGCCCAACCGGCCTATGACGACCCAGGCGACGGCGAAAACACCGAGACCTACCACCACGAGAGCCCAGCTGACGATGCGGCGCATCTTCGATGCAGGGGCACGTGTAAACGCGATGACCCGCGTGATGATGAGCGGAATGGTGAAGGCGAACCAAGCGAAGACAACGGATGGCTGCGCGAGTCCGATCGCGGCGAGCACGGCGGCCAGCAACACCGCCCGCTCGATCAGTCGGGGCCACATCGGGCGCGAGAATCCGACGATCGAGAAGCCCAGCGCGAGAGCGAGCGGCAGCATTGCCAGAGCCAGAAAGTAGGGGTACAGCACGCCGTAGTTGAGCATGAGCATCGGGAAGGCCGGGAATGCGGCGCTCACCGTGCCCGCGATGACTATTGCGGCACGACTCCCGGGGATCAGCGTGCGCATGAGCAGTACACACGCGGCCGGCCAGACGAGCGCGGCGATGGCGATGCTGCTCAGGTTCACGATGACCGGGATGCCCGCTCCCGTGGCGATCGACGCAAGCGAGACGAAGTCGTGCCAGGCCGCCGGATAGAAGCTGGATGTTCCCGGGGGCAGCACGAGGCCGGAGATATGCCACGAAGAAGCGTTGCCGGTGTCCTCGATGAACCGCACCACGTTGAGATGGAACATCGCGTCGAAGGTTTGGGAAATGTGCTGCGGTTGTCCGATGGCAACGACCAGTTGCGTCGCGATGAGGATGCCGCCAAGAACCATGGCCAGAACGGTCCAGCCGGCCGATCGCATCCGGGTGCCCACGACCGGTTCAGATCGCACGCCTCGAACCAAGCGCCGCACCAGCAGCCATCGCACCGCCCACAAAACCAGGGCGCTGAGCACGGTCGCCAGGATCACCGGCAGCAACGACCAACGGATGCCCATCAGCGGAAAAACGATGGCCACGACCGCCACGAAGCCCACCGTGGCCGCCGGGGCGACGGCCACCAGAAGGAATCGGCGCGCGCCCACCGCTGCGGCAAGCGCAAGGCCGGGAAGATAAAGCAGCGCCACGACGGCAAGGAAGGGCAGCAGGGCGGAGAGCCAGTTCATTCGCAGCGAGCCTTAACGGGATTCAGGGGGTGTGGATGCATCTGCCTCGGCACGATGCGCACCCCAAGCCGACTCGACCATGTGCGAAAGAGAATATCGTGCCTTCCAGCCCAGTTCGCCGTTGATTCTCGACGCATCAGCAATGACGGTTGCCGGGTCGCCCTCACGGCGGCCCGCGATGCGCGGCTCGATGGTGACGCCGGATGCCCGTGACAGCTCCGCGAGCACCTCGCGCACGCTCGCCCCCCGCCCTGTACCGACATTGAAGACGTCGTTCTGCAACGGCCCCGCCGCCAGTGCATCGAGTGCGGCCAGGTGCGCCTCGGCGAGGTCGGCAACGTGCACATAGTCCCGCACTCCCGTGCCGTCCGGGGTCGGATAATCGTCGCCGAAGACGGTCGGTGCTTTTCCACGGGAGAGCGCGTCGATGGCGAGCGTGAGCAGATTGAGCGGAACGGAGTCGCCGAGCTGCGGGGTGCCTGCCCCGGCAACATTGAAATACCGCAGACTCACCTCACGCAGGCCGAGGGCTCGCGCCGCATCGCGCACGAGCCATTCCCCAGCCAGTTTGGACTCGCCGTACGGGTTGATCGGTCGCGGCACGACCTCTTCTGAGACGAGCTCGACGTCGGGGCTGCCGTACACCGCGGCTGACGAGGAGAACACAAATCGGTTGACGGCGGTCCCCTCGATAGCCAGCAGCAGGTTGGCCAGGCCGCCGACGTTCTCGCGAAAATACCGCGCAGGTTTCGCGACCGACTCCCCCGCCTGCTTGCGGGCTGCGAGGTGGATGACGGCGGTGACGGAATGCTCCGCCACCAGGGCGGAGAGCGCATCCGCTGCGGAGTCGGCGGCAAGGTCGATTTCGACGATGGGCGCCGGCGCGATTCGATCGGCGCGGCCCGAACTCAGGTCGTCGACGACGACGACCTCGTCACCGCGATCGACCAGCAGCCTCACCACGTGCGAACCGATGTATCCGGCCCCGCCGGTGACAAGAATTGACACGCGCGACAGCCTACCGGGCGCCCCTGTGCGCATGCCTGATGACACTCGGCTGCCCGCGCCACTTCACCAGGTCGTCAGCTACAACGGGTGAGCGCCACGATGCCGCTGCCCAGCACGCCCGCACCGCCGACGAGGTAGAGCGTTCCGGCACCAGCAGAGCTGATTCCGATCCATGACCGGCGGGGAATGCACGTCTGCGGGGTCAGGTAGAGCGGCGCGGCGCGCACGCCGCTCAACACCGACCCGGTGAGGGCATCGGGGAAGTCGGCGCCTCCGGCGAGAAACGCCTGACTCGCGGTGGGCAGCAGCGCCCGGTTGACGAGCTGGTTGGTGTCATAGCGGTCGACCCCCGCATACCGGGTAACGGAACTGATCGTGCCCGCTTGGGTCATGATTCCCGGGCTCACCACGCTGGTGCCGCCGAGCACATAGGTCTTGCTCGGGTGCAATGACGCAAGGTAGCTCGCCGTGGCCGATGGCATTGACGCGGCGGTACCGTCGACGAGCAGAACCGGATTGCCCCGTGCGGCCGCCACGGCCGAGGCAGAGAGCGCATCCGGATAATCCATGCCTGTTGCCAGGAAGACGGTGGAAGCCGAGCCGAACACGTATTTGGTCACCTTGAGCGCGGTGTCGAAGCGGTCAACGCCGCCGAGCCGCACGGTGGGTGCCAGCACCTTGAGTTTGGCCACGACCGCATCCGACACCGCCCCTGTTCCACCCACAACGACGATCTTCGCGGGCTTGAGTCGGCTGATCTCGGCACTGACCGCGCTGGAAAGGACGGTTGACGGGGTGAGAAGAAGCGGACCACCCAGCTTGGCGGCCACGGGAGCGGCAGCCAAGGCATCCGGGTAGGTCTCGCCGGTTGCAACAAAGACCACGGGCGCCGTGCCGGGGAAGGCGGTTCTCGAAACCGCCACGGCGGTCGCATAGCGGTCCGCGCCCGAGACCCTGACGAGTTTGGGGTTCGGTCGCATCGTCACCGCCGCGGCCTTCGATGCAGACCAGGAAATCGTGCCGTTTTCGAACTGCACGCTGTTCGTGCCGTCTTTCGCCGTCGACTTCGCGACGATCGGATAGCCGAGCTTGCCCCCCGGGCCGCCGACGCTGTCATAGGCAGCCACAACCGCGGACGGTATTGCCACCGGGCCCGTGTCGCCAGTGCGATAGATGCGCCCGTTGTCGAAGGGCTCCATGTACCCGCCGTTGATGGCGCCCTTGGTGCTGTCAGTGGGAAAGCCGAGCCACCCGGCCGGGCCGCCCTCGGTGAGATACGGGCCGAGCAGGATGTTCGCGACACGATGAATCTTTCCGGCCGGGGTCGTGTAGAGCGAGCCCTGCTGGAATTGCTGGCTTACGGCCCCACCCGGTTGCACCTTCTGCGCCGCGATCGGATACCCCATCGCGGTCGGAGTTCCATAGAGTGCGAGGAATGAGCGGCCGATGGAGCCGGATGTCATGAAGGCCCCCGTGGCCCGACTCCAGTACGCCCACCCCCTCTGGAATTCCTGGCCGACTCCGCCGTCTGCATAGTTTGCCGGGTAGTTCGTCGGGTACCCCAGGGAGCCGGTGGCGCCACCGGTCTGGGTCCACAGCGCGCTCAACTGGGCGGCAGTCGTGTAGTGCGTGGATCCGAACCAGTCGGTGAAGTACACCCAGAAGTTGCGGTTGCCGTAGGAGGAACAGCTGTCGCCGACTCCGTAGAGGTTCTTCAGCGCGGCAGCGTTCGGCTGATAGGGCGTGTAGTTGTACAGCCCGGCGGTTGCCTGGTTGCGGATATACACCGATGGCGCGCCGCAGTTGTTGTACGGCGTGTATTGAATCGCCTTCCAGTTTCCGGCGACGTAATTGAACGACGTCGGGTAACGCTGGTACACCTTGAACTGCCAGGCCGCCATATAGACCTGATTGTAGAAGCCGTAGTATTTCGCGTCGCATCCGGCGGGAGTATCCGGGCACGCATATCCCATTGCCGTGTCGTATCGCCAACCGGAGGGATAGACGTTAGTGACGAGCCCCTGTTCCTTTTGAAGCGTAGTCACAATGACTTGGGGGTTGATGCCACACGCGGTCGACACCTTGTAAATGATCGACGCGGCCGATTCGTTGCTTGCCCCCGCGTAGGCGGCGCATTGTGAGTCGGCGGCCCGCGAGAATGTGGACTGCCGGAAATCCTTCAGACAGGTGTATCCAGTCGTGCAGTTCGGCACTTTCGAGTTGAGGAAAGCCTGGATGCTGGCCACCGACATCGTGCCGCTGTTGTAGAAGACGGCATCGCTGATGATGTCGCCCGGGTCGAAGTCCGCCGCATTCGCAGCGCTCGCCTGTGGCACCGGGGCAATGGTCGACTGGATCGCGACGAGCCCGGTCACGGCAAGAAGAGTCACTACACTCGCCGCCAGCAGCCTTCTACCCCAATGCCGCATTACCCGCAAACCGCCCCGTCGATCATGTAAACCGCGCATCCGAGCGCTCCGGCCATGGTACGCGAGTTACGGGTGTGACGAAAGGGACGCCGCCTCCCCCGTTCGGCCTAACCGTAAATGTTCCAGCCGTGGCCGATCAGAGTTGCGGTGTAGAAGCCGGCCTCGGGTCCGCCCGTGGATCCTGTGTCGGCATAGAACCACAGCGTGCCGTCATTGCGAACCCCGAGCAGATCAGCTATCGAGTCGCCGTTCCAGTCGCCGACACCCACGATGCTGCTGTATGCATTCCAGCCGCTGCCGATGCGCACCGCGGGTGCATAGCCGCCACTCGTGCTGCTGGCCTTCCCCGTTCCCGCATAGAACCACAGGGTGCCATCGGGACGTGTGGCGAGAAAGTCCGGCTTCCCGTCCTTATTAAGATCACCCGTGCTGATGAGCTTGTCGTAGGCCGACCATCCACCGTTGCCCACTTTGGCGGCTTTGGTGTACCACGCGTTCACGCCAGTGGAGGTTTGTGTGCCCGCATAGAACCAGAGGGTGCCGTTCGTGTTGGTCGCCAGCAGGTCGGGCTTGCCGTCGCCGTTGAAGTCGCCGGCGATGATGTGACTGTACGCGTTCCAGCCGCCGTTGCCGATCTTCAGCGCCGGCTTGTAGCCCTCGCTCGTCGAACTCGGCTTTCCGGTGCCTGCATAGAACCACAGTGTGCCGTCGCTGCGTACCGCGATGAGGTCGTTTGTGCCGTCGCCATTGAAATCCCGCGTGCCAATGATGCTCGTATAGGCGTTCCAGCCGCCGTTACCCACCTTGAGAGCAGGCCTATACCACGCGCTCGCTCCCGTGGTCTTGCCGGTTCCGTTGTAGTACCACAGAGAACCGTCTGCTCGTCTGGCAAGCAGATCGGCGCTCGCGTCGCCATTGAAATCTCCGGTGTCCACGACAGCCGTGTACGCGTTCCAGCCGCCATTGCCGATCTTCAGCGCCGGCTTGTACCCCTCCTGCGGTGTCCTGGTTCCAGCAATGAACTTCAGCGTGCCGTCAAGAGATCGCGCCATCAGATCGGGGAAGCCATCGGAATTCATGTCTCCGGGGGCCAACAAGAGATCGGATGCCGTCAGTCCCGACGAATTGATCGCGATCGCCGGCAAATAGTAGCCGCCGCCACCGCCACCGGTGCCCTGGTAATAGAGCAGCTTGTCATCGGGAAGAACGCCAATGAGGTCTGGCTTGCCGTCCCGGTTGAGATCGCCGATGCCGAGAACTTGATTGAAGTTATTCCAACTGCCATCGCCGATTTTCTGTGCGGCCAAATACCCGTCGTTACTCGCGTTGACGACTCCTGTGCCCTCGTAGTACCACAACGTGCCATCGAGCCTGCGCGCAAGCAGGTCTGGCTTGCCATCTCCATTGAAGTCGCCGGATGGAATGAGTTGGGTATAGGCGCCCCAGCCGCTGTTACCGATCTTCACGACGGCACCGAATGCCGCTCCCGTGCTCGCGACGCTCCCCGTGCCCGGATAGAACCACAGCGTGCCGTCAGGCTTGCGGGCGATCAGGTCGTTTCTCTTGTCGCCGTTGAAGTCGCCGACGCCGACGATGGCGTCATAGATATTCCACCCGGCGCCGATCTTCACCGCAGCGCCGTAGCCCTCGCTGGTTCCGCCGACGCTTCCCGTGCCCGGATAGAACCACAGCGTGCCATCGGGCCTGCGGGCAATAATGTCGGGCTTCTTATCGCCATTGAGATCGCCGACGCCGAAGATCGGCATGTCGAGCGGATTCGTGACCGTAGATCCTGTCGTGCCGCGCGCGAAGGACTGCAGGGTACTCAGCGAGCCGTTGAAGACATCCGAATCACCGGGATAAATACCCGCGCTTGTGTATTGCCACATCGTGTAGCGCGTCCAACTGGCGGGCAGCGTGCCCGCACCGTCGGCGATGTTGTTCGGGTAGCGGGCGATGAACAGGGGATTGTTGGCGAAGCCGGTGCTGTTGCCGGTGCACTTCGTCCACCAATCGGTCGTCGTGTAGATGGTGGGCGTTCGGCCCGTACGGGAGAGCACGGTGTTGGAGAAGTCCGCGATCCATTGGATCATCTGCTGTGTGCTCAGGCCGTAACAGGTCGCTCCATACGGGTTGTACTCGATATCGAGCATCGGGGGCAGCGTGCGCCCATCGGCCTTCCAGCCACCACCGTTGTTGACAAAGAAGTTGGCTTGAACAGCACCGGAAGAATCGCTCGGCACCGCGAAGTGGTAGGCCCCCCGAATCATGCCGACGTTGTACGAGTCGGTGTATTGCGACGAGAACGTGCTGCTGCGGTAACCGGTGCTCTCGGTAGCTTTGATGTAGGCGAAACGCGCACCCTTGTTCCACACGTCTTTCCAGTCGACGCTCTGCTGCCAGGAGCTCACGTCGAGACCGGGCACGCCGGAAGGTACGGCATTCGACGTGGCGACCAGGCTGCGTGGCGCCATCCGCGGCGACGGCGCGACCGCCGTCTCCCGAGGAATCGTGGAGCCCATGCTGTGATTGTGTGCGGCATTCATCTGTGCGAGTGACGGGCTGGAATCGGTGCCTGAGCCGTCAGATCCGGTGGCGAAGGCGGGTGCAGCAACGCCGACGAACAGCCCGGCAAACAATGCGAGAGCCGTCGCCGAGGCAAGAGCAATACGAGATACATAGCGCATAGAAATGGCGCCCCCAATGGAGTTCACGCTCGTGCAGCCGCTTGATGTCGGACAAGCAACCATTCGGTCCGACACGGCAGGTGCCCGACCACGGTGAGCCTAACCCCGCCCCGGGAGCCGGTCACGGACTGCGCCCACACACACGGCAGATTACCCCCGTTTTGGGGCCACGACGTCAGCGCTGGCGCCCGCCACGCGCAATGAAACGGCGGTACGCGATGCGACGCAGCCCCTCGGGAACAAAGCGGTACAGCCCGCGCACCGTCACATTGCGCAGGTACTGCGCGCGGCTCGTGAAGCGGATGCGACGCAACGCCTTCTGCAGTTGCAGCTCGCTGCGCCACTGCGCGCGTCCACCGCGGCGGGCGTATGCGCCCTCCCCCACGCGATACATGACGAGGGGGTCCGCGACGTTGTCGACGCGCGCGCCCGAGGCGAGCATCCGAGCGAAAAGCCAGTAGTCCTCCATGAGGCCAAGCTGCTGGTAGCCGCCGGCCTTCTCCACGGCCGACTTGCGGTACACCACCGTCGGGTGGCTGAAGGGGTCGTGAAAGCGCGCGTAGTGCTCGATTACCGGCTGCCCCGTGTGCGGAACCCGCCGGCCGACGATGGTTCCGATCTCATCCTGAAACTCGAGCATGCCGCTGCCTAGGAGATCGAGCCCGCCAACCACGAGCGGCACCTGCCGGGCGAATCGATCGGGCAGCGAGATGTCGTCGGCGTCGATGCGCGCCACGATCTCGTGCTCGCAGCGCGCCAGGCCTGCGGTGAGCGCGACGGCGAGGCCGCTGTTCGTCTCGAGCACCACGCGGTCGACAGCAACCGGACTGGAAGCAATGGCGCGCTCGATCTCCGCGTCAAGTTCGTCGTCGATCGGGCCGTCCTGTACCACGACGACTTGGCTGGGTCGCAGTGTCTGGTCGAACACGCTGCTCGCGAAGGCCTTGCCGAAGTGCGGCGCGGTGTCGCCCCGGTAAACCGGGAGCAGAAGGGAAAACGGGGTGTCAGCCACGGGCCCCCTCTATCTCCCGCACCTCGTCGCTCGTGGCGCCGAGCCCGGCCAGCGACTCGACGTTCGCGCGGGGACGAGTGCGCCAGCCTTCTCGCCAGCCCCGCCGGAATCCGTCGCGCAGCACGGCGCGGTCGTCAGAGCGCCGCACCGTGCGCAGCCAGCGCAGCACGCTCGAACCGCCATAGAGCAGCTTCTCCCCCGCACCGAGACTGCGTGAGGCGCGCAGCATCCAGAGCTTGTTGCGCACTTCGAAGTAGAAGCGCGGGCCGGGATCGGTGTCGGTGGAGCCGAGCACCCTGGTCTTGTGAACGACGACGCTCGACGGCACGAAGACGCCGCGCCGACGTCGCAACAGACGAGTGGAGTATTCGAAGTCGTCGTTCCAGATGAAGTAGTCGGCGACGGGCAGTCCGGCCGCACGCACGGCATCCGCTCGCATGAAGATGGAGACGAAAGAGGTACTGCGCACGGCGAGATTACCGCGCTCGGCGGCAGCAGCCCTCTCGCGCTTCGAAACGAACGGCTTCTCTCGCGGGGTGTTCATGGGGTGATCCTGACCGTCGGTCCAGATGACGCGGGATCCCGCGACCGCGAGGTCGGTGCCGTCGACGGCGACGAGCAACTCCTGAAGCGCCGTTGGCGTGGGCACCGTGTCGTCGTCCATCGCCCAGATCCAGTCGGGCTCATGCTGCACCAGCGCCCGGGCGAAGCCCGCAGCGAAACCGCCTGCACCGCCCGTGTTGCGCTCGAGCGTGACCAGATCGATCAGCTCGCCGGATGCGCGCGCAACATCCCCGGAACCGTCCGACGACGCATTGTCGACGACCACGACTCGCGTGACGGGAACGCTCTGCGCCGCCAATGCTTCGAGAACCTCGGCCAATAGATCCCGGCGATTGTATGCGACCACGACGGCCACGACCGAGGGCGTGGAGGTAAGAGGGGGCATCCGCAAATTATCCCCTACTGCACCGGTGATCCGCTCAGCCAGAGAGCAACCCCTCCAGGTAGCGGCCGTATCCGCTCTTCGCGAGCGGTGAGGCGAGAGCCTGCAGCTGGGCGTCGTCGATCCAGCCGGAACGCCACGCCACCTCCTCGATGCAGCCGATCTTGAAACCCTGGCGGTCTTCGATGACACGAACGTAGTCGCTGGCCTGCATCATCGATTCGAAGGTTCCGGTGTCGAGCCAGGCCGTGCCGCGCTCGAGCACCTGAACCTGCAGACGATTCGCGTCGAGATAATGCTGGTTCACCGTGGTGATCTCGAGTTCGCCGCGCTCGCTCGGCGTGATCGACTTCGCGATCTGCACAACCTCGTTGTCATAGAAGTAGAGGCCGGGCACCACGTAATTGCTCTTGGGAGCGGTTGGCTTCTCCTCGATCGAGATCGCCCGGCGATTGCCATCGAACTCGACCACGCCATACGCCTCGGGGTTGCTCACGTGGTAGGCGAAGACGAGCGCGCCATCGATGTTCTGATGATTCTGCAGCGCGGTTCCGAGACCGGAACCGTGAAAGATGTTGTCACCGAGCACGAGTGCCACGCTCTCGTCGCCGATGAACTCCTCACCGATGACGAAGGCCTGGGCCAGCCCGTCTGGCGAAGGCTGCACGGCATACTCGAGCCGGATGCCGAGTTCGGAACCGTCGCCGAGAAGCGCCCGAAACTGCTCGTTGTACTCGGGTGTCGTGATCACCAGAATCTCGGTGATGCCCGCCATCATGAGCGTCGACAGCGGGTAGTAGATCATGGGCTTGTCGTAGATCGGCATCAGCTGCTTGCTGATCCCCCGCGTGATGGGCCAGAGCCGGGATCCCGATCCGCCCGCCAGAATGATTCCGCGCATGCCTAGCTCCGCTCGTCGTTCGTGAGTGTGGCGTAAAAGGCTCGGGTGTCTTCCCAGGTGGGCAGCAGACCGGATGCCGCGGCGGCGGCCAGGCCCGGAGCATCCGTGTCCTTCGGCGACAGCAGCAGTTCGCCCGCCTCCGGTGGGAACCGCAGCGCGATATCGGGGTCGAGCGGGTTGATGCCGTGCTCGCGGCCCGGGTTGTAAACATCCGTCACGAGGTAGCTCACCGTGGCGTCGTCGGTGAGCGCGACGAAGCAGTGTCCAAGCCCCTCGGCCAGGTAGATCGCGCGGCGGTCGACGTCGTCGAGCAGCACGCTGTCCCACTGGCCGAAGGTCGGCGAGCCGACACGAATGTCGACCACGTAGTCGAGCACGGCGCCGCGCGGGGCTGTCACGTACTTGGCCTGGCCGGGCGGGATGTCAGCAAAGTGGATGCCGCGCACGGAGCCCCGCCGCGACACCGAGGTGTTCGCCTGTCGCAGATTCAACGCATGCCCGACCGTCTCCTCGAGCCGATCGAAGCGGTACCACTCGAGAAACACGCCGCGATCGTCGGAGTGCTGCTGCGGCGTGATTTCCCAGGCGTCGGGCACGGACAATTCACGGATCTGCACGCGAGGCAGTCTATCGGCCCGGCGAACGGCCTCATCAGCGGAGCCTCACCAAGTCCTCCGCCACCTGTGTCACCACCATTGGGGCGAGACGCACTAGCCAGGTAGGCAATAGTTTCGAAGTGCTCCTCATACCCGCTTCGAGAGGTACCCGTGCGCACGCTGACTTCCCTTGTGATCGCCCCTGCGCTGATACTGTCGGCCCTCGCTCTGGCTCCGGTGGAGGGCGCATCAGCCTCTCCCATCGAAACGACGGCCGCACAGTTGCTCGCCGAACTGACCACGGCAGCACCCAGCACCGTGCCATATTCCCGCACCCAGTTCGTGCACTGGGTTGATGCTGACAACAACGGATGCGACACTCGCGGCGAGGTTCTCATTCGCCAGTCGACGACGCCGGTCGTGCGCACGTCGAGTTGCACCGTCACCAGCGGACGTTGGGACTCGTGGTACGACGGTGCGACCTGGACGGCAGCATCCGACGTGGATATCGACCATTTTGTTCCGCTGAGCGAGGCCTGGAAGTCCGGTGCATACGGTTGGACCGCCGCCCAGCGACAGGCGTATGCCAACGATCTCGACTTTCCGCTGAGCCTCGTTGCCGTCACCGACAACGTCAACCAGTCCAAGAGCGATTCCGATCCCGCCACATGGCTCCCGCCATTGAGCAGCACGTGGTGCAGATACGCGACCGACTGGGTGCTCGTGAAGTACCGCTGGCACCTGAGCGTCGACACCACCGAACGCGCCAAACTCAACTCCCTTCTCGCCCACTCCTGTGGCAGTGCGACGGTCGCTACTCCGACGCGTGCATCCGTGAGCGCTGTGGTCGCAGCACCGTCGGTACAGCGGCTCTCCGGGGCGGATCGTTATGCGACGGCCGTGAGCATCTCCCGCCAGTACCCGGCAGGGGTGCCCGTCGTGTACATCGCAACAGGTGCCAACTTTCCGGATGCTCTCAGCGCAGCACCCGCTGCCGCGCTCCAGGGCGGTCCGCTCCTCCTGACCGCCCCGACGAAGCTTCCCGACACTGTGATAACCGAGATCAAGCGGCTATCCCCGCAGAAAATCATTGTTGTCGGCGGAACCGGTGCCGTATCGGCGTCCGTCTACTCCCAACTTTCGAAACTCACGGCGTCGATTCGGCGCGACTCGGGGGCAGATCGCTACGCGACATCACAGACCATCAATCGAGCGGCCTTTTCGGCCGGTAGCGCACGAATGGCGTACGTCGCGACGGGCAGCAATTTTCCGGATGCTCTCAGCGCCTCGGCTGCGGCCGCTAGCAGCGGTTCACCCGTGATGCTGGTGGCAGGCACAGGAACCGCGGCGGGAGCGGCAACCACCACGCTGATGAAGCAGCTCGGAGTCTCGAGCGTGCGCATCGCCGGTGGCACGGGTGCCGTCTCCGCACGCGTGGAGAGCTCGCTTCGCGCGGCGTCAGGGGTGACCTCTGTCTCGCGTCTAGCCGGAGCAGACAGGTACACAACGTCGAGCGCGATCAATCGCACAGCGTTCGCGACCGCGTCGACCGTCTACTTCGCGGTGGGAACGAACTTCGCCGACGCGCTCGCGGGTGCAGCGCTCGCCGGCCGCAACGGCGCCCCGCTGTATGTCGTTCCCGCAACGTGCGTTCCCGCCGATGTGATAGCCGATCTCAATGCACGCGGAACATCCAGCCGGGTCCTCCTCGGCGGCACCGGTGCTCTGGGAGCCGGCGTGGCGAGCCTCACCCCCTGCGCCGTGCCCAAACCCCCGGTCAAGCCGACGCCGCCTCCCGTCAAGCCGACCAAGCCGGGCGACAAGAACTGCAGCGACTTCCCCAACCAGGCAGCGGCGCAGTCGTGGTTCAACACGTATTTCCCGTATTACGGCGACATTGCCCGCTTGGATTCCGACGGCGATCGCATCGCGTGCGAAAGCCTGAAGTAACGGAGTAACGCGATCGCCGATGCCGACCATTTACGAGTCCCGGTAGACTCGCGGGGCATACGCTCCTGAGGAATGGTCAGCACCCGAAATGAAGATTCTCGTCACCGGCGGCGCCGGTTTCATCGGCTCCAACTTTGTGCGGCGCACGCTGCAGGATGCCTACCCCGGCCTCGACGGCGCCGAGGTCGTGGTGCTCGATGCGCTCACCTATTCGGGCAATCTCGAGAATCTCGCCCCAGTGGCGGATTCGCCCCGGTACAGCTTCGTGAAGGGTGACATCCGCGACGGCGCCCTGCTCGACCGGCTCTTCCCCGAGGTGGATGCGGTGGTGCATTTCGCGGCGGAATCGCACGTCGACCGCTCGGTGCGCGACGCATCCGTATTCGTAGAGACCAACGTGCTCGGCACGCAGCAGCTGCTGGACGCCGCGCTGCGCAGCAACCTGGCGCGCTTCGTGCACGTCTCCACCGACGAGGTGTACGGGTCCATCGCCGAGGGCTCGTGGGCCGAGGACCGCCCGCTCGAGCCGAACTCGCCGTATTCGGCGTCCAAAGCAGGCAGCGATCTGCTCGCCCGCAGTTATCACCGCACGCACGGGCTCAACGTCTCGATCACGCGCTGCTCCAACAACTACGGCCCGTACCACTTCCCCGAGAAAGTCATCCCGCTGTTCGTCACCAATCTCATCGACGACAGGCACGTGCCCCTCTACGGCGAGGGCAACAACATTCGCGACTGGCTGCACGTCGACGACCACTGCCGGGGCATCGCTCTGGTGCTGGTGGGCGGTCGCGCCGGCGAGATCTACAACATCGGCGGCGGCACCGAGCTGACGAACAAAGAACTCACCCAGCTGCTGCTGGATGCCACGGGCAAGGACTGGTCGTACGTCGACCGGGTTGCCGACCGGCTCGGTCACGACCTGCGCTATTCCGTGGACATCTCCAAGATCAGCGCCGAGCTGGGCTATGCGCCGCAGGTGCCGTTCGAGCAGGGGCTCGCCGACGTCGTGCAGTGGTATCGGGACAATCGCGCCTGGTGGGAGCCGCTGAAGGCCCGGGCCGCGCTCGGCTGAGCTACCACGGTTGATAAGGACTCTCTCATCTGCGTCTCGTCGTCGCCTCATCTGCGCTGACGAGAGTAGACGCAGCAGGGAGCAACTACCCCTGCGGGAATGAGAGTCGAAACGTAATGAAGATATCTACCAAGATCATCGTGACTTCCGCGGCGAGCATCCTCGGCGTCGCACTGGCAACCGGCGGCGCCTACGCGGCCACGGGTTCACTTTCCGTCGCGGATGCCCCGGGTCAGGTACTGCAGACCAGCGGCGTCGGCCCGGCGGCCGACCACGCGAGCGATACGGCGAAGAAGCACGCCAACGAGCACGCGAAGGGTATTTTCGGCACGCCCACGGCGATTCCGACCGCCGCACCGACCACCGTTCCGGGTGCCTCAGCGGATGCCACGGCTGACGCCACGGCGAACTCGAAGAGCGCCCAGGGCACGGCTTCGTCGAGCAACACGGCCACCCCGGTGCCCCCGAGCATCGCGTCGAAGGAGGCTTCCACCGTGAAGGGCAACCTCACGGGCAAGGAGATCTCCGCGTGGGCACACGCCAAATCCTCCGCCACATCCTCCGTCGAGACCGTGGCACCGACCGCCCCGATTTCGGTGGGTGTCGACGCACACGCGTCGGCGAAGGCCGGCCACTAGGCCGCTCAAACCTGCCCGTCCCTAGACGGGCAGACGGGCCGGGTTGCGTGCTTCGGGTGCGCGCATCCCGGCCATTCTTATCTCAGCCGGTATCCCATGCCACGCACCGTCTCGATGCGCTCGGCACCGATCTTGGCGCGCAGATAACGAATGTATACCTCGACCACATTCGAGCCGGGGTCGAAATCGAGCCCCCAAACCCGACTGAGCAGTTGCTCCCTGCTGAGCACTTGGTCGGGGTGTCGCATGAACTCCTCGGCGAGGGCGAACTCCCGGGCGGAAAGATCGATCATCATGCCGTCGACGGCGATGCGTCGGGTCTTCATATCGAGTTCGAGACCACGAGCCTGCACCGTTCCGGCGTCAAGCGGGCGGGAGTCCTTGAGACGCAGTCGTACCCGTGCCAGAAGCTCATCGAATCGGAACGGCTTCGACATGTAGTCGTTGGCACCACTCTCCAGGCCACGCACGGTGTCACCGGCAGAGTCTCGCGCGGTCAACACGATGACGGCAATCGGGTTGCCCTCCCCACGCAGCGTCTCGAGAATCTCGAAGCCATCACGGCCGGGCAGCCCCACGTCCAGGATCAGCAGCTCATACGCCCCGCTCTGCGCCTCGGCGAGCGCGGTCACACCGTCGGCGGCCGTGCTGACGGTGAATCCGGCCGCGCGCAGGCCCTTCTCCACGAACGACGCGATGCGATCCTCGTCTTCGGCAACCAGAATCCTTACCATGGGTGTTCTCCTCCCCCGGCTTCGAGCGGTTCGTCCGCGCTCCGCACGGTGTCACGCAGGGGAATCCTGATCGTGAAGGTCGATCCTTCTCCCACAGCGCTGGAGAGCAGGACAGTGCCGTCGTGCGCCTCGGCGATGGCAGAGACTATCGAGAGTCCGAGACCGGACCCCTCTGCTCCCCGGCTCGACTCGAGCCGGCCGAATCGTTCGAAGATGCGTTCCTGGGCTTCCTGGGGAATGCCGGGGCCGACATCCGTCACCGAGAGGTGCAGCCAGTCGCCAGTGCGGCTGGGTACCACGGCTCCGCCGATGGTGATCTGTGCGCTTGGGCTCGAGTATTTGGCCGCGTTGCCGGCGAGCTGCAGCCAGGCCTGAGTGATACGGCGGGCGTCGACGGATGCCCGCGTGCCGGTCGGTGCGACGGTCCGCCAGTCTCGCTCGGGGTCGAGAGCCACGGCCTTGGCCGAGACCGCCTCGGTCAGCTCGCCCATGTCGACGAGGGCGAGGTCGACGAAATGGGGGGCGCGCGACTCCGCAAGGAGCGATATCTCTGAAACCAGAGTGCTCATACGGTCCAGTTCGTCGATCGCGAGCGCGCGCGTGACGTTCAGCTCATCGACATTGCGTGTGTCCAGCAGCTCCAGATGGCCACGGATGATGGTGAGAGGCGTCTTCAATTCGTGGCCGACATCGTCGATCAGGCGACGCTGGCCGGTGAATGCACTCTCGAGTCGGTCGAACATGCCGTTGATCGTTCGGGTGAGTTCGGAGATGTCGTCATGCCCGTTGACGACGATGCGGTCGGAAAGGTCGGCGCCGGTCTTGGCCGCTGCCGCCTCACGCAGAAGCCTGATCGGTGCCAGCAGCCTACCCGCGACAAACCAGAACACCGCGCCGACGAGCACGAGGGCGGCGAGAGCCACGAGAATGTAGGTCTGGAACGATTGGGCGACCGAGCCCAGCCTCGCATCAAGGTCGTATGCCGCGACGTAGAGGCCCGCCTTCGAGTCGCCGGCGACGCGAACCGGCACTATGACGTAGCGCAGCGTGCCGAGCGCACTCCTCGCCGTGCCGCGAACCACGTGTGTCGCATCCGCCTCCGCGACGATCCGTTTCATGAATGCCGAATCCTTCTCCATGTGAAAAGGCATCGAGACGGCAGGCACAAGGGCCGGCGCGTCATCGATGAACCCGAGCACGCCCTCGTTCGCGTCAGGGATGATCTGCTGCATCGCGACACGCAGAACGCCCTCCACCGTCGTCGGGGCCTCTGCGGAGGTCTTGCCCGCCGCTATCGCGCGCAGTTCGGGCACCGTGTGCATGAGCTCGTCATCCACCGCCGACAGCACCCTCTCGCGCTGCACGAGATAGGAGGCGACACCTGCGGCAGCAAGGCCTATCGCGGTGGCGGCGAGAATCGCCGCCAGGATGCGCGAACGCACCGAAAGGGTGCGGCGCGGCCGCTCGGCGGCGTCGGACCGACGACGACTCGTGCGGTATCGGGACATCAGTCGATTATCCCGCCCAGCCCACCACAACCGGGCAGCCGACGATGAGACTCTTCTCATCGAAACCCCCTTACCCGAATCTGAGTTCCGCGGGGTTGCGCCGTTCCGCGTGGGGCGTGCCTCCCGCGGAACGGCGCAACCCCCGCGCGGCGGGCTTCGTTCCCGATGCGCCCAGTACGCTGAGGAGATGCATTCCGCCGCCGCACCATCCGTGAAATACCTCATCACCGGGGCGGGCGGAATGCTCGGGCAGGATCTGCAGAAGGCGCTTGCCGGGCGTGACGTCACCGCAGCAAGCCGGGGCGAACTCGACGTGAGCGACCTCGACGCGGTGCGCCAGGCGGCATCCGGTCACGACGTGATCGTCAACGCGGCCGCGTACACCAGGGTGGACGACGCCGAGGAACACGAAAAACTCGCCCACGCGGTCAACGCCGTCGGCGCCGAGAACCTCGCGAAAGCCGCAGCGGAAAACGGCGCGCGGCTCATACAGCTCTCGACCGACTATGTCTTCAACGGGCGCGCGAGCGCGCCCTATGCCGAAGACACCCTGCTTGATCCCATCAGTGCGTACGGGCGCACCAAGGCGGATGGCGAGCGGCTCGCTCAAGCCGCGAACCCGACGGCCACCTACATCGTGCGCACGGCCTGGCTATACGGTGCCGGCGGCCCCAACTTCGCCGAGACCATGCTGCGCCTGGCACAGACCCACGAGACGGTGAGCGTCGTCAACGACCAGTTCGGACAGCCCACCTGGACCGGCGACCTCGCCGCGCAGATCGTCACCCTGCTCGATTCGGATGCGCCCGCCGGCATCTACCACGCCACGAACGCCGGCAGCGCCAGCTGGTTCGACTTCGCCCGAGCGGTCTTCGCTGCCGCCGGATTGAACCCTGATAAAGTCACACCCACGGACAGTTCACGATTCGTTCGACCGGCACCGCGACCGTCGTATTCGGTGCTCGCGCACGAGTCGTGGCGAGCCGCCGGTCTGTCGCCTCTGCGCGATTGGCGCGAGGCGCTGGCAGCTGCCGCCCATGCCGGAGTTTTGGAGCCCGATGACAACCCTGCGCGTAGTCGTTGACCCGCTGATCACCAAGGTGCCCGGCGGCATCGGCAGATACACCGAGGAACTCACCCGCCAGCTGATAGCCACCGCGCCCGCCGGCTGCGACGTCGAGGGAATCGTCGCGTCGCATCCACAGGAGAAGATCGACGCGCTCGAGGCCCGGCTGCCCGGCCTGGCCGGCCTGCACAGGCTGCCGTTGCGGCGGCGGCAGCTCGCGCGAGCCTGGCAGTACGGCATCGCGGTTCCCCTCGGCGGCGGCATGATCCACTCGCCGAGCCTGCTGGCCCCCCTGCTCAAGCACGACACGCTCGACGCCGGCGAACAGCTCGCGGTCACCATTCATGACGTACTCGCGCTAACTCATCCGCAGAGCCTGGCAAACCACGATGCCCAGTGGCAGAAGGCCATGATCAAGCGCGCCCGCAAGCACGCGGATGCCGTTGTCGTTCCCACGCACGCCGTTGCGGAGGCCCTCGGCGAGCGATTCGACTTCGGCGATCGCATCCGGGTCATCGGCGGGGCTCCGGCGAGCACGCTGCAACGCCCGGCGGATGCCGACGAGCGCGCCGCAGCGCTGCGTCTGCCCGAGCGCTACGTGCTCACCATGGGCAGCATCGACCCCCGCAAGGGCGTGCGCTCCCTGATCGCGGCCATGGCCCTGCCCGAGGCCGCCGGCCTGCCGCTGCTGATAGCGGGCTCCGGCACCCTCGGCGAGGAGAGCGCAGAGGGCATTGCGGCCGCGGCCGGTCTGCCCGAGGATCGCGTGCGCGCTCTCGGCCACCTCGACGACGACGATCTGGCCACGGTTCTCGACCGTGCCGCCGTCTTCGTGTATCCCTCGCTGGCCGAGGGCTTCGGCCTGCCGCTCGTCGAGGCCTTCCGCTTCGGCACGCCCGTTGTGCACTCCGACGACCCGGCACTCGTCGAGGTCGGTGGAGGGGCTGCGCTGGTCGTGCCCCGTGCGGATGCCGCGGGCTACCCGCAGCGCCTCGCTGAGGCGATAGGGCGGGTGCTCACCGATGGGGCGCTCGCCGACCGCCTGAGCGTGTCAGCGTCGGACCGCGCCCGCGCGTTCAGCTGGCGCGACTCCGCCGAGCGGGTCTGGCAACTGCACGCCGACCTCTGAGCGCGCTGGAACTGACGTGCCGAAGGCAAGGGCGTACCGCTTCGATGCCCAGGCTCCAAGACGCTTGGCCCAGCCGTGACTGCGTGATTCGATGAGCCACCAGAACCCGGTCGCCACCAGAAGCGCGAGCACCGCGGCAAGCGACACCGCCGCATACCAGGAACGCCCGCCGATGAGATAGCTCGTGAAGATCAGAATCGGCACGTGCACGAGGTACAGGCTGAACGAGATCTTGCCCACGAACTGCAGGGGCCGCGTGGAAAGCAGCCCACGCATCACGCTCCAGCCGATGCACGACACCACGAGCATCGCGGCGGCGAGCGGAGTCAGCGCCCGCAACGCCATTGCCATATCGTCGTTCACCGTCGGCATCAGCCCCGTGAACCACGAGGAGATGAGCAGAATCCCGCCCCCGGCCGTGATGGCGAACCACAGCAGGTGGTGGCCCCTGCGGTCGTTGAGCCTGTCGGCGAAGGCACGCACGGCATCCAGTCGCGCCGCGATTATCGCTCCAACGAAGAAGGCCGGAAAGTAGCTGAGCGCGCCGGAACCGCTCTGAACGCCGAGCCAGGTGAGCAGCACCGCGGCCGCGATGCCAGCCATCCACCACCGCTTCAAAACCATGGCCAGCAGAACGAAGACCGGAAGGGCGAGGGAGAACAGCATCTCCCAGCGCAACGACCACAGCGGGTTGTTGATCTGGCCGTCGCCCCCGACCAGGTCCATGCCCTCGACGACGAGCTTCCAGGTCAGCGTCGGGGTGCTTGAATCGCCGAGCCAGGTACCGGATGCGGCGAGTCCCCGCTGCGGAATGGCGAAGACAAAGGCGGCCGCCACCAGAACGGATGCCACAACCGGCACCCCCAGACGCACCACGCGACGCGGAAAATAGGCGATCCAGTCGAATCCGCGACGCTTCAGCACCGGCAGGGTGACCACCAGTCCGCTTAAGACGAAGAAGACGATGACGGCCTCACTGCCAGCGGTCAGCAGCTTCAGTGGCGTGTAACTGAACCACCAGATCAGACTGCCAGCCTCGGCGTGAGCGCCTTCGACGTTGCCGGGAAAGTTCGGGTTCGTCAGTGCCGCGTGATGAGCCAGAACGACCAACGCCGCAATTCCGCGTAGTCCGTCCAGCGCGATAAGCCGATTCGTTCCGCTTCGCGGCGATGAGGTTTGTCTGCTGTCAATGGGCTGCATAGACGATTCAGGTTAATCGCTTGCCCTTGGAAAACGCTGTGTACCCCGTTCGGGGGTCAGAAATGCCCCGGTCAGCCGCCGCTTTTCGGAGTCGACGTCGCGGGGGTGAGGGCCTTCTTCACCATCGCATGAATCTGCTCGTAGTTCGGATTCGCCGGGTCGATGGTCGGCGGCACGAGTTCCAGGTTGGTGACGGGAACCTTGCGGGTCTTCATGCCGAGGTCCACAAAATAGCCGAGCATCTGCTGTGGAATGTCGGTTTTCACCACCTGCTGGCCCGCCGACGCTATCGACTGGAACTTGGTGACGACATTTAGCGGATTGATCTGCTTGAGAATGGCGTCCTGCAACTCGCGCTGGCGCGCCATGCGGTCGTAGTCGCCGCCGGGGCTGCCGTGGCGTGATCGCGCGTACCACTGGGCGGTGTAGCCGTTCATGTGCTGCTTGCCGGGGTAGATCCAGCCGGTGACCCCATTGAGGTTCTCGTCACCGCCGATGGGCAACTTGCTCTTCACGTCGATGTCGACGCCGCCCAGGGCGTCGATGAGGTCGGCGAAGCCTTGCATGTCGATGAGCACATAGAACTGGATCTTCAGCCCGGTTGCGCCCTCGAGGGCGTCGCGCATCGCCTCGATGCCGGGCTCGCTGTGCTGCTTGATCGCATCCGGATACAGCTTCTGCTTGTACACCTCGACCTCGGTGTAGATCGAGTTGAGCTGACACACGTCAACATCGCAGGTGTCGTTGTAACCGTAGCCGTTGGGATAGTCGGCAAGCATGGGTGATCCGGCCGAGAACGGCGTGGGATTCAGGTCGCGCGGCAGGCCTATCGTGACGGCCTTGCCGGTATCGGCGTCGATGCTGACCACCGACATGCTGTCGGGGCGCATGCCCTGGCGGTCGGGGCCTGCATCGCCACCGAGCAGCATGATGTTGTACCGGCCGTCGACAGGCGCAACCGAGGGGCCTGCGGCAAAGATGTTGCCCAGCGTTCCGCGTGCGGAACCGGCCACGACCGAGGCGTAGCCGGCGGTGCAGGCGACGCCGATGAGCAGCAGAACCGAGAACGCGGCGATCCACACGCGCGAGCGCGGCGCCGTCTTCACGAGGCGCACGAGCCGCACGGTGTCGAAGGTGAGGATGACCCAGACCACGACATACGCGACGAGCAGGATCTGTGCCGCGAGCAGCCCCAGCGAGGAGGTGCCGATGTCATAGAGCGTGCGCGGCGAGAGAAGGTAGACAACGAGCGTGAGCACGGCCAGCGCCCACAGCACGAAGGTCGTGAACAGCCCGAAGCGCCCGAGTTTGCGGTTGCCGGCCAGAATCTGTGCGGAGCCCGGCATCAGCAGGTTGAAGACCACGAGCCACCAGCCGCGACGCGACATGAAGCGCGGCGAGGCGGTATCCGGGTACCGAATCGGGCTCGCTATCGTCATAGCCGAGTCTGCAGGTCCGCGTTCTTCGTCTCGACCAGCGCGGCGAGGTCTGCGGCGTAATCGGCGAGCCGAACGCTCAGCGCGGCATCCGCCGTGGCGAGAATCTTCACCGCGAGCAGTCCGGCATTCTTCGCGCCACCGATCGACACGGTGGCCACGGGTACGCCGGCGGGCATCTGCACGATCGACAACAGCGAATCGAGTCCGTCGAGACGCGAGAGTGGAACCGGAACACCGACGACGGGCAACGTCGTGACGGCGGCGAGCATGCCCGGAAGATGGGCTGCGCCCCCGGCACCGGCGATGATCACCCGAATACCGCGACCGGCGGCAGCTCGACCGAAGTCGATCATCTTCTCGGGCGTGCGGTGGGCCGAGACGACCTGCACCTCATGGGCAACACCGAACTCGGTGAGCACCTCGGATGCCGCGCTCATGACCGGCCAGTCCGAGTCGCTTCCCATCACGACGGCAACGAGGGGCCGGGGTGAATTCTCGCTGGGCATGGGGTCAATGTTAGGGGCTAGTCCTGAAAGAACGCCGCTGCGCCACGCGCCTGAAAAGCCACCTCGTCGAGGTCCGCTCCCGAGGCCGTGACGTGCCCCACCTTGCGCCCGGGCCGCGGGGCCTTGCCGTAGGCATGCACCTTGACACCCGGATGCGCGGCGAGCGCGGCCGGGTACCGATCCTGCACGCTGCCTTCAGCCGGGCCACCCAGAATGTTGACCATCACCGAGAACGGCTCCCGAGCCTCGGTGGCGCCCAGCGGCAGGTCGAGCACCGCGCGCAGGTGCTGCTCGAACTGGCTGGTGGTGGAGCCGTCGATCGAGAAGTGCCCGCTGTTGTGCGGGCGCATGGCGAGTTCGTTGACCAGCAGACGGTCATCCGTCGTCTCGAAAAGCTCGACGGCCAGCACACCGGTGACGCCCAGGCCGGATGCGATGGTCTGCGCGATCTCCGCCGCCACCTCGGCCAGACGGCCGTCCGAGCGCGGTGCCGGGGAGATGACCTCGGCGCACACGCCCTCGCGCTGCACGGTCTGCACAACGGGCCACACCGCGGTCTCGCCCGAGGGCCGGCGGGCGATCAACTGGGCCAATTCGCGACGAAACTCGACGAGTTCCTCCACGATGAGGGAGCCGCCCCGGCCGTCCTCGGCGAGAGCAGTGAACCAGTCGTCGGCGCCATGCGCATCCGCAACGACGCGCACTCCCTTGCCGTCGTAGCCCCCGCGAGCGGTCTTGACCACACCCCGGCCGCCGTGACCGGCAAGGAAGGCGCCGAGATCTTCGGCGGACTCGATCGCCGCCCATTCGGGCATCGGAAGGCCGAGCTCGGCGAGCCGGCGCCGCATGAGCAGCTTGTCCTGCGCGTACTGCAGCGCATCCGGAGTGGGGTGCACGGTGATGCCCTGCGCCACCAGTTCTCGCAGAACCGCCTGCGGAACATGCTCGTGGTCGAAGGTGACAACGTCGACGGTGCGGGCAAACGCCAGCACGGTGTCGAGATCGCGATAGTCGCCGACGCCGGTGGCAGCCAGTTCGGCCGCCATGCCCTCGGCCTCCTCGAGCACCTTGATGGTGAGCCCCAGGTTGATGGCCGCGGGAATCATCATCCGCGCCAGTTGACCACCGCCGATCACGCCAACGCTGTACCCACCAGGACGGCTACCCATTTCGCAGAAATCTCATTTCGCCAATTTTTCCTTCATTAGTATCAGAATGTTCAGCTTCGGTCTGGAAAACTCCCAGTGTGCAGATCGGCCACTCGCGTAAGCTCGCGATCGCATGTCCATCTTCGCCCATGAAAACGGATTCGACGTATGCCTGTTCAGCCCAGTAAGCGATCACGCGGTGCGCGGCTGCTGCCGCAGCTGCTGAAGTTCGGCACCGTTGGCGGCGTGGGCTTCGTGGTCAACCTGCTCGTGTTCAACGGCCTGATGCTCACGGTTCTGCGCCCGTCGATCGTGCACCATGGCCCCATCTACGCGACAATCATCGCCACCCTCGTCGCGATAGTCACGAACTGGGTAGGCAATCGCTACTGGGCGTTCTCCGCGTCGCGCCAGAACAACACGGGGCGCGAGGCCGTCGAGTTCTTTCTCGTGAGTCTCGCCGGCATGGGCATTCCCCTGCTGTGCCTGTGGCTCTCGCACTACGTGATGGGCTACACCTCGCTATTGGCCGACAACATCGCCAACAATGTCGTGGGGCTCGCGCTGGGCACGCTGTTCCGCTTCGCGCTGTACCGCTGGTGGGTGTTCTCGCCCAATCGGGCCGCCTCGAGAACGCGGGCGGATGCCGACGGCACGCATCCGGATGCGCTCAACGCCGGTGCGCTGCTATCTGGCGCCCCAGACGCTGGTCTCGTCGGAGAACGCTGAGTCCTCCTGCTGCCTGCGAGTCGCAATGACGTTCTGGTTGTTCTCCATGAGGTCGTGCAACGCGCTCTGCACGAGGTTGGCCCTGGGAACATCGACGAGCACGACGGGGCTCTCGAGCCCGGAATTGATGCGCACATCGCCGGAGCGGAATGCGCTCTGCAGCCAGGTGCGGCGAAGCGAGATGTCGTAACCACGGCTGTGCAGCAGTTCCTGGCGAACCCGCACGAAGAAGCCGTGACGCAGAATGATGCGCCGCGTGGTGATCGTGTAGCGCCGCGACAGCCAGACGACGAGCGGCAACAGAAACAGCAACAGCACCACGAGCCCCGCCCCGGCGAAGAGCGCCACGTTCTGCCAGGCCTCGGTGAACGTGTCGGAGAAGTACCCGACGGCCGCGCAGACGGCGATGAGAACGATGCTCGGCCAGAACAGCGCACGCGCGTGGGGGCGCAGGTGCGCAACGACCCGCTCGGCGGGCGCGGAAGGTGCGCTCTGCTGCGGTGCACGGCTCGATGCCTGCGCCGAGAACGCGGGCACGGTCGGCGCCGTCACCGCAGTGCTCGGTGACGTCAGTGAGGTTGTCGATGGCGTGCTCGACGGCGTTGATGTGCCGCGCGCCCTCTTAGCCATGTTCCATTAATACCTCAGGTGGGTTACATCGCCGGCGGCGACAGCCGTGAGTGCGGTATTGCTCTTCACCACGATGCGCCCCTCGACGTCTATCGCCACCGCCTCACCAAGCAGTCGCTCACCCGAGGGCAGCTCCACCTTGACGGATCTGCCGATGGTCTCGCAGCGTTCGGTGACCGCAGCGAGCAGGCCACTTGACACGGGGTCGCCATCCGCGGCGATGTGGGAGCGGTAGAGCGCGGTCAGTTCGCGCAGGTAGACGGCAAGCATGGCATCCGCATCGATCTCGGTGCCGGGTGCCGCCTCGAGCCGCAGCGAGGTCGAGGTCTCGGTGGGCAGTTCTTCGGCGCCCAGCGTGAGGTTGAGGCCGGCGCCGACCACCACGCCATCGAGACCCGGAAGCAATTCGGAGAGGATGCCGCACACCTTGCGCCCGCGAATCAGCACGTCGTTCGGCCACTTCAGGGCCACCTGCGGCACCACGGATGCGACGGCGCGCGTCATCGCGAGCCCCGCGATCAGAGGCACCCACGCGAGCGTCTCGATCGGCGGCGCGGGTTCACCGGGGCGCAGCAGCACGGAGATCGCGAGGCATTTTCCGGCCGGGGCCACCCACACGCGGCCGAGGCGGCCACGCCCGCTCGTCTGGTTGTCGGTGACGACCACCGAGGCGTCGGGCCAGGATGCGGCATCCGGCCCCGTCGCGCGCCGCACGAGCTCGTCATTGGTCGAGGGTGCCTCGGCCAGGTACTCGAACCGCCCACCCCGCTGCTCGACGTCGGCCCCGCTCTGCACAAGATCCATCCCCCCAGTCTGCCGTCTCCGTCTGCACTCCCAAAACGACGGAGAAAAGCGGCTCTGGATGCGCATCTGCTGGAAATCGATGGCTCACGCTCGATATCTCCGTCGTTTTGGGAGGAAGGCGCGGCAGGGGAAGTGCCAAGGCAGGCATCCGTCTTTGTAGGGTTTCGTCACAGGGTGGGGCCGATAGTTGGCCGGTAGAGTGAACGGCGTGACCGAGAACGCACCCCTTCCCGACATGTTGACCACCGCAGGCAAGCTTGCCGACCTCAAAGAGCGGTACCACGAGGCCGTGACCGCCAGCGGCGAGGCCGCCATCGAGAAGCAGCACGCCAAGGGCAAGCTCACCGCGCGCGAGCGCATCGCGCTGCTGCTCGACGAAGGCTCCTTCGTGGAAATCGACGAGTTCGTGCGCCACCGCACCCACGCCTTCGGCATGGATGCCAAGCGCCCATACGGCGACGCCGTCGTCACCGGAACCGGCACCATCCACGGCCGCCAGGTGGCCGTCTACAGCCAGGACTTCACGATCTTCGGTGGTTCTCTCGGCGAGGTCGCCGGCGAGAAGATCATCAAGGTGATGGATCTCGCCCTGCGGCTCGGCATCCCGATCATCGGCCTGCTCGATTCGGGCGGCGCGCGCATCCAGGAGGGCGTCGTCGCACTCGGCAAGTACGGCGAGATCTTCCGTCGCAACACGCAGGCATCCGGCGTCATCCCGCAGATCTCCATCATCATGGGCCCGGCGGCCGGCGGCGCGGTCTACTCCCCCGCCCTCACCGACTTCGTGATCATGGTCGACAAGACCAGCCAGATGTTCGTGACCGGCCCCGATGTGATCAAGACCGTCACCGGCGAAGACGTGGGCATGGAGGAACTCGGCGGTGCGCTCACTCACAACAAGGTCTCCGGCGTTGCCCACTATCTGGCCAGCGACGAAGAGGATGCGCTCGACTACGCGCGCACCCTGCTCTCCTTCCTCCCCGACAACAACCTCGCCGAGCTGCCGGCATACGAGAGCCGAGCCGAGCTCGAGATCACGGATGCCGACCGCCGGCTCAACACGCTCATCCCGGATTCCCCGAACCAGCCGTATGACGTGCACGACGTGATCGAGCACGTCGTGGACGAGGGCGACTTTCTCGAGGTGCAGCCCCTGTTCGCACCGAACATTGTCATCGGCTTCGCCCGGGTGGAGGGCCGCTCCGTCGGCATCATCGCCAACCAGCCGAACGCCATGGCGGGCACGCTCAACATCGACGCCGGCGAGAAGGCCTCCCGCTTCGTGCGCTTCTGCGACGCGTTCTCCATTCCCATCCTCACCCTGGTGGATGTGCCGGGCTACCTGCCGGGCACCGACCAGGAGTGGACCGGCGTGATTCGCCGCGGCGCCAAACTGCTGTACGCCTACGCCGAGGCGACGGTGCCACTGATCACCGTGATCACACGTAAGGCCTACGGCGGCGCATACATCGTCATGGGTTCCAAGCAGCTCGGTGCCGACCTCAACTACGCGTGGCCAAGCGCCGAGATCGCCGTCATGGGCGGCCAGGGCGCGGTCAACATTCTCTACCGCAACGAGATCAAGACCGCCGAGGCGGCCGGTGAGGATGTCGCTGCCGTGCGCAGCAAGCTGGCAACCGAATACCTGTACAACGTGGCCAGCCCGTTCCTCGCCGCCGAGCGCGGCGAACTGGACGGAGTGATCGAACCGGCAGCCACCCGCGTCACGATCATCAAGGCGATGCGCACGCTGCGCACCAAGCGCGCCTCGCTGCCGCCGAAGAAGCACGGAAACATCCCGCTATAGGCGCGGTTCCGGTACGCTCGTCAGCATGCAGAGGCCCGCGCACGCCCACACGCTCGAGACGG
The DNA here is from genome assembly GCF_001424905.1 of Leifsonia sp. Root112D2. Classification (NCBI taxonomy): domain Bacteria; kingdom Bacillati; phylum Actinomycetota; class Actinomycetes; order Micrococcales; family Microbacteriaceae; genus Leifsonia; species Leifsonia sp. Root112D2. Next base: position 159,547 of record NZ_LMCU01000001.1, read on the forward strand.
GCGACATCGTCTTCGAGACGCGTTCGGTGACGCCCGAAGAGGTCGCCGCGGTGACCGCGGTGCTCGTCTCGGCCGCCGGTGAAGGTGCGGATGCCTCGCGCGTCGCGGCAGCATCCGGCCCCGACGGCTGGGCACGCAGCGCACGCAGCGTGCGCATGCCCCTCGAACCGGGGCCAGGCCAGTGGCAGCGCAATCACCCGTAGACCGATCCGTCACCCGAAAAGACAATGATGTACCCCACGAGGGTGACCCCCATTTGTGGGATAGGCCGCCATTTCGCGGGTCGGTGACTGGGATGCCCTCCAAGCTGTCCCCCAGTTGTCCCCCAAAGAGACGACTTTGACACACCCTCACCCTGGGGCATTATTACTAGTGCTAGGTGTCTCTCTTCTTGAGTTACACCGCCAATCATTCGCCGACTAGGGTAAGCGGGCGAATGTATTGGGGGCGAGTCAGGGTGATATTCGGGTTATCGCCCTGACTCGGGGCTTTCGAAAGAGGGTCGGCGTCACGCCGGCCCTCTTTTGCAATTAACCCCCGATCGGCTGGCCCGAGTCAGTGACGCGGGATCTCGAGCCAGAGGTCGACCTCGTCGTCATGCGAATCGGGCCCGAGGGCATTCGCATTGCCGTCGCCGTGCACGCTGAGCCCCACGACCGTGACGGCAACACGAGAGGAATGCGGCACGGTGCGCACGATGAGCTTGTCTGCCGTCGTTCCACGAATCGCCTCGGCGAGGCGCTGCAGCACGGCCTGGAGTTGCTCGGTACTCAGGTCGTCGAGGCCGCCCTCGTCGAGCAGGTTGACGTCGGTGCCGCGCCGTCTGGCCACCATCACCTGCTCGCGCACATCATCGGTAAGCAGGCTGCGGCCACGTATCTCGTCACGGATCGCCTGCTCCAGGTAGCGGCACTCCTGCTTCTGCATGGGCGTGAGGTCGCCGTTGGTGCGGATGATCTCCGCGAGCATCGGCGCGGCGACCCGATACGTCTTACGCAGCCTGAACTGACGCTCGATGACGTGCGCCTCCTGCGCCGCCTGCCACTCCGTCGCCTCGCGTTCGGCGCGACCGAACTGGCGAGCATCCCGGGCGGCCTTGACGAGGGCCCGGGTGATGACCACCGCAACCCCCACCCAGACAATGCTGCCGATGACCCCGAGCGACGCGAGCGAGCCGACTCCACCCCACAACGCCGTCTGCACCCCGAGGAAGATGACCCCTGCCCATGCCGCCAGCTGCTGCCTGCGCACCGCCAGAATCGTCATGAGGGTTCCCACTGCGGCCACGTGCCAGGTGGCGTAGCCGTTGTCTGCGGAACTGCTCAGCTGGCTCGTGACCAGCACGGGCAGAGCGATGCACACGGCAAGGTCGAACGCCGCCAGCCACAACGGCATGCGCACGGGGCTGGTCGGCCACAGGCTCAGCACGGTGGCCAGCGCGTAGAGCACCATGGCGACGATGGCCGGCGCCGCCATCCGCGGCACGCTCAACGTCGAGGCGCCGAGAAAGATATGGTACGCCGAGAACAGGCCGCCCAGTCCGAGAAAGAGCCTGCGCGGAAGGGTGATCATGAGACTCCCCGATCCCTCGTCGCCGGCCAGCTGAGGCTGATGCTCGTGCCCTCGCCTCGCCTGGAGCGCACGAGTGCCGCACCACCCACATTGGCGAGCCGCTCAGCGATGGAGACGCGCAGGCCCAGCCGTTCGCTCGGCACGGCGGCGGGGTCGAACCCGGTGCCGGCATCCGCGATGGTGACCGTGACGATGGTCGTATCCTCTCCCCCCTCGATCGTGAGTGAGCGCGCGATCTCGGGCCCGCCTGCATGCTGCATGCTGTTGACCATCGCCTGCACTGTCGCGGAATAGAGTGCCTCGGCCACGTGCACGGGAACGGTCTGGGTGTCGACTCCGCTCTCGGTGACGGTGAAGCCCGAGGAGAACGCCGCGACGGCGGCCTCGATGCGGCGGGTGAGGCGGGCCAGTTCGATGAGCGTCTGGTCGTCGGGGTCGACCGCTTCCGCCGCGTGCAGGTGCCCTATCGCGTCCCTGGCCATGCTCGCGGCCAGCGCGCGCTCATCCAGCGTCGTTGCGCTGGCGGTCGAGAGCAGCGTGGTCAGCACGCTGTCGTGCACAATCGCGTCGACCTGCACGCGTTCGACCTCCATGGCGTGCTCTCGCACCGCGTTCGAGTACTTCTCCAGGGCCGTCGATTGGGCAGCGTCCACCCCGGATGCCGCCTGCCTCAGCATCGTGACAATCACCAGGATCGCCCCGCCGAGAATGATCGCGTAGATCGCGTCGAGCGCGGCGAGTTCAGGACCCACCCCGCCCCCGCCCGGCAGGGACCGGATGACCGCATAGGCAATCGGTGCGACGACCGTATATGCGGTGGCCCACGCAAGCGGGAACGCCACCGTCGCGAACGCGGTCGCGACCGTGCAGATGTACCAGACCCACGGCTTGCTGCCCGCGGCATAGACCGGATCGACCGCCGTCAACGGCCACAGAATCACCACGACGAGATAGGCGATCGCAAAGTAAGCCATGGCGGCCTTGACACCGCGCTGTGCGATGGCGGCAACCACCACGAGAAACAGTCCGCCGAACACGGCGATGGCGGCGACCAGGCCCCAGCGCGGGGCCATGCCGGGCAGTTGCGCGAAGAGCGCCGTGAGTGTCTGGGCGCCGAAGATCAGCCCGAAGCCGGCTATGGCTCGTTCGGCGACCCGTTCGAACCCGACGCGGCTGATCGGATTGCGCGGTCCGGGCGAATCGGTGAACGCCCGGCCTTGCCAGCTAGCGGCGGGCATGTCCCGCGTCCGGATCAAGCCCGGGCAGGATTCCGTCTTCGACGGCACGCCGCAGCAGATCGACCTTGGTCGGCGCTGGGCGCCCCACCTCGACATACTTGACGCGGATGCGATCGAGGTACTCGCGGGCCGTTGAGTTGGCGATGCCCAGCTCGATCGCCACGGCCTTCAACGGCAGACCGGATGCGTACAGGTGCAGTACGTCGCGCTCGCGCCTGCCCAGCTGGGCCTTGGCGAAATCGCTGTCGGCGTCGATGGCCGTCGCCCACTCGAGATTGTTGAGCACCTCGCCACGCGCGACGGTGGCGATGGCGGCCATGACCGTCGTGGTGGGCGATGACTTGGGAATCACGCCGGCCGCGCCGGCGGCGAGCGCCTCGCGCACGCTGGCGACCCGATCCGCGATGCTGTGCACCAGCACAGCGGCACCCGTGCCCTGGACGCGCTTGACGTTCTCGGTGACGCTGGATCCATCGCCAAGCGACAGGTCGAGCACCACGACGTCGCATTCCTGGTCGGCAAGGGCATCAACCAGTTCGTTCACGGTGGCCGCCGTCGCCAGAACCTCGTACTCCGCGTTCATGCACGCGGCGCGCAGGCCCAAACGCACAGACTCGTGATCATCGACGATTGCAACCCGCACCATGGTTGCCATCGTAGTGGCAGTCTCGCGCTACCCGGTGGGGGTGAGCAGCGCAATCGCCTCGAGGTGGTGCGTGTGCGGAAACAGGTCGAACGCGCGCAGCGAGCGCAACTCGTAGCCGCGCGCCGCGAACAGGGCGATGTCGCGCGCGAGCGCCACAGGATCACAGGCCACGTACACCAGCTGCGCCGGATGCAGTTCGGCCAGCTGGGCGACGACCTGCTTGCCCGCCCCGGATCGCGGCGGGTCGAGAATGACCGTGGCCGCACGCATCCGGGAACGTTCGGCGGCGCTTGCGGTGCGCAGCTCACGCTGCAGATAGCGGTCGACGCGATCGGTGACCGCCCGGGCGCCAACCCAGTCCGAGAGATTCTGACCCGCGAAGTCCGTCGCCTGCGTGCTCGACTCCACGCTGGTGACGCGAGTGCTGCTGCCGAAGCGATCACCGAGGGCCGCGGCGAGCAGGCCGACGCCGCCGTACAGGTCGAGATTGGCGGCGCGAGGATCGAACAGTTCACCGTCCACCGTCTCCTGCACGGCCCGGTACAGCGTTTCCGCGGCGCGGTGGTGCACCTGCCAGAAGCCGGCAGCGTCGAGCCGGAACTCCCGGTCGGCCACGCGTTCACGAATGAGCGCGGCCGGTGCGACCCGGCCGCGGCGGCGTTCCTCGCGAGGGGTGACCATCACGTGCGCCGATCCGTCACCCGCGGCAACGACGTCAACGGATTCCGCCCCGGCGAAGCTCTGCCCGAGCGGGGACGCATCCTGCACCGCAGCGGTGGCGAGCGGCAGCGATGCGACGTCGATGACGTGACGCGAACGCGCCGCGTAGGGCCCGAGTGTGCCGTCGTCTGCCACGTGCAGACGCACACGGGTGCGCCACGCGAGGCCGTTGACCGCGTCGTCGCCGTCGGCCGCTTCCACGCTCACCTCGCGGTCGAGGTGAGCCATGCGGCTCAGAGCATCCGTCAGCACCTGGCGCTTGAGCTCGCGCTGGTGCGCCAACTCGATGTGTCCGAACTCGGCGCCACCGGCGCGTTCGACAGGATCGCGGTCGATGGATGCCTCCGCCCACACGTGCGCGCGCCGGTGCGTCGAGCCGTGCAGCACCTCGACCGGCTCGGCGCGCCAGAACCCGGCATGGCTGTCGTCGCTGATGCGTGCGAGCACCCGCTCACCGGGGATCGTGTCGCTCACGAAGATCACCCGCCCCTCGTGCCGGGCGACGAAGATACCGCCGTGGGCTACGTTGGTAATCTCGAGCTCGACGGTGCTGCCGACGCTGCTGCCGACATCCGCACCGGCGTCGGCGGCGTGCTTCGTGCCGGACGCGGCATGCGGTGGCTGGAACTTCGTGCGTCTCATGCGTCGAGCATTTCACAACGAACGGTAGCCATGCGCCTGTATCTCGCCTCGACCTCACCCGCCCGGCTCGCGACGCTGCGCGCCGCCGGCATCGAACCCCTGCTCATCGCCTCGAATGTGGACGAGCCTGCCGCCGTCGCAGCCGCCGAGGTCGAGCGCGGTGCACTCGGCACAAGCGAGATGGTGGAGTTGCTGGCCCGGGCCAAGGCGGAGGCCGTCGTCGGTGCGATGGTCGACGGCACCCCGATCGACGGATTCATTCTCGGCGGCGATTCGGCATTCGAACTCGACGGCGTGATCTATGGAAAGCCGCACACACCCGAGGTCGCCCGCGAACGCTGGAACCTGCAGCGCGGGCGCACGGGCCGGCTGTATTCGGGGCACTGGCTGATCGACCACCGCGGCGGGCGGGCCTCGCGCGCGGGCGGAGCCGTCGCATCCGCCGATGTGACCTTTGCCGACGACATCGGCGACGACGAGGTGGATGCCTACATCGCCACGGGCGAGCCGCTGAAGGTCGCCGGGGCGTTCACCATCGACAGCCTCGGCGGGCCGTTCATTACCCGCGTCGAGGGTGACCCGAGCACGGTGATAGGCCTCTCGCTGTCGACCCTGCGTCGACTCTTTCTCGATGCGGGCGTCTCGTGGCCCGCCCTCTGGAACCGGCGCTGATTGTAGAAACGCTACTGCGTCCTGAGCCAGCTTTGTAGGGCTCGTCCAAAAAGTGCGGCCGTTCGGGCAATAAGCTAGAGAACTGTGCCACGAATTACGAAGGTCCTGATTGCCAACCGCGGCGAGATCGCCGTTCGCGTCATTCGAGCCGCGAGAGACAGTGGAATCACCTCCGTCGCCGTTTATGCCGACCAGGATCGTGACGCCGTGCACGTGCGCCTCGCCGACGAGGCATACGCCCTCGACGGCACCACGAGCGCCGAGACGTATCTCGTCATCGACAAGATCCTCTCGGTGGCACGGCGCTCGGGCGCAGACGCCATTCACCCCGGCTACGGTTTCCTCGCCGAGAACGCCGACTTCGCGCGCGCCGTGATCGAGGCCGGGCTGATCTGGATCGGCCCGTCGCCCGAGGCCATCGAGCGGCTGGGAGACAAGGTCTCCGCACGCCACGTGGCCGAGAAGGTGGGTGCCCCGCTGGCGCCCGGAACTCTGAATCCGGTGGCGGACGCATCCGAGGTTCTGGATTTCGTGGACCAGTACGGCCTGCCGGTCGCCATCAAGGCGGCGTTCGGCGGCGGCGGCCGCGGCCTCAAGGTGGCGCGCACCCGCGAGGAAATTCCCGAGTTGTTCGACTCGGCCACCCGCGAGGCCATCACGGCATTCGGCCGCGGCGAGTGCTTCGTCGAGAAGTACCTCGATCAGCCGCGCCACGTTGAGACCCAGTGTCTGGCGGATGCTCACGGCAACGTCGTGATCGTCTCCACGCGTGACTGCTCGCTGCAGCGACGGCACCAGAAACTCGTGGAGGAGGCGCCCGCCCCGTTCCTCACAGCCGAGCAGATCGAGGCGCTCTACAGCTCGTCGAAGGCGATACTCAAAGAGGTCGGCTACCTGGGCGCCGGCACCTGCGAATTTCTCATCGGCAAAGACGGCACCGTCTCGTTTCTTGAGGTGAACACGCGGCTGCAGGTGGAGCATCCGGTGTCGGAGGAGGTCACCGGCATCGACCTGGTGCGCGAGCAGTTCCGCATCGCCGAGGGCGGCGTTCTCGACTACGACGACCCGGCCCCGCGTGGTCACTCCTTCGAATTTCGCATCAACGGTGAAGATGCAGGGCGCGGCTTCATTCCCTCCCCCGGCCCGGTGCACGTCTTCAAGCCAGCCGGCGGCCCCGGCGTTCGCGTCGACAGCGGCGTCGAGAGCGGCGACGAGATCTCCGGCGCGTTCGACTCGCTGCTGGCCAAGCTCATCGTCACCGGTTCGAGCCGAGCGGATGCCCTCGAGCGCGCCAGGCGCGCGCTCGACGAATTCGAGGTGGCCGGCCTTCCGACCGTGCTGCCGTTCCACCGGGCCGTGGTGCGCGACCCGGCGTTCGCTCCCGCCGGTGACGAGCCGTTCGGTATCTACACCCGCTGGATCGAGACTGAGTTCGTGAACGGCATCGAGCCGTGGAGTGGTGCGATGGAGGAAGGCCGGCCCGCGGCAGAACGACACAGTGTTGTCGTCGAGGTCGAGGGCAAGCGCGTGCAGGTGAGCCTTCCCGTGTCGCTGCTCGGTGGCAGCGGCAGAGTGGCCACGGCGCCCGCTCCGCGTCGCCGGGGCGGCGGCCGCACCGTCAACACGGCCACGGGTGACTCCGTCACCGCCCCCATGCAGGCCACCATCGTGAAACTCGCCGTCGGCGATGGCGACCACGTCGTCAAGGGCGATCTGGTTCTCGTGCTCGAGGCGATGAAGATGGAGCAACCGCTCACCGCCCACAAGGACGGCACGGTCTCGGGACTGAACGCATCCGTCGGCGCCACCGTCTCGTCGGGGCACCTGCTGCTCAACATCGTCTGAGCCTTCCCTTCTGCAGGTTGAGGAGAGGTCGAGGAACGAGGCCTCGTCTCGAAACCCGGGTCGCGCGGCGGGGTTTCGAGACGCTCGTTCCTCGCTCCTCAACCTGCGGAGGCGAAGCTACAGAACGATGTGCATGGCGCGGGCGGCCTCGGAGATCGAGCCCGTCAGCGAGGGGTACACGGTGAACGCGCGCGCCACCTGGTCGACCGTGAGGCGGTGCTCTACCGCGAGCGCGAGCGGAAAGATGAGCTCGCTGGCCTTCGGCGCCACGATGACGCCGCCGATCACGGTACCCGAACCGGTGCGCGCGAAGAGTTTGACGAATCCGTCGCGCAACCCCAGCATTTTGGCCCGCGGGTTCGACTTGAGCGGAAGCTTGTAGATGTCTCCCTGGGCGATGCCCTCTTCGATCTGCTTCTGCGTCCAGCCGACGGTGGCGATCTCGGGTTGGGTGAAGATATTCGAGGTGACGTTGCGAATCTCGATCGGGTTCACCGCGTCGCCCATGGCATGGAAGATCGCCGCGCGACCCTGCATCGAGGCCACGGATGCCAGCGGCAGCAGATCGGAACAGTCCCCCGCGGCGTAGATGTTCGGCATCGAGGTGCGCGCCACCCGGTTGACCCGGATGTGCCCGGAATCGGTCAGCTGAACCCCGGCTTCTTCAAGACCGATGCCCGCCGTGTTCGGGATCGACCCGACGGCCATCAAACAGTGGCTGCCCTCGACGGTGCGACCATCCGAGAGAGTCGCAATCACGCCGTCACCGTTGCGCACGACCGATTCGGCGCGCGACTTGGACAACACCGTCATGCCGTTGCGCTTGAAGACGTTCTCGATGACGCGCGCGGCATCCGCATCTTCACCGGGCAGCACCTGGTCGCGGCTGGAGATGAGGGTGACCTTCGAGCCGAGAGCGGTGTACGCCGAGGCGAACTCCGCGCCGGTGACACCCGAGCCAACCACGATGAGGTGCTCGGGCACGGAGGGCAGATCGTACAACTGCGTCCAGGTGAGAATGCGCTCACCGTCGGGTTGCGCAGAGGGCAGGATGCGCGGGCTCGCGCCCACGGAGACGACGATCGTGTCGGCCTCGATGCGATCGAAATCGGTTCCACTGTCGCCTGTCGCGGTGGAGACGATGAGGGCTGCAGAGCCGTCGAGGCGTCCCTCACCGGTGACGATGCGCACGCCGGAGCGGATGAGTTCGGACTTCATGTCTTCTGACTGCTGGCGGGCGAGGCCGAGCAGCCGCTTGTTCACGGCGGCCAGGTTGACCGCCACGTCGGGACGAACCGCCTTGCCCGACTCGGTGCGGCTGAAGAACTGCACGCCAAGATCGGTGGCCTCACGAATCGAATTCGTGGCCTCGGCGGTGGCGATGAGTGACTTCGACGGAACGACGTCGGTGATGACCGCTGAGCCGCCGACACCGGTGCGCTCGACGAGCGTGACATCCGCCCCGAGCTGGGCGCCCGCGATGGCCGCCTCATATCCGCCGGGACCGCCTCCGAGTACAGCGATACGTTGCTTGCGCTCGAACTCATAGGCCATGCCCCCATTCTCCCTTAGCCACGTGAGCCCCACAAACCACCGCACGCGCACGAACCAAAACGACGGAGAAATGACGGATGCTGGCGCGCGCGGATGCGCATCCGGCTCGAATCTCGCAAATCTCCGTCGTTTTCGACCAGTCGACTTAGAATTGCGGGATGTCTGAGATCACGAGCAATCCGCTGGATGCGCCCGGCACCGATCCGTTCGATGTCGCCCGCCAGGCGGCCGCACAGATCGCCGAGAAGACCGGCGTTGAACGGCACGACATCGCCCTCACGCTGGGCAGCGGCTGGGCCCGAGCGGCCGAACTGATCGGCGAGACCGTCGCCACCATTGCGGCGACGGAGGTCGTCGGCTTCGGCAAGCCCGCGCTCGTCGGCCACGTGGGCACGCTGCGCTCCATCGCGCTGCCGAATGGCAAGCACGCCCTCGTGATTGGTGCCCGCACTCACTACTACGAGGGCCACGGAGTGCGCCGTGTCGTGCACAGCGTGCGCACCGCCGCCGCGACGGGCGCCCAAACCATGATTCTCACCAACGGCGCCGGTGGCATCAAGGAGCACTGGAAACCCGGCACCCCGGTGCTCATCAGCGACCACATCAACCTCACCGCCGACTCGCCGCTCGAGGGCGCGACCTTCATCGATCTCACCGACCTGTACTCCTCCCGTCTGCGCGAGATCGCCCGCGGCATCGACCCGAGCCTCGATGAGGGCGTCTACTGCCAGTTCCGCGGCCCGCACTACGAGACCCCGGCCGAGGTGCAGATGGCGAAGTCCATCGGCGGCCACATCGTCGGCATGTCTACCGCGCTCGAGGCCATCGCCGCCCGCCAGGCCGGCATGGAGGTGCTGGGCATGTCGCTCATCACCAATCTGGCCGCCGGCATTCAGAAGACCCCGCTCAGTCACGCGGAGGTCATCGAAGCGGGACGCACCGCCGAGCCCGTGATCAGTGCGCTGCTGGCGAAGATCGTGGAGGCACTCTGACCATGACGAACGACACGAACAACACCGACAACAACATTGACCAACTGCTGGCGGATGCTCACGCCTGGCTCGAACAGGATCCCGACGACGAGACCCGCGCCGAGCTGGCCGTGCTGATAGATGCGGCAGAAAGCGTTGATTCTGACGACGCGAGCGCGGCCATCACCGAACTGCACGCGCGTTTCGACACCCGTCTCGCCTTCGGTACGGCCGGATTGCGTGGCGAGATCGCCGCAGGACCCAACCGCATGAACCGCGTGCTCGTCTCGCAGGCGGCGGCCGGCCTCGCCGCATATCTGCTCGAGCAGGTGGCGGGCACGGATGCCGGTGCCCCGGACACGCACCGCGACGGCGCCGACGGCGCAGCCGACACCGCCACCGACGCAGGAACCCCGGCAGACGGTGCCACCGCGGCGCCCATCGCGTCCGTCGTCATCGGTTACGACGGACGCAAGAACTCCGCCGTTTTCGCCCGCGACACCGCCGAGATCATGGCGGGAGCCGGGCTGCGCGCCATTCTGCTGCCGCGCCTGCTGCCGACCCCTGTGCTCGCCTTCGCGGTGCGGCATCTCGATGTCAGTGCCGGCGTCATGGTGACGGCCAGCCACAACCCGCCGAACGACAACGGCTACAAGGTGTACCTCGGCGGCGCCGACCACGGCTCGCAGATCGTGCCCCCTGCCGACGGCGAGATAGCGGCGCACATTCTGCGCGTAGCCGAGGGCAGCATCGCCGAGTTGCCGCGATCGGATGCCTACGAGACCGCTGACGAGGCTGTGATCGACGCGTATGTGGCCGAGACCGCCGCGATAGCCACGAGGGCCGCCGGCGACCCGGCAGCGGCCGAGGAGAACGCGCCAGGCCGGCACCGCGCCGAGGTTGCCGAGCCGGCCGCGGCATCCGAACTCACTGTCGTGTACACGGCCATGCACGGCGTCGGCTGGGAGACCGCCGCCAGCGTGTTCGAGGCTGCCGGGTTCGCGCGCCCGCACGTGGTTGCCGCACAGATCGACCCCGACCCGACCTTCCACACCGTCGCGTTTCCGAATCCCGAGGAACCGGGCGCGATGGACCTGGCGTTCGAGACGGCGCGCGAGGTTGGTGCCGACCTCATCATCGCCAATGATCCGGATGCCGACCGGCTCGCGATAGCCATTCCCGACCCCGCGGCCGAGTCCGGCTACCGTCGCCTCAGTGGCAACGAGGTGGGTGCGCTGCTCGGCTGGATGGTCGCCAAGGATGCTTTCCACCGCGGCGAGCACGGCACACTCGCGGTTTCCATCGTCTCCTCGCCCGCTCTGGCTGGCGCTGCCACGATCTACGGTCATGACTTTGCGGAGACCCTCACCGGCTTCAAATGGGTCTCCCGCGCCCCGCACCTGATCTTCGGTTTCGAGGAGGCACTCGGCTACCTGGTGAATCCGGAGACGGTGCGTGACAAAGACGGCATCTCGGCGGCAGTACTGTTCCTGGCCCTCGCGACCCGTCTGCACAACGCGGGGCTCACCATCGAGCAACGGCTGGGCCAGTTCGCCGAACACTTCGGCTATTTCGCCTCCGACCAGATCTCGGTTCGGGTCACCGATCTCAGCCAGATCGCCCAAGTGATGGGCAATCTGCGCCAGTCGCCACCGACGCACATCGGCGAGATCGGCGTACGCCACATCGACGACCTCGAGCAGGGCTTCGAGTCGCTGCCGCCCAGCGACGTGCTGCGGTTCTGGCTGCAAGACGGTTCCCGCGTCATAGTGCGGCCCAGCGGCACCGAGCCGAAGCTGAAGATCTACATCGACGTCTCGAGCACGGAGGGCACGTTTGACGAGCGACGCGACGCGGCCGAGGGGCGCCTGCGCGAGCTGGCCGAAGGCATCCGCGCGATCATCAACTGATCTTTCGTGCGGTCAGCCGACCGCGATCTCCAGCTTCGCCTCGATCTCGTCGATGTCGAAGTAGTTGATGATCACCACGACGTCGGCGTTCGTGGCACCGATCTTCTCGACAAGTTCTGGCGAGGTCAGAATGACCTGCGCACTGGCCGCCGCGATGGCAACGCCCGCGACATCCGATGCCGTCACATCCGCCTCGATGTCGAGCCGCTGCAGTGCGCGCTCCGCATTCAACTTCAGAATCGCGGATGTTCCCACGCCAGCCCCACAGATCGCCACAATCTTCATCGTGCGACCGCCTCCCCCGCCGCCATGATCTGCTGCACTTCCTGCACAGACTGGGCGGCGGCAAGCGCCGGGATCGCGGCAGGGTCGTTGAATACATTGGCCAGACCGGCCACGCTCGTGACGTGTGCATCCGGATCGCTGACGGCGAGCCCTATCACCACGCCGACCGGGTCGTTGTGCGGATGCCCGAAGGTCACCGCATTCGCGAGCGTCACGACCGCGAGACCATCGGCGAGCACATCGGGGCCGGGCCGCGCGTGCACGAGCGCGAGCCCCGGGGCGATGACGACATAGGCACCGAACTCGTCAATGACCTCGGCCATGCGGTTGCTGTATTCGGGTGTCGTCGCACCCGAACGCTCAAGCGCCTGCCCGGCCAGGGCCACGGCGGCGCGCCAATCGGAAGCGGTTGCCCCGAGCGTGACGGCCGTGTCGGGCAGAGGCGGCAAGTGCATGTTTTTCAGCGTAGTGCGACTGGCTGGGAATCCGGCTCAGACGTCGGCGAATCCCGCCGAGATGTCCTCGGCCAATTCCTCGCGATCTTCCAGTGGCAGGAACGCGGCCGCCGCGGCGTTCAACTGGAAGACCTCGAGATCGGTGAGGTCGTAGTCGAAGGCCTCAGCCAGGAGCGCGAGTTCCTTCGTGAGGGAGGTGCCGCTCATGAGCCGGTTGTCGGTGTTGACCGTCACCCGGAAGCCGAGCTGGTAGAGCAGATCGAAGGGATGGTCGACGAGCTCGGTGCCCCACTGGGCGATGGCGCCCGTCTGCAGATTGGACGACGGGCTCGTCTCGAGCGCTATCTCACGATCCTTCACCCACTGCGAGAGTTCACCGAGCGAAACATAGGTGTTCTCGTCGTCCTGGCGCTCGATCGTGAGGTCTTCTGCCAGTCGCACGCCATGGCCGAGACGCAGCGCACGCCCGTCGAGAATGGCCCCGCGGATGCTCTCCAGCCCGTCCGCCTCGCCCGCGTGCACCGTCGCCGGAAAGAAGTTGGCTGCGAGGTAGTCGAATGCCGCGCGCAGATTGCCTGCCGGGAAACCCGCCTCGGGGCCGGCGATATCGAAGCCGACGACGCCACGATCGCGGTGCCGCACCGCCAGCTTGGCGATCTCGAGACCGTCTCCCGTGTGCCGCATGGCCGAGACGAGCTGGCCGACGCGAATGTCACGGCCCGTGTGCCGCACATCGTCGATGCCCTCCTCGATTCCTTCCTGCACGGCCTCGACCACCTGATCGAGGGTGAGACCGCGACCGAGGTGCTGCTCGGGAGCCCAGCGCACCTCACCGCAGATCACGCCGTCGGCGCCGAGATCCTGCACGAACTCGCGCGCCACGCGCGCCAAACCCTCGTGGGTCTGCATGACGGCGGTGGTCACGTCGAACGTCTTGAGGTACTCGACCAGGCTGCCCGAATTTGACTGGCTCGCGAACCAGGCGCCCAACTCGTGGGCGTCGGTTTCGGGAACGTCGAGGCCTATGGCATCCGCCAGTTCGATGATGGTCTGCGGGCGCAACCCGCCGTCGAGATGGTCATGCAGCGACACCTTCGGCAGTGCACGGATGTCGACGCCACCGTCGGCGAGCAGGAATTCCTCGTGGGGGGTGTTCATCCCTCTAATCTACCGGGCGGATGCCCCGACACGCCCGGCGCGCACGCCGCGCTACGCGCTTGTGATGCGGTCGGCGATGAGGGGGCCGCCGTCGAGCACGGGTTCGTCGGCTGAACCGATGCGCCAGGCGCCCTCGAGGGCCGCGAGCGCGCGCTCGAAGCGAGCCGGCTCATCCGCCGACAGGGTGAACAGCGGCTCGCCGGCACGCACCGTATCGCCCGGTTTGGCGTGCAGGTCGATGCCCGCCGCGTGCTGCACCGGATCCTGCTTGCGGGCGCGACCCGCGCCCAGCCTCCACGCACCGATCCCGAACGGCAGCGCCTGCTGCTCGACGAGCACGCCGTCGCGGTCCGCGAGAACCGTGTGCGTCTCCCGGGCCACCGGCAGCGCCCCGTCGGGATCGCCGCCCTGCGCCGAGATCATGGCGCGCCAGGTGTCCATGGCACGGCCGTCGGCCAGCGCGGCCTCGACATCCGCATCGGGCTGCCCGGCCAGGGCGAGCATCTCGCGAGCCAGCGCGATGGTGAGCTCCACGACATCCGCGGGTCCACCCCCGGCGAGAACCTCAACAGACTCACGCACCTCGTTGGCGTTGCCAATTGCACGGCCCAACGGCACATTCATGTTGGTGAGCAGGGCGGATGTCGCGACACCGGCATCCGTGCCCAGCTCCACCATCGTGCGTGCCAACTCCCGCGAGCGCTCGATGTCTTTGAGGAAGGCTCCCGAGCCGAACTTCACGTCGAGCACAAGAGCCCCGGTGCCCTCGGCGATCTTCTTGGACATGATCGAGGAGGCAATGAGCGGGATCGCCTCGACGGTTCCCGTGATGTCGCGCAGGGCATAGAGCTTCTTGTCGGCGGGAGCGAGACCGCTGCCGGCCGCGCAGATGACGGCGCCGACGTCGCCGAGCTGGGCGAACATCTCCTCGTTGCTGATCTCGGCTCGCCAGCCGGGAATCGACTCGAGCTTGTCGAGGGTGCCGCCGGTGTGGCCGAGGCCGCGCCCGGAGAGTTGCGGCACGGCAACCCCGAATACCGCAACGAGCGGCGCCAGCGGCAGGGTGATCTTGTCGCCGACCCCGCCGGTGGAGTGCTTGTCGCTCGTGGGCTTGCCGAGCGCGCCGAAGCTCATGCGTTCACCGCTGGCGATCATGGCCATCGTGAGGTCTTTGATCTCGCGACGGCCCATGCCGTTGAGGAATATCGCCATGGTCATGGCGGCCATCTGCTCGTCACCGACGTAGCCGCGCGTGTACGCGTCGACGAGCCAGTTGATCTCCTCGGTGGAGAGCTCGCCGCTGTCACGCTTGGCGTGAATCAGGTCGACGGCGTCGAACGCCTCGATCGCGGGCGTCGGCTGAGTCATGCGCGTTCCGTTCCGTATTCGTTGAGTTGACGAGGGCCGAACGCATCCGGCAACACCTCGTCGATGGTGCGGATGCCCGACACCGTTTCCAGCAGCATTCCCGGCAGCGCGTGCTCGAAGAGCAACTGCCGACAGCGGCCGCACGGCATCAGCACGTTGCCGTTGCCATCCACACAGGTGAAGGCCACGAGGTGACCGCCGCCGGTGGCATGCAGCGTGGAGACGAGGCCGCACTCGGCACACAGGGTGAGCCCGTAGCTGGCATTCTCCACGTTGCATCCGGAGATCACTCGACCGTCGCTGACCAGCGCAGCCGCCCCGACAGGAAACGTCGAGTACGGCACGTAGGCGTGAGACATGGCCTCGGCCGCGGCCGAGCGCAACGCCCCCCAGTCGATATCGCCGTTGGAGGGAACGCTGTCGAATGAACTCATGATTTGATGTACGGCTTTCCGTCTGCGGCAGGCGCCCTGGAGAGGCCGACGAGCCCGGCCACGGCGAAGATCGTGACCACGTAGGGCAGCATCAGCATGAACTCGCTCGGCACGGGCGATCCGATGACGCCGAGCGTGGTCTGCAGGTACGAGGCGAAGCCGAACAACAGCGCGGCGAGCGTGGCCCTCACCGGATGCCATCGACCGAATATCACGGCCGCCAGGGCGATGAACCCCGCGCCCGCCGTCATCTCCTTGCCGAAGGCCGGCGCCGAGACCAGGGTGAAGTACGCACCGCCGAGACCCGCGACAGCGCCGGCAAGCGCCACGTTCCAGAATCGAGTCCCGGTCACGTTGATGCCGACGGTATCGGCCGCGGTCGGATGCTCACCAACGGCTCGCATCCGCAGCCCCCAGCGGGTGC
Organism: Leifsonia sp. Root112D2; assembly: GCF_001424905.1. Taxonomy (NCBI): domain Bacteria; kingdom Bacillati; phylum Actinomycetota; class Actinomycetes; order Micrococcales; family Microbacteriaceae; genus Leifsonia; species Leifsonia sp. Root112D2. The sequence goes on from NZ_LMCU01000001.1 coordinate 175,441, forward strand.
GAAACAGGCCGAACCACACCAGGAAAACGGCGAGGTACATGAGATAGACGATCAATGACTGGTTGAAGAGCACCTGCCCGACAACAGGAATGTCGCTGAGCAGCGGGATCGGCAGCCGGCTGAGTCGGGGCGGGTCGTTCAGCAGCGGCGTATTCGCCGACAGCACCTGCGAGAACAGGAAGCTGGTGAGTCCCGTCACGAGCACGTTCAACACGACGCCGACAATCACCTGGTCCACGAGGTACTTGATGGCGAACGCACCCAGCACGAAGGAGACGAGCACGCCCGCCACCATGGCGCCGACAAGTCCGGCGAACACGTTGTGGGTGACGGATGCGACAACGGCCGAGACAAAAGCCCCCGCGAGCAACTGGCCCTCGATGGCAATGTTGACGACACCGGCCCGTTCGGAGATGACACCGCCGAGCGCGCCGAAGACGAGTGGCACCGACAGGCTCACACTGCCCAGCAGCAACCCGGTGAATGGCACGGTGTGGTTGGCCGCAGCCCAACTCAGGAACCCGAACATGAACACCACGGCGAACACGATCACGAGCCAGAGGCTCGAGGCGCCGCGCTTCCAGATCAGCCAGACGCTGAGCGCCGCCAGAATCACGAGCAGGATGGCGACGATGACGCCGGTGGCGTGCGTCGGCACGACGAGGTTGGGCAGCGCTATGGCGTCACCGGGTTCGGTGAAACGAAAGCTGCTCTGTCCCTCGCGTGGGATGCCGATGAAGAGCACCACGGCGATGACCGCGAACACCCCCAGCGCGATGGGAGCCTTCCAGCTCTTGATCTGGGTTCTCTCGAGAGCGATCGGCCCGGCGTTCTGCTCCGAGGTGGATGCTGCTGTGCTCATTTGGCCACCACCTCCTTCGTCACGATGGGTCGTTGTCTCTTCGGTGCGGCTCCCGGCGTGGGCAGCCTGAAGATCGCACGGATGAGTGGTGGGGCGGCAATGAACAGCACAATCAGTGACTGCACAACGAGCACGATGTCGATCGGAATGTTGTTCGCCGCCTGCATCGTGAAACTTCCGGCCTTGAGGGCGCCGAAAAGCAACCCGGCCACGAACGTGCCCCACGGGCGCGATCGCCCGAGCAGAGCTACCGTGATGGCATCGAAGCCAATGCTTGCATCCAGGTCGGCGGTGATGCCCTGCGGGAACGTGCCCAGGGCCTGGTTCACTCCGGCGAAACCGAGAAGCGCACCAGAGATCAGCATGGCCACGAAATACACGTTCTTGACGTCAATGCCCGCGACTCGCGCCGCATTCGGGTTCTCACCGACCGCGCGAAAACGAAAGCCGAGCGACGAACGGTTGAGTAGCCACCAGACGAACACGGTGGCAGCTATGACTATGACGAACGCCCAGGTGAGGTTGTACTGACTGCCGAACAGCGACGGCATGATCGCGTTGGAGTGCATGGCTGGCGACTTGGGGTTGTTCGAACCCGGCGCCTGAAACAGGCCGGGGGTGCGCAGAAAGAACGAGAGCAGGTAGAAGGCAACGTAGTTGAGCATGATGGTCACGATGACCTCGTGTGCTCCGGTGCGCGCCTTGAGCAGTCCGGCGATGCCGCCCCAGAGCGCGCCGCCGATGAGACCGGCCGCTATCGCGACCACCAGGTGCAGAACCGGAGGAAGCGAGAATGACCAGCCGACCCAGCCCGCGCATCCGGCGGCGATGAGAATCTGGCCGCGACCGCCGATGTTGAACATGCCCACGCGGAACGCGAGGCCCACGCCGAGGCCGCCGGCGATGAGCGGCGTCGCGAAGGTGAGGGTCTCCATGAGAGGCCGGATGCCCGCGGCGAATCCCGGACGCCGGAAGTTGTAGATCGAGCCCTGGAAGAGCGAGATATACGCGCTCGAGACCGAGTTCCAGATGGCCTGGAAGGTGTCAGACGGCCGTGAGGTGAAGTATCCTGCCGCCTTCTGCACGGTCGGGTCGGTGAACGCAATGAGGATCGCGCCTATCACCAGGGCGATGACCACGGCGAGTATCGAGATGATCACGCTGCCGCCAAGGATGTCGCGCATTGCCGTGTTCCAGCGCGACGGCGCTTCGGGGGTGGGTGTGGCGCCGGTCTTCAGCGCCGTTTCGCTCTGGCTCATGCCGCGACTCCTGCGTTCATCGGACGTTCTCCGGCCATCATGAGACCGAGCACGTCACGGGGGGTGTCTCCCGGCACGATTCCGACGATGCCGCCGCGATACATGACGGCGATGCGATCGGCCAGCGCTGCAACCTCGTCGAGTTCCGTCGAGACCACTATCACCGGCAGCCCGGCATCCCGCGTCGCGACAATGCGCTTGTGCACGAATTCGATCGAACCGACATCGAGGCCGCGCGTCGGCTGCGCGGCCACGAAGAGGCGCAGATCGCGGCTCAGCTCGCGGGCAAGCACCACCTTTTGCGCGTTGCCACCGGAGAGGCGACCGACCTTGGTCTCGATTCCCTGGGCGCGCACATCGAACTCGCGAACCTTCGCTTCGGCGAACTCGGCCAGGTAGCCGAGCTGCAGGTTTCCGGCCTTGACGAACGGCTCTCCCGTGGACCGGTCCAGCATGAGATTCTCAGAGATGGTGAACTCCTCGACGAGCCCGTCTTCGTTGCGGTCCTCGGGAATGAACCCGACCCCCGCATCGAGCACACGTCGCACGCTGAGCCCCACCAAGGGCTTTCCATCAAGCGAAATGCTGCCGGTGACGCGCGGCTGCAGGCCGAGCAGCGCCTCGGTGAGCTCGGTCTGGCCGTTGCCCTGCACCCCCGCGATCGCGAGTATCTCGCCGGCTTTCACGTCGAACGAGACGCGATTGACGACCAGCTGACCGAGCGGGTCGATAACAGAAAGGTTCTCGACCACGAGTGCGGCTGCGCCCGGATGCGCCGGCTCTTTGTGCACGGTCAGCTCGACCGCGCGACCGACCATCATGGAGGCCATCTCGGTGTTCGTCGCGGTCGGCTCGACCTCTCCGACGACCTTTCCGAGCCGGATGACCGTGATGCGGTCGGCAACCTCACGCACCTCCCGCAATTTGTGCGTGATGAAGACAATGGCTGTGCCCGACTCCTTGAGCTGGCGCATGATCTCCATGAGCTCGTCGGTCTCCTTCGGCGTGAGCACGGCCGTGGGTTCGTCGAACACGAGTACTTTCGCGTCACGCGAGAGCGCCTTGATGATCTCGACGCGCTGCTGCACGCCGACGGGAAGATCTTCGACGAGAGCATCCGGATCGACATCGAAACCGAAGCGGGCGGAAATCTCGCGCACCCTCTCTCGCGCTGCATTGAGATCGAGGCGACCGCCGAACGTGGTCTGCTCGTTGCCCAGCATCACGTTCTCGGCCACCGTGAATACGGGGATCAGCATGAAGTGCTGGTGCACCATGCCGATGCCGGCCGCCATCGCGTCACCGGGGCCGCTGAAGTGCTGCACCGCATCATCCAGCAGGATCTCGCCGTCATCGGCCTGGTACAGGCCGTACAACACGTTCATGAGGGTGGACTTGCCTGCACCGTTCTCGCCGAGCAGACAATGGATCTCTCCCGGTTCGACCGTCAGGTCAATGTGGTCGTTGGCGACCAGGGCACCGAATCTCTTCGTGATGCCGCGAAGCTCGAGCTTCATGCTGTTTCCTTCTCTGCTGCCCGTGCGGGTGGGCGTTGGAGGGGCCGCACAGGGCGGTCGTGGCGCGGCGTTGCGCCTACTCACCCTACCTTCGTGCGCATATGTCAGTGTGTGCTCAGATGAGCACGATGGCCATCACGTCCGCGCCAAATGGTGCGGGGAGGCCAGCATTCGCTGGCCTCCCCGCATGAGCAGTGCCGTGATCGACGCGCCCGCTACTGCTTGGGCGACGACGGCGAGGTGACCGTGATCGACCCGTCGATGATGCCGGCCTTGATCTTGTCGAGTTCGCCCTGCAGGCCGGGGTCAACCTTCGACGCGAAGTCGTGGAACGAGGCGAGCCCCACGCCGTCGTTCTTCAGCGTGCCGACGTACGGCGTGTTGCTGAACTTGCCGTTGGCGGCATCCTTGACGACGGCTGCTGTCGCGGAGTTCAGACCCTTCATGACCGAGGTGAGCAGGAGCGCCTTCACCGTGGGGTCGGAGACGTAGACGTCGGAGTCGACGCCCATGAGCGCGATGTCCTTGCCGGAGTCCTTGATGGCCTGGGCTGCGCTCTGGTAGATCGGGCCGCCGACGGGCATCAGCACATCGACGTTCTGGTCGATGATCGCCTTGGCCGCCTGCTTGGCCGTGTCGTTGGCGTCGAAGCCACCGGTGAAGGAACCGGTCTGCTTGTCGACGTTCCAGCCGATGACCTTGACGTCCTTCTTCTTCTGTTCGTTGAAGTACTTCACACCATCGGCGAAGCCGTCCATGAAGATGGTGACGGTCGGGAACTGCATGCCGCCGAAGGTTCCGACGACGCCGGTCTTCGAGTAGCTCGCCGCCGCATAGCCGCCGAGGAACGCCGCCTGGGCGGTGTCGAAGATAATCGGGCGAACGTTGTCTGCCTTGATCTCGTTGTCATCCACGGTGGCGAAATCGATGTCGGGGTTGGCCTTCGCCGCCTTCTCAGTCGCATCCTTCAGGTTGAAGCCGACGGAGATGATCAGGCTGCAGTTCTGGTCGACCATGCTCTGAATGTTGGGGCCGTAGTCGTTGGCGTTCTTCGACTCGGCCTTCTTGAAGCTGATGCCGAGGTCCTTAGCCGCGCTGGTCAGTCCTTCGTAGCTGGACTGGTTGAACGAGTGGTCGTCGAACCCACCGGCGTCCGAAACCATGCAGGGAAGAAAGTCGCTCTTCTTCGGGCCGCTCGACTCGTTGTTCGACGTCGGTGCGGGTGCGCAGGCCGCGAACAGCGCGATAACGCCGGCAGCGGCCAGGCCGGCGAGGCCGACCTTTCGGGCTGTGATTGTCAAGGTGTCCTCCAGGGTGCTGGCGCGCATCCACGCGCCGATGTGTGCATAACGTTACCGAGTGTTACGCAATGTTCAGGCGAGTCACTCGGCATCTTCACGTAAGCGTTACAAACGCGACGCCCTTTTGCACTGCTCATTTGAGCACGGCGCGCTCTCGCTGTTTGACTGGCATCCGCGGGCCACCCGCGAATGGGGGATGCTCAAAAGTCGGATGCGACGGGGCTCGACGCGAGGTCGCCTCAGAGCACGTCGCTGGAGCCCGAGAGCCGCAGCGCGTCGACAACGGCCTTGACCCGTTGTGCATTCTCGCTTGTTGTGACGAGCAGCGCGTCGGGCGTATCGACGACGACGATGTCTCGCACGCCGATGAGACTGATCACCCGCTTGGTCTGGCTGACCACGATGCCGCTGGAGGCATCCGCCAGCACGCGCGCATCGGCGCCGAGAATGGCCAGGTCACTCTTGCGACCGCCCGAGTTGAGACGAGAGAGCGAGGCGAAGTCGCCCACGTCGTCCCAGTCGAAGTGACCGGGAACCACCACGAGTCGGCCCGCCGCCGCCGCGGGTTCTGCGACGGCGTAGTCGATGGCGATCTTCTTCAGGGCGGGCCAGACCCGGTCGACGACGGGGCCTCGTGCGGCGGGGTCGTCCCAGACTTCCGCGAGCTCCAGCAGACCCGCGAGCATCTCCGGCTCGGAGCGGCCGATCTCTTCGAGCAGCCGATCGGCCCGGCTGATGAACATGCTGGCGTTCCAGAGGTAGTCGCCGCCTGCGACGTAGCGCACGGCGGTCTTCAGGTCGGGCTTCTCCACAAAGGAGTCCACGGCGAGCGCGCTCGGCGCCCCCGCGATGTCGGTGGCGCCACCGGTGTGGATGTAGCCGAAGCCGATGGCCGGTTCGGTGGGCTGGATGCCGACCAGGGCGATGTAGCCGGCGTCAGCCGCCGCAGCGGCCTCCACCACCGCCTGACGGAACAGCCGCTGGTTGTTGATCACGTGGTCCGCCGCGAATGAGCCGATGATCACACCGGGCTCGCGGCGCTCGAGGATCGCCGCGGCCAGCCCGATGGCGGCGGTCGAATCCCGAGGCTCGCTCTCGAGTACGACATTGGGGTCGGCGAGCGTCGGCAACTGCTCCTCGACGGCCGCGCGGTGCGCGCGCCCGGTGACCACCATGATGCGCTGCTCGCCGGCAAGCGGGGCAAGCCGATCCCAGGTGTCGCGCAAGATGGTCTGGCCGCTGCCGGTGAGGTCGTGCAGAAACTTGGGCGCATCCGCCCGGGAGAGAGGCCACAGGCGCGAGCCGATGCCGCCGGCCGGAATCACACTGTAGAAGCGGTCCATCGCGGTGTGGGTCATGCCGTATACGATACCCGTGCCCCCGGTTCATTCGGCGTTCACGGGGGCGCAACCGGCGGCCCATAGCCTCGCATCATGCGGGTAGCCGTGATGAGCGAAAGTTTCCTTCCCACCGTCAACGGAGTGACCACGAGCGTCGTCAAGGTGCTCGATCACCTGGCCGCCACGGGGCATGATGCCATGGTCATCTGCCCCCATGCGGGCGCGCCGCGCGAATACGCCGGCTTCCCGGTGCATTCCGTGCCCGCCGTGGCCTACCGCCAGTTTCCCGTCGGCCTGCCCAGCCCGCAGGTCTCGCAACTGCTCGCCCGGTTCCGCCCCGACGTGCTGCACGCCGCCTCGCCGTTTCTGCTCGGGGCGCAGGGCATCGCCGCCGCCAATCGCCTGGGCGTGCCCTCCGTCGCCATTTTCCAGACGGATGTCGCCGGTTACGCCAGGCGCAACCGGCTCGGCATCGCCACCACCATGGCCAGGCGGCTGGTGCGCTGGATACATGAGGGTGCGGATCTCACGCTCGCACCGTCATCCGCCTCGATGGCCGATCTCGCCGCGAACGGCATACACAACACCGCGCTCTGGGGGCGCGGCGTCGATCTCGAGCGCTACCACCCCAACAACCGTCGGCTGCCCGCCACCCGCGAGTTGCGCGAGCTGCTCTCCCCCGATGGTGAGGTCGTCGTCGGCTATGTGGGGCGGCTGGCGCCCGAGAAGCAGGTGGAACGGTTCCGCGCGCTGCGCGGCGTGCGCGGCATCCGCGTCGCAATCGTGGGTGACGGTCCCTCCTACCCGATGCTGCAGAAGGAACTGCGCGGCGTACCGGTGAGCTGGCTCGGTCGCCTGAGCGGCACCGAGCTTGCCACGGCATATTCCGCATTCGACATATTTACGCACACCGGCACCGAGGAGACGTTCGGGCAGACCGTGCAGGAGGCTCACGCGAGCGGCATTGCCGTGATAGCGCCGCGGGCGGGCGGGCCCATCGACCTGGTGCGCCACGGCGAGACCGGCTACCTCTTTGCACCCGACGACGAGGCCGATCTACGCCGTCACGTGCACACACTTGTGACGGATGCCCCGCTGCGTCGACGCATGGGCGAGGCGGGCCGACGGGCGGTGCTCGGTCGATCGTGGAACACGATCTGCGACGAACTGCTGGGGCACTACCGGCACGTGGTCGAGGCGCGGTCTAAGGTGGGGGTGCTTGACGCAGGGAGGTGAGTCGAATGGCCACACGCAGACGCGGCATTTCGCTGCCCACCTTCGGGCAGCGTTCCAAGCGCACCGGGCAGGCGGATGCTCCCGAGCCGGTCATCGCAACCACCTCGTCACGCCCCAGCATGGTCGACAGTGCCATCTACGCAGACGGCCAGCGAGTCGCCTCACCGCTCACCCTCGCCGAGACCTATCGCGCCCTCGATGAGACGCCGGGCGGCGTGGCCTGGATCGGCTTGTACCGGCCAACCGAGACCGAACTGCTTTCCCTCGCCGACGAGTTCGGGCTGCACGAACTCGCCATCGAAGACGCGATCATCGCCCACCAGCGGCCCAAGTTCGAGCGCTACGACGACGTGCTCTTCGTGGTGTTGCGCGCCGCCAGCTACCTCGACGCCACCGAGGAGGTGGACTTCGGCGAGCTGCACCTCTTCATCGGGCACAACTTCGTGATCACGGTGCGCCACAGCGAGTCGCCCGACCTCTCCCGGGTGCGCCGACGCATGGAAAGCGACCCCGAGTTGCTCGCGCTCGGTCCCCAGGCGATTCTCTACGCGATCATCGACACCGTCGTCGATGACTACGGCCCGGTCGTCGCCGGTCTCGCCAACGACGTCGACGAGATCGAGAGCGAGGTCTTCGCCAGCGACGCGCTCGTTTCACGCCGCATCTACAAGCTCTCCCGCGAGGTCATCGATTTTCAGCGTGCGCTGCACCCGTTGATGCGAATCATGGATGCGCTGGAGCACGGCTCCGAAAAATACGGCGTCACCCAGGAACTGCAGCGCAATCTGCGCGATGTGGCCGACCACCTCATCCAGTTCACCGAGCGCGTCGACGGCTTCAGGCAGCTGTTGCGCGACATCCTCACCGTGAATTCGACGCTCGTTGCCGAGCGCCAGAACGAGGACATGACCAGACTGGCGCACTCGAGCAACAGGCAGGGCGAGGAGGTCAAGAAGATCTCATCGTGGGCCGCGATTCTCTTCGCCCCGTCGCTCATCGCCGGCATCTACGGAATGAACTTTCACGGCATGCCTGAGCTCAAGTGGCCGCTCGGGTATCCCATGGCGATAGCTCTCATGCTGGCGCTGAGCGGCACCCTCTACCTCATCTTCAAGAAGCGCAATTGGCTCTGACGCCGAGCGGTGATTATCTTGACGTCGAGACAGTTAGGCTGGCCTTAGAAGCAGGTGCGCGGCCTGAGGCCATACAATCGAGGTGCGCATCTCGCGTGTCTGCGTGCCTCGTGACGGGGCCGCGATCACAGCCAGGGAGGGTTGTTCGTGCCAAATCAAGCGGCAGGGACCCTGCAGCCGACGAAACATCGGCCAGGGGGAACGCTGTATCGAGGTCGCGAGGGTATGTGGTCGTGGGTTCTGCACCGCATCACGGGTGTGGCCATCTTCTTCTTCCTTCTCGTACACGTGCTCGATACCTCGCTGGTGAGAATCAGCCCCGAGGCGTACAACGCCGTGATCGGCACCTACAAGAACCCCATCATGGGTCTGGGCGAGCTTGCCCTTGTGGGAGCTATCACGTTCCACGCCTTCAACGGCCTGCGCATCATCCTCATCGACTTCTGGAGCAAAGGCCCCAAGTACCAGAAGGTCATGTTCTGGATAGTCATCGTGCTCTGGGTCGTGGTCATGGCCGGTTTCACTCCCACGCAGCTGATCCACGTCTTCAGCGAGGGGAGCGGCGCATGACCACTATCGAGGCACCCCGCAGCCCGATTCGCCCCGCTCGCAAGCGTGGCGTGAACTGGGAGAAGATCGGCTGGATCTACATGCGCGCGTCGGGCCTGCTGCTCGTCGTGCTCATCTTCGGACACTTGATCGTCAACCTGGTGCTCGGCGACGGGGTCAAGCAGATCGACTTCGCCTTCATCGCCGGCAAGTACGCCACGCCGTTCTGGCAGATCTGGGATCTGCTGATGCTGTGGCTGGCGCTCATCCACGGCGGCAACGGCATGCGCACGCTCGTGAACGACTACGCCGGCAACCGCATGGTGAACCGCGTTCTGAAGCTGGCGATCCTCGCGGCCGTCGTTGTGCTCATCGTGCTCGGCACGCTCGTCATCTTCACCTTCGACCCGTGCCCGGCGGGCGCCCCGGCCGACCTGGTCGGCTCCTTCTGCCCGGTCAAGTAAGTAACCCCAAGTAACGGCAAGAAAGCTACGGATATCTCAGTGACTGAAACAGCCGAATCCACCATCATCGACGGCGTTCATTACCACCAGCACGATGTCGTCATCGTGGGGGCAGGCGGCGCCGGCATGCGCGCGGCCATCGAGGCCGGGCCGCAGGCGAATGTCGCCGTGATCTCCAAGCTGTACCCCACCCGTTCGCACACCGGTGCGGCGCAGGGAGGCATGGCGGCCGCCCTGGCCAATGTCGAGGAAGACAACTGGGAGTGGCACACCTTCGACACCGTCAAGGGAGGCGACTACCTGGTAGACCAGGATGCCGCCGAGATTCTGGCGAAGGAGGCCATCGACGCGGTCATCGACCTCGAGAACATGGGCCTGCCGTTCAACCGCACGCCCGAGGGCAAGATCGACCAGCGCCGATTCGGCGGGCACACCCGCGATCACGGCAAGGCTGCGGTTCGCCGCTCCTGTTACGCCGCCGACCGCACGGGCCACATGATTCTGCAGACGCTGTTCCAGAATTGCGTGCGGCTCGGCATCAACTTTTTCAACGAGTTCTACGTGCTCGACCTGATCATGGTCGAAGAAGACGGTGAGAAGAAGCCCGCGGGCGTTGTCGCCTACGAGCTCGCCACCGGCGAGCTGCACGTTTTCCATGGCAAGGCCTTCATCTTCGCCACCGGCGGATTCGGCAAGATGTTCAAGACCACCTCGAACGCCCACACGCTCACGGGCGACGGGGTCGGCATCATCTGGCGCAAGGGGCTGCCACTGGAGGACATGGAGTTCTTCCAGTTCCACCCGACCGGACTGGCCGGGCTCGGCATCCTGCTCACCGAAGGGGCCCGCGGCGAGGGCGCCATTCTGCGCAACGGCAACGGCGAGCGCTTCATGGAGCGCTACGCCCCCACCATCAAAGACCTGGCCCCGCGTGACATCGTGGCCCGCTGCATGGTCAAGGAGGTGCAGGAGGGCCGCGGCGCCGGACCACACAAGGACTACGTCTACCTCGACTGCACCCACCTCGGCGCCGAGGTGCTCGAGACCAAGCTGCCCGACATCACCGAGTTCGCGCGCACCTACCTGGGCGTCGACCCGGTGACCGAGCCCGTTCCCGTGATGCCGACCGCGCACTACGCCATGGGCGGCATTCCCACGAACAACGACGCCCAGGTGCTCTCGTCGAACACCCACACCGTGCCCGGCCTCTACGCCGCCGGCGAGTGCGCGTGCGTCTCGGTGCACGGCTCCAACCGCCTCGGCACCAACTCGCTGCTCGACATCAACGTGTTCGGTAAGCGTGCGGGCAATAACGCCGTCGCGTATGTGCAGACCGTTGCCGAGTTCCCCGCGCTTCCCGAGGATCCGGCCGCGGGCGTGCGAGACATGCTGGCCGGTCTGCGTGCCGGTACCGGAACGGAGCGCATCGCCGCGCTGCGCAAGGAACTGCAGGAACAAATGGACATGAACGCGCAGGTGTTCCGCACCGATGAGACGCTGGCGAACGTCACCACGACCATCCACACCCTGCGTGAGCGCTTCAAGAACATCGCCGTGCAAGACAAGGGCAAGCGGTTCAACACCGACCTGCTCGAGGCCGTCGAGCTGGGCTTTCTGCTCGACCTGGCCGAGGTGGTCGTGTTCTCCGCCCGCAACCGCAAGGAGAGCCGTGGCGGCCACATGCGCGACGACTACCCGAACCGTGACGACGAGAACTACATGAAACACACGATGGCGTATCTCACCGGCGACCCGCACTCCGCGGATGCCGGCGACCACATCGCACTGGAATGGAAGCCGGTCGTCATCACGCGTTACCAGCCCATGGAGAGGAAGTACTGATGTCTGCAGCCGTGCTCGAGGAACCTCCCGTGGCGGAAACGCCCATCCTCCCGTTCACCGTCACGGTGATTGTGCGACGCTTTGATCCGGATGTGGACGCAGAGCCGCACTGGCAGGACTTCGACGTCGAGATGTACTCGACCGACCGCGTGCTCGACGCGCTGCACAAGATCAAGTGGGAGCAGGACGGCTCGCTGACCTTCCGCCGTTCGTGTGCGCACGGCGTGTGCGGATCGGATGCGATGCGTATCAACGGCCGCAACCGGCTTGCCTGCAAGACCCTCATCAAGGATCTCGACATCTCGAAGCCCATCTACGTGGAGGCCATCAAGGGCCTGCCGCTGGAGAAGGATCTCGTTGTCGACATGGAGCCGTTCTTCGCCTCGTACCGCGAGGTGCAGCCGTTCCTTCAGTCGAATGTTGCGCCGGTCAAGGGCAAGGAGCGCCTGCAGTCCGCCGAGGAGCGTGCGCGCTTCGACGACACGACCAAGTGCATCCTCTGCGCCGCGTGCACCTCGTCGTGCCCCGTGTTCTGGACCGACGGGCAGTACTTCGGCCCGGCCGCGATAGTGAACGCGCACCGCTTCATCTTCGACTCGCGCGACGACGCATCCGACGTGCGCCTCGACATCCTGAACGACAAGGAGGGCGTGTGGCGCTGCCGCACGACCTTCAACTGCACCGAGGCGTGCCCCCGTGGCATCCAGGTGACCCAGGCGATAGCCGAGGTCAAGCAGGCCATTATGCGCGGTAAACGCTAAAGACCAAGCGCTGCGCGCTTCGTCTTTAGCGTTTACGTTTGACTACTCCACCAGCGGCGTGCCGTGGGTGTGAAACGACTCGATCGTCTTCATGCCCCAGGCCTGGCCCTTCTTGCGCTCTTCCTCGCTCCACTCCACAACGGGCTGGTCCGGGTCGAGCAGCAGGCGTGAACCGGCGTTCGCGAACTCGATGCGGTTGCCGCCGGGCTCCCAGACGTACAGGAAGAATGTCTGGTTGATCGTGTGCTTGTGCGGGCCTGACTCGATGTAGATGCCGTTCTCGAGAAAGATGTCGGCGGCCTTGAGAATGTCCTCACGGGTGTCGGGCGCGAACGCGATGTGGTGCAGGCGCTTCGAGTGGCCTGTCCAGTCATCCGAGTAGACGATGTCGTATGACTTGTTCTGGAAGTGGAACCACCAGGCGGCGTACTTGCCGGTGTCCTGGCGGATGCGCTCGCTCTCGCGCCCGACCAGCACGTCGCGCACGAACTCGCCGTTGTCCTCGACGCTGGTGGCAAGGTAGTTGATGTGGTCCAGGCGCCGGGCGTTGACCCCGCGACCCGGAAACGCCGAGGCCTGGTTCTTCAGCGCCGGCTTGTCGTCGGTGGCGACGTAGCGCTCGGTCTCGTAGTAGATCTCCATCGGGTGACCGTCGGGGTCGGTGAACGCGAAGCTCGGGCCGACGCCCTGCTCGCCGTCGCGCCATCCGAGACCCCGACCACTTGCCTCGATCGCCGCGACCCGGCGCTCGAGCGCCTCCTGGCTCGAGGCGCGGAACGTGACGCGCCCGACCCCGGCCTGATCTGAGGCGGTGAGCTTGATGGTGTAGCGCTGGTACTCGTCCCAGCAGCGCAGAAACACCGAGTCGCCGTCTTCGGCTACAACGCGCATCGCGAGCAGGTCGCGGAAGAACCAGAGGCTCTCGTCGAACTTCGGGGTGAAGAGCTCGACGTTGCCCAGGTGGGCGATGTCGAACGAGGTGTAGTCGGTCATTGTGCTGTCCTCTCTGACGGGCGAATGCGTGGCGGTCGTGCCCGGGTGTGGGCGTCGACTCGCTCGCGGGTACTACAGTCGGGGTCGCGGGTAGACGCGGCCATCGAAGATCTTGCGGGCGGTGCGCAACGCGGCGGACCGTGTCACGGTGAAGTCATGTGCGGATGCCTCGACCGCCACGTCGACGTCGAAGTGACCGGTCGGATGCTCCAGCCGGAACGGCTGCCCCGGCTCGGGCAGAACGGCAAGCTCGTGCCCCACCGTTCCTGCCGTGATCACGCCGGCCGCAACGGTGAGCGCACCGAGTACGCCGATCGAAGTGTGCGCACGCACCGGGAGAAAGCTGCGCGTCGAGATCGCACCGCCGGAACGCGGCGCAGACAGCAGCACCAGCTTGGGAACGGTTGCCGTTATCACGTCTCCCATTCCCATCAGTTCGGCCGCGATGAGGCGCAGCTGCGCGAGCCGGGCCGCGAGGGCTTCGTTCGCCTCGAGCTCTTCGGGTGATTCGGTTCCCGCGACCCCGAGATCGGCAGCGGCCATGAGCACGCTCGGCATGCCGTTGTCGATGCACGTTGCGGCTATGCCGTCGAGGTCATCGACGAGCCGACCGCTGGGAAAGAGAGAGCCTGTCGATGATCCGGCCGTGCCCTCGAAGTCAAGCGAGATAGCACCCGCCGTGCCAGGCACGCCGTCGATGGCGAGTTCTCCGTCGTAGTCGACGCCTCCATCGACGGTGGCGAATGTCGCGGTGGCGAAGCTGTCGGAGTTCACCATGCGAATGCGCACGCTGGTGCGCCCGGCGCCGGCTGAGACCATTCCGCGCTCGACGGCGAACGGCCCGACCCCCGCGAGCAAGTTGCCGCAGTTCTGCCTGTCAGTCACGAACGCCTCGTCGACGCCGAGCTGCAGAAAGAGATAGTCCACATCGGCGTCATCATCGGCAGAGGGCGAAATGACGGCAACCTTGCTGGTGAGCGGATGCGCCCCACCGAGCCCGTCGATCTGACGCGGGTCGGGCGTGCCCATGATGCGCAACAACAACTCGTCGCGCTCGTCCGTGTCGGCGGGCAGATCGGCGGCGAGAAAATACGCGCCCTTCGATGTGCCGCCCCGCATGAGCATGCAGGCAATGCCGTCAGCTTTGGCCATGCCCCGCCTCGTACTCATCGGCACGAACGTAGCGTACGCCGAGGTCGGCGAGCACATCGCGCAGTTTGTTGCGATCCAGGCTCAACTCTCCGCCCTGGTACGCCGCGCGCGATCCGGCCTCTTTGGCGACGCGTTCATCGGATGCCACAAGAGCGGCCTCTGCCGCCTCCCGTGGAACGCACAGCACGCCGTCGTCGTCTGCGACTATCACGTCGCCCGGGTGCACGATGGCGCCGCCCACGACGATCGGCACGTTCACCGATCCTGCGGTGGCCTTCACGGTGCCCTGGGCATTGACCGCTGCAGACCAGACCGAGAAGCCCATGGCCCGCAGGTCTACGACGTCGCGCACACCGCCGGTCGTGACCAGCGCCTGCACGCCTCGATGCTGCAGCGCCGTGGCGAAAAGCTCACCGAAGGCGCCGTCAAGCGACGGCGACGTCGTGGTGACCACCAGCACGTCACCGGCCTGGCACTGCTCGACCGCGGCATGGATCATGAGATTGTCACCCGGCCACGACAACACGGTGACAGCCGAGCCCGCCAGGCGCGAGCCGTCCTGAATCGGGCGGATCCCCGCGCCCACGAGACCCGTGCGACCCATGGCCTCGTGCACGGTCGCCGTGCCGTGCTCTCCGAGCCGGGCGATGGTTGCGGCATCCGCTCGCGTGATGTCGGTGACGATGACCTTGCTCATTCGAGTACGTCCGTCACCTGCGGGTAGTACCGCATATACGCCTCGCCCTTGGTGTCGACGGGCAGGCCGAGGTTGGGGCCCGCGTTGCGCTTGACCTGCACGCCGCGGCGCACGGCGAGGTCGGTGTAGTACTCCCACATGTGCTTCTGTGCGGGCAGGCATTGCATCGCCTTCTGCTTCAGCTCGAATGCCGCGGTGATGTCCAGCAGCACATTCGGCTTGAAGTCGCACTGCTCAGGCTGGTGCGGCTCGAAGAAGAACACGGGCGGGGCGCCGAGCACCTCACCGGGCGCCTCGTAGCCGATGGCCTGCGCAAGAATGCGCGCCTCGATGGCCAGGCGCGCCGCGGCCGGGTGATCGCCGTTGTACGGGTCGATGAGCGGATGCGTGAGCACGACCGTGGGCTGCACGCGACGGTAAACGTGCACGAGCTTATTGAGCAGCTCTGGAGTCTCGACCAGCGGGTAGTCGCCGCCGTCGAGAAACTCGATCTCGGCTCCCAGGGCGGATGCCGCGGCCTCGGCCTCGGCACGACGGATCGCCTTGATCTCATCCAGCGACTTGCCTGCCAGCCACTGGCTGGCCGATTCACCGCGCTCCCCATAGGAGAGGCAGACGACAACGGCACGTTCTCCGCGCAGGGTGGCCGCCGCAATCGCGCCGGCGGCACGCCACACGAAGTCTCCAGCGTGGGCGCTGACAACCAAAAGGGTGGGGGCGGACTCGGCCATAGAACTCCTGTCGTTGCCCTCAGCGAACCACATCAATGGTTTTTGGTCAAGATTCTGGTTACAATCTTGTTGACGAACATCACAACTCGTCGCATGCGCCCGTATCGCTCGTCGCATACGCCTACTGGACGAAGGAGTCACAAAGAATCATGGCCAACAATCTGCAAGAGCTCTTGGACGAGAAAGGCAACATCGTCGAGATGCTGCGCGACTCACAGTTGGGCGCGTACATCTACCCGGTGGTTCCCGCCGAATTCACCAACTGGCGCCGAGAGCAGATCGCATGGCGTGAAGCCGCGGTGCTCTTCGACCAGACCCACCACATGAACAATGTGTTCATCACCGGCAAGGACGCGCTGCGTCTCATCTCCGAGGTCGGCATCAACTCGGTCGCGAACTTCGCCGTCAACACCGCCAAGCAGTTCGTTCCTGTCACCCCTGCCGGCTACGTGATCGGTGACGGCATCATCTTCCGCGAGGCCGAGGAGAAGTTCGTCTTCGTCGGCCGTGCCCCTGTGGCCAACTGGTTGGTGTACCAGGCCGAGATCAGCGGCTATGACGTGGAGGTCGTCAACGACGACCGCTCTCCCTCGCGCCCCTACGGCAAGGCCGTCTCGCGCAAATACTGGCGCTTCCAGATTCAGGGTCCCAACGCCTGGCCGATCATCGAGAAGCTCAACGGCGGCGCCCTGGAGAAGGTCAAGTTCTTCCACATGGGCGAGATGAAGATCGGTGGCGAGACCGTCAGCACCCTCCGCCACGGCATGGCCGGTGCTCCCGGCCTGGAGATCTGGGGTCCGTACGACTCCTACGAGAGGGTGCGCACCATCATCCTCGAGGCGGGGCGCGAGTTCGGCCTCGAGCCCGTCGGTTCACGCGCATACTCGTCGAACACCCTCGAATCCGGCTGGATCCCCTCGCCTCTTCCCGCGATCTACACGGGCGAGGAGCTGCGCGGCTACCGTGAGTGGCTCGGCGTCGACAGCTACGAGGCGGTCAACGCCGTCGCGGGCTCCTTCGTCTCCGACAACATCGAGGACTACTACCTCACGCCGTGGGACCTCGGCTACGGCTCGTTCGTGAAGTTCGACCGTGACCACTTCATCGGCAAGGAAGCCTTGCAGGCGATGGATGCCGAGCAGCAGCGCAAGAAGGTCACGCTGGCGTGGAACGATGAGGACCTCGCCAAACTGCTCACCTCGCCCATCGACCGCGACGGCGTCGGCTACCAGTTCTTCGACCTGCCGAACGCCAACTACGGTTCGTCAAACTACGACTCCGTGATCGATGCGGATGGCAAAGTCGTCGGCCTCTCGATGTTCACCGGCGTCACGGCCAACGAGAAGCGCGGCCTGTCCCTGGCCACCGTCGATCGTGACGTTCCGCTGGGCTCCGAGGTGCGCGTCGTGTGGGGCGAGCCCAACGGCGGCTCCAAAAAGACCACGGTTCAGCCGCACAAGCAGCTCGAGGTGCGCGCCATCGTGAGCCCCGTGCCGTATGCCGAGACGGCACGCGGCGAGTACCACGGCGGCTGGCGCTCGACGGGTGCGCTCTGATCTCGCACTGATCGCATAAAGAAGGGACCGGATGCCTTGGGCATCCGGTCCCTTCTTTCGTGTCACATCTTTCGTGTCACATCGCCGATGTGCCTATCCGGAGGCCCCGGCCGCCAACTCGTCGGCGACATCGTTCTTCAGTCGCGTCATGTCGACCTTGCCATGCGGGCTGCGATCGAGCGAGGGGCGCACCAGAATGTGCTTCGGCTTCTTGTAGCCGGCCAGCAGGGCGTCGAGGTGCGCGCGCAACTCGGACTCGACCACCCTCTGCCCTTCTGCAGCAACCACCACAGCCGTGACGAGCTCGCCGTATCGGGGCTCCGGCATGCCAAACACGACGGCGTCCGCCACAGCGGGGTGCGAGAGCAGGGCCTCCTCGACCTCCATCGGGTAGACCTTCTCGCCGCCGGTGTTGACGACGGAGCTTCCGCGCCCGAGCAGCTCGACGCATCCGTCATCGAGAACGCGCGCCCAGTCTCCTGGCACGACGTGACGAACCCCGCCGATCTCGGGGAATGTCGCACGAGTCTTCTCTTCGTCGCCGTAGTAGCCCTTCGGCAGCGTCCCGCGAAAGCCGAGAATTCCGCTGGCGCCCACGGTGCCCTGCACCTCCTGCTCGTTCTCATCGAGCACGACCGCCCCGGGCAGCAGGTGCAGACGACCGGGCAGATCGGCGACGCTCGTGGTCACGTTGACCGCGAAAGGGCCGCCCTCGGTCGACGCCAGAAGATCCATGATCGCGATGTCGCCGAGGGCGTGCAGCCGCGCCTTCGTGGTGTCGCTGAAGCGCATGCCGGAACTGATGATCGAGTTCACGATGCCGAGCCGGTCGATTCCGGCTCGCTCGGCAGCCTCCGCGATCGGCAGCGCAACCGCGTCGCCCGCCACTATCACCCGCGTCGCGCGTTCGTCGATGGCGAGGCGCACCGCTTCGTCGGCGTCGAGACGGGGCGAGGCGTGAATAATCACGGTTCCGCCGAGCACCAGGGTGTTCAGTGAGGTGAACAGCGCCGTGCCGTGCATGAAGGGAGCCAGCGGCAGCGTCGCGGTACGCGGCGTCTCGGGGTCGGCGGCGATACGCACGGCGTCGGCCATCGTCTCGGGATACGCCAGCCCGGCCGAACCGTAGATCGAATACATCTGCACGTCGAGAATGTCTTCGGCACCCCACACGACCGCCTTGGGCCGCCCGGTGGTGCCGCCGGTATACAGGCGCAGCTCCCCTCCTTCCGGCGGGGTCTGCGGCAGCACCCCGCCGCCGGCGATGATGTCGGCGTAGTTCGTAGCCGCCGCAAGCGGCACTCCCCCGTCGTCAACCTGAACGAGGGCCGGATGCGTCTGCGCCTGTTCCACAGCCGCGGTGGCCACCTCGCTCAGCGACGTCGGGAACAGCAGCACCGCGGCATCCGAATCGCACAGCAGCTCGGCAACCTCGCCCGCACGGTAGCGGTAGTTGATGGGCACGGGCGCGATGCCGGTGGCCAGACACGCGAAGAGGGCGACGAGGTACTCGGGGCGGTTGTACAGCAGGATCGCCACGGCGTCACCGGGGCGCACGCCCGATTGCTGCAGGTGCCGGGCGAACGCGCCGGCCTCCTTCGCAAAGCGGCGGTAGCTGATGGTCTCGTCGCGGGTGACTATTGCCGGCCGATCCGGGAGCGATGCAGCGACCGCCTGCCACACGTCGCTGTAGTGACCCTTCATCGCCGGCCTCAGTGCCGCTTGGTCGGACCGGAGGGCTGCGCGAGCTCGGCGAGTTCGCTGTGCCACGCCGCATCGATTCCTTCTGCGCTCCAGCCACCGTCGTGATCCACGGTGCGCAGCGCGCTCGGGTGCGAATACAGCGTCACGCGGTCCCCGCCGATTCCGATCGCCTGCCCCGTCACATCGGCGGCGCGCTCGGAGGCGAGCCAGACGATGAGAGGCGCCACATCGTCGGGAGTGCCCAGCGCATGATCGCGGCGGAACTCGGTGGGAATCTCGCCGCCCGCCACGTAATCCTCGTACACCTGCGTGTATGCGGGGATCGTCGCGGTCATCGGTGAGAGCGCCGTGGGAATGACCGCGTTGGCGGTGATGCCGGCCCGTGCGAGCTCGAGCGACCAGGTGCGCGCCATCGCAACGAGGCCCGCCTTCACGGCGGCGTAGTTCGTCTGGCCGAAGCTGCCGAACTGGCCGGCGGGAGAGCCGATGACGATGATGCGTCCGCCTTCGCCCTGCTCACGCATCGCTATGGCCGCCGCGCGTCCGCACGTGAACGTGCCGCGCAGATGCGTGTCAACGACGGCGTCGAAATCATCATCGCCCATCTTCCACAACACGCGATCACGCAGCACACCGGCGTTCGCGACCAGAATGTCGAGCCGACCGAACTGGGTCATCGCGGCCTCGACGAGCTTGTCGGCGGTGGATGCCGGGCCTACCGGAGCCACCACCGCCACGGCGCGGCCGCCCGCTTCGGTGATGGATGCCACGGTGTCGGCCGCGGTGGCCGGATCGACATCGTTCACGACGACCGCGGCCCCTGCCGCGGCGAGAGCCAGCGCATAGGCGCGGCCGAGGCTACGACCGCTTCCTGTGACTATCGCAACGCGTCCATCGAGGCGAACATCCGCAGGCGCACCGGCCTGGGCCTCGGCGCTCATCGGTAGTACCTCAGAACGAACTCGGCGACGCACGCAGGCTTGACGCCACCCTCGATTTCGAACGTGACGGCGACCTCGAGCTGCCACCCTCCGGTCACCTCGGTGACACTCGCGACCTCGCCGTGCACACGGATGCGCGATCCCACCGGCACAGGCGCCGGAAAGCGCACCTTGTTGAGGCCGTAGTTGATGCCCATCCCCACCTCGGTGACCTCGAAGACCTCCGCCATGAGCGGAACCACAAGGCTCAGCGTCAGCAGTCCATGGGCTATCCGTGTTCCGAACGGGGTGGCCGCCGCGAAGTCCGCATCGACGTGAATCGGGTTGCCGTCGCCGGTCACACGGGCGAACAGGTCAACGTCGTCCTGGCTAATCTCGCGCCACGATGAGGGGCCGAATTGAGCCCCCTGCAGTGTGGCGAGATCCTCGACTGCGGTCGAGAGCGCGACGGCCTCGGGCATAGTGGTTCTCCTTTGAGCACATGGACAGATCATGCGATCTGCTTGATTCAGGCTAACTGAAATAGGATGTCTTGTCACGTCAGCGCACGCCTGCGCTAGCCTGAACCGCAGAGATGGAGAGAGCATGGAGCCCTACGGCAGTTTTGTGTACGTGGTCAAGCAGCTTGAGCTGGGCCTGCGTCCGCGTTTTTTCGAGGCCTGTGCGGCCGCAGGAATGACCGCGGCGCAGTACACCGCTCTCACGGTGCTGCAGCGCCGGCCGGGAATCACCAGCTCTGAACTGGCACGCCGCTCGTTCGTGCGCGCCCAGACGATGGCCGCGACCGTCGATCCGCTCGTGGAGGCCGGACACGTGCGACGCGAGCGCGATCCGGAACACGGCAGGCGCATCCTTCTGTACCTCACCGAGAGCGGTTCGAATGCGATCTCCACGCTCAACCCGCAGATCGATGCGCTCGAAGAGCTGCTGGTCTCGGAGTTGTCAGCGAAGGAACGCGCCCAGTTCGCCGACTATCTGCGCCGCTGCCGCCATGCGCTCGGCCAGGCCGGGCATCGGGTGCCGACACGTTCCTCCTGAGCCGCGGCACGGCGTTCCGGTACGAGGACCCATGCCCCTCCCCGCTCTGTGACGCCCCGGTTACGCTGGACGAGTGAGCAGGGGGAAGAACGAGCAAGTGAGGGCTGCGGCATCCACCGATGAGCAGAGCCCGATCAAGCGGGTGGGCGCGTTGGTGGCCTGGGTGCAGGGCCTGCGACCGGTGCGCGTTCTCACGCATCTCTCCGACCGTGACGGCAATCTGCTCGCCGCCGGAATGTCGTATCTCTCGGTCTTCGCTGTGTTCGCCGCGATCTGGGTGTTCTTCTCCGTCGCCGGGCTGCTGCTGAAATCGAATCCGCAGCTTACCGATTCGCTGATCGGCACCATCAACCAGGCGGTTCCCGGCCTCATCGGCGCGGGCGGCGCCATCGACCCCACCCTGCTGCTGAACGGCACCACGCTCTCCTGGACTGGAGCGATAGCCCTGGCAGGGCTGCTCTGGACCGCGATCGGCTGGATGGCCTCGATTCGCCAGGCCGTGCGCGCCATCTTCGACCTGACGCGCGACAACCGCGGATTCATCGTGCAGAAATCGATGGATCTGGCCCTGGCGCTCGGTTTCGGTGTGCTGCTGATCCTCGCATCCGTTCTCACCATGGCCGCGGGTACAGCGCTCGACTTCGTGTTCTCCCTGGTGGGGTTCGGTGGCCACTCCTTCGTCTCGGATGCCACGGCGCGGCTCGTCGGGTTCGCCCTCGCGGTCGCGCTCAACGCGGTAGTTCTCGGCTCCATGTATCGCGTGCTCTCGCGCGTGCGCATTCCGGTGCGCAATCTCGCGGTCGGCTCGCTGCTTGGGGCCGTGGCCCTCGTGGTCATGAGCGGCCTCAGCGGGCTGCTGCTCGGCGGCGCGGGCAAGAACCCGTTGTTGGCTTCCTTCGTGGTCTTCATCGGCCTGATGATCTGGTTCAACCTGGTCTGCCAGGTGATCCTGCTCGCGGCATCGTGGATCGCGGTAGGCATGGCCGACCGCGGCATCTCGCCGCGAGCGCCCGAGGAGGCGCAGGCGTATCGCCAGTCGCAGCAGCGCGAGGCGCGCATCATCGTCGCCGAGGCGAACATCGCGGATGCCCGCCAGGCGCTGGCCAGGGCGCGTTGGCCTCGCACGGGCGCGGCCCGGCGACGGCTGCGGGAGGCGATCGAGGCGCGCGCAGCGCTGGATGCACCTGCGCACGAGGCGACAGATTCCCATGTCGGTGCCGCTCACTAAGCTGGTCGCATGCCTTCGTCGAAACCGCTCCGCGTCGCCACCGTCAACACCAATGGCATTCGCGCCGCCTACCGTAACGGCATGGCCGATTGGCTCGACAACCGCGACGTCGACATCCTCGCCATTCAGGAGGTGCGCGCGGCCACGGAAGACGTGGAGCGCCTGCTCGGACCGGAGTGGAGCATCCTGCATGACGCGGCGACGGCCAAGGGTCGCGCCGGGGTCGCGCTCGCGAGCCGCAACGCGGCATCCATTCATCGCGTCACGCTCGGAGACGACGACTTCGACAGCGCGGGGCGCTGGCTCGAGGCCGACTTCGAGGTCGACGGCACCGTCATCACGGTGGTCAGCACCTATGTGAACTCGGGCGAGGCCGACACCCCGAAACAGGTGGAGAAGTACAAGTTTCTCGATGCCATGGTGAAGCGCCTGCCCGAGCTTGTCGAGCACAACCCACTCACGCTCATCGTGGGCGACCTTAATGTGGGGCACCGCAAGCTCGACATCAAGAACTGGCGCGGCAACGTGAAACGAGCCGGATTCCTGCCCGAGGAACGCGCATACTTCGACCGCTTCTTCGGTGCAGAAGACGACCCCCAGTACAACGCCGGAGCAGGGATGGGCTGGATCGATATCGGCCGCAAGTGGGCCGGCGAGGTAGAGGGGCCGTACACCTGGTGGTCGCAGCGCGGCCAGGCCTTCGACAATGACACCGGATGGCGCCTCGACTACCACATGGCCACTCCCGCGCTGGCACAGAAGGTCACGAGCTATGCCATCGATCGGGCGGCATCGTACGCAGAGCGATGGTCGGACCACGCTCCCGTCGTTGTCGAATACTCCATCTAAAGGACTCACCCCATGAACAACCCCGAGCGACCGCGCCTGTATTCAGGCATGCAGCCCTCCGCCGAATCTCTTCAGGCGGGCAACTACATCGGCGCGCTGCTGCAGTGGAAACACCTGCAGAAAGACCACGACGCCTTCTTCTCGGTCGTGGACATGCATGCCATCACCGCCGAGCAGGACCCGGCGGCCCTGCGAGCACAGACGCGCCGCACCGCCGCGCAGTACATTGCCGCGGGCATCGACCCCTCGCAGTCGACGCTGTATGTGCAGTCGCACGTGCCCGCGCACGCGCAGCTGGCCTGGGTGATGAACACCATCACGGGCTTCGGCGAGGCCAGCCGCATGACGCAGTTCAAAGACAAGTCGCAGCGCTTCGGCGCCGAGGGCACCACGGTAGGCCTGTTCGCGTACCCGATGCTCATGGCCGCCGACATTCTGCTCTACGACACCGATGTGGTGCCGGTCGGCGACGACCAGCGCCAGCATGTCGAGCTCACCCGCGACCTCGCCGCCCGGTTCAACACACGCTTCGGTGAGACATTCGTGGTGCCCGAGGCGATCATCCTCACAGAGACCGCGCGCATCTACGACCTGCAGAACCCCACGTCCAAGATGTCGAAGTCGGCCGAGTCGCACGCCGGCGTGCTGTGGGTGCTCGACGAACCAGCGGTAACGGCTAAAAAGGTCATCCGCGCGGTGACGGATGCCGACGGCCGGGTCGCGTACGACCGGGAGAACAAGCCGGGCGTCTCCAATCTGCTCACGATCTTCTCGGTACTCGCCGAGCGCTCGATCGACTCGCTCGAGAACGACTACGCGGGTAAGGGCTACGGCGACTTCAAGAAAGATCTCGCCGAGGTCGTCACCGGCACGTTCGGCCCGATCCGCGAGCGGGTGCTCGAGTTGCTCGACGACCCGGCCGAGCTCGACCGCATCCTGGCGCGCAACGCCGACCACGCCAGCGAGGTCGCCGAGGTCACCCTCGCCAAGGTCTACGACCGCATCGGCTTCCTGCCGCGGGGCCGCTGAGGCACGCTGTGGTCGCGACCGTTTCTCTCGAGGGCGAACGGGTGCTGCTCAGTGCGCCGACGATCGACGACGCGGACGTCGATGCCATCACGTCCTGCTGCCAACAGCATTCGGTGCAGCGCTGGACGACCGTGCCGAGCCCGTACAGCCGGGCGGATGCTCTCGGCTTCGTCTCCGCGTTCGTGCCGGCCGGCTGGGAGGCGGGCACAACTCGCACCTGGGCCATCCGGGTGGGAGAGCCTCGCACCCTGGTGGGCATGATCGGGCTTGACCGCATTGCCGGCGGGTGCGCGGAGATCGGCTTCTGGCTCTCGGAGCAGCATCGGGGTCTCGGCCTCATGACCGAGGCGGTTCGTCTCGTCTGTGACCACTCCTTCTCGGTCGACGGTCTCGGCCTGCAGCGGGTCGAATGGCGGGGGTTCGTCGGCAACACCGCCTCGGCATCCGTCGCTCGTCGTGCGGGGTTCCGCTTCGAGGGCACGCAGCGCCTGGGCGCCGTGCAGCGCGGCACCCGTCTCGACGTCTGGTCGGCGGCACTCCTTTCCACCGACACCCGCAACCCGGCCGCCGACTGGCCGCCGCAGACCGCCACCCCGGCCTGACCCGCGCTGGCGCACCCTGCACTCGCGCCCTATGCGCACAACTCATGCAGAATTTGTGCGCCGTCAAGCCGATCCCCGTCGTTACGGGGGTGTTACGGGGGTTTAGCCTGAGCGCCGGCCATTCTGCATGAGTTATGCGCACGAAATGGGGCCCATGGGGCGACGCGCTTGCGCGGCTGAGCGCGCGGTGATGGCCTACCCCGCCACGGCCCCGTCGCCCGTCTCAGGTGCGAATGGGCTCCAGCCGACCAACGAGACCCAGCATTGCGTCACGCACCAGGTCCGCATGGTGCATCGTGTGCTGGTACGCGGGCCGCAGGGAGGGATAGCCTAGCTTTGCAAATTCAAGGTCACGCCCGCGATCGCGCACGTGGGCCTCCCAGCCATTGTGATGGGCGCGGCTGTCGGCTTCAAGGATGGCGCAACCCTCGACAACTATGTCAACCCTGCCAACGGTAGCGAACCACAGCTGCAACTCGCATTCCAGCCCGGCCTCACGAGCGATCATTCGCAGCACCGTCTCCTGACCCGCCTCGGCTCGCCCGTCCACAGACTCCTGAAGGGGCAGATATCGCTGGGGAACACGACCAAAGATCTCGGCGACATCCGCTTCACCGATCAACCCCTGAAACAGCGCGTTGTCAATCGAAGCGATGGCGTGCCACGGATGCTGGCACCTTATTGACTGAGCCAGAGCATCGATCAGGCCAACTCGATATTCATCGCCGGCCGTCGTGTCGCCCAGTGGCCACCAGTGCAGTTGCGCGCCTGAGCGATTCTGCAGCGTCAGCCGATGCAACCCAGCCTGCGGCGATCTCAGCCGGGTGGCCGCGCGATCGAGATGCACGTGTATACACGATGCGTCATAGACGAAGACCCCGTAACTCTTGAGCGCCGCGATGCAGCCGAGCCGCCCACCCACGCGTACCGCCTGAACAACGTCCTGACTCACGTCGGCCAGGCAGTAGTGATCTCGACGCGAACGGACGAGATAGCCGTATCGCACGGCGGCCGTGAGCTCGCGGGCAGTAGCCCCGCACGCCAGCAGGTCCGCGCGCGACATCACGATCTGCCCGTTCGCTTCAAACAACTCACGCCATGGATGCACATGCTCACGCTGCTCTATCCGAGCGGCGGGGATCACCGAACGACGCCAATTGTGGACAGTGCCGAGTCGGGCATGAATGTGCAGGAGCAGGCGTGCCCGCCATGTGCGCAGGGCCCGAGCCGACCATCTCGTGTGCATAACTCATGCAGAACGTGTGCGCCGGTACAGCGATCCCCGGTGCGGCGGGGTGTGGCGGGGATCGAGCGTGAACACCCGCCGTTCTGCATGAGTTATGCGCACCGGACGGGTTCGAGGTCGGACAATTGCCCGGTGCCGAGATCTCCGTCGTTGTGGACGGGATGCTCGGCAGTGGGACAGCGGCGAGACGAAGAGGGCGGGGTGGCCCGGCATGCGCCCGGTCTCCCCGCCCTGTGCGGATGCGTTGAGTTACTGCACGTCGTCGTCGACCCAGTCGAAGGTCTTCGTGACGGCCTTCTTCCAGTTGCGCAGCAGGCGCTCACTCTCGGCGTCGTCCATCGACGGCGTCCAGCGGCTGTCTTCCTGCCAGTTCTTGCGCAGGTCGTCGAGGTCGCTCCAGAAGCCGACCGCGAGGCCGGCAGCGTAAGCGGCACCGAGCGCCGTGGTCTCCGCGACCACCGGGCGAACCACCGGCACGCCGAGGATGTCCGCCTGGAACTGCATGAGCAGGTTGTTGGCGATCATGCCGCCGTCCACCTTCAGCTCCGTGAGCGGCACGCCCGAGTCGGCGTTGACGGCATCCAGCACCTCGCGGGTCTGGAATGCCGTCGCCTCGAGCACGGCGCGGGCGATGTGGCCCTTGTTCACGTAGCGGGTGAGACCCACCAGCGCACCGCGGGCATCCGAGCGCCAGTACGGCGCGAACAGTCCCGAGAACGCCGGGACGAAGTACGCCCCGCCGTTGTCGTCGACGGATGCCGCGAGCGCCTCGATCTCCTCGGCCGACTTGATGAGCCCCAGGTTGTCACGCAACCACTGCACGAGTGAACCCGTGACGGCGATCGAGCCTTCCAGCGCATAGTGCGGCTTGGCGTCGCCCAGCTTGTAGCCGAGCGTGGTCAGCAGACCGTTCTTCGAGTGGATGATCTCCTCGCCCGTGTTGAAGATGAGGAAGTTACCTGTGCCGTAGGTGTTCTTCGCCTCCCCCTGGTCGAACGCCGCCTGGCCGAAGGTGGCGGCCTGCTGGTCGCCGAGGATGCCGGCGATCGGCACCTCGCGCAGCAGGCTGTTGTCTTCGGCGACGCCGTAGACCTCGGACGAACTGCGAATCTCGGGCAGCATTGAGGCGGGAACACCGAAGACCTCGAGAATGTCCTCACGCCACGACAGCGTCTCCAGGTCCATGAACAGCGTGCGGCTGGCGTTGGTGACGTCGGTGGCGTGCACGCCGCCATTGACCCCGCCGGTCAGGTTCCACAGCACCCAGGTGTCTGTGGTGCCGAAGAGCAGGTCTCCGGCATCCGCCTTCTCGCGTGCACCCTCCACATTCTCGAGGATCCACATGATCTTGGTTCCGGCGAAATAGGTGGCCAGCGGCAGGCCGACGATCGACTTGAATCGCTCGACACCGCCGTCAGCCGCGAGCTTGTCGACGATGCTCTGCGTGCGAGTGTCCTGCCAGACGATGGCGTTGTACACCGGCTCGCCCGTGTTCTTGTCCCAGACCACGGCAGTCTCGCGCTGGTTCGTGATGCCTATCGCGGCGATGTCGTGACGGGTCAGGTTGGCCTTGGAGAGCGCCTGGCCTATCACCTCACGGGTGTTGTTCCAGATCTCCTTCGGGTTGTGTTCGACCCAGCCGGCCTTCGGGAAGATCTGCTCGTGCTCAAGCTGACCGCTGGAGACGATGGATCCCGACTTGTCGAAAATGATGGCACGGCTCGAGGTCGTACCCTGATCGATGGCGATGACGTAATCATTCATTTCGTTTCGAACTCCGTTGTTTCTTTACTGCCTGAACGTCCCGGCTACGCGCCGGTGGCGACTTTGATGACGGGGAGCAGAATAAGCGATGCCCATCCCGCGAGAACCCCGCCCACGATGGGTCCGGCCACGGGAACCCATGAATATGCCCAGTCGCTTGAGCCCTTGCCCTTGATGGGCAGGAAAGCGTGAGCGATGCGTGGCCCGAGGTCACGAGCGGGGTTGATGGCGTACCCCGTCGGACCACCGAGTGATGTGCCGATAACGATAACGAGCAGGGCAACAGGAAGCGCACCGAGCGCCGCGAGACCCCCGTCTCCCTGACGTCCGCCGCCGAACCCGATCACCACGAAAACGAGAACAAAGGTACCGATGACCTCGGTGATGAAGTTCCACGCGTAGCTGCGGATCGCCGGCCCGGTCGAGAAGACGCCCAGCTTGTTGGCCGGGTCAGGCTCCTCATCGAAGTGCTGCTTGTACGCCAGCCAGCAGAAGACCGCGCCGATGATGGCCCCGATCAGCTCGGCCGCGATGTACACGACGATCGAGATGAAGTTGACGGGAACGCCGGAGCCGAACTCCTTTGCACCACTGGCAACGAGACCGAGCGTCACGGCCGGGTTCAGATGTGCACCCGAGTTATACGCGACGATCACACCGCAGAAGACCGCGAGGCCCCAGCCGATGTTCACCATCAGGAATCCGCCATTGAAGCCCTTGTTCTTGGCAAGGGCGACGTTGGCCACGACTCCGGTTCCGAGCAGAACCAGCATTGCTGTTCCCACTACCTCCGAGAGAAATACCACACCGAGATTGTCCACATTGACCTTCCAATATTGCGTCTTCGGATGCCCGTGAGAGCGACCGGATCGTTGCATTGATTTGCGTAATCGTGAAGAAAACTATCGGCAATCATGCGATGCCGACAAGAGAGTCGGCGTGCACGTTCGTGCATTATCCGCCGTGTTTGACGCTCCTCTCCTCGACCGATTCGAACAGGATGCCGTGCGACTGCGCGAGCACCGCGCGCGCCTGTATGACCTCATCCTGCCTCGTTTGCTCGCTCCAGCCGAGGGGGGAGGCCAAAACTCGGCTCACCTCTTCCACGACCGCCGCGGTCACGTTGCCGTCGAAAGCGACGCTCGTGCGCCTCAGCAGCACATCCGCGACGTGCACCACGAACTCGTTCTCCGCGATGAACACGAGCTCGCCCGTGCTGAATTCGTTCGTGCTGGCGAGGGGCTCATCGTCGTACTCCTCGAGAAAATCGATCACGGCGCGTGCCCGCGTTCCATAACGCGCGAGCAGTTGATCGGCGCGCTCACGCCCCACGGAACCACCGTACGCGGCGATCCAGCTCGCACGCGCAGCATCCGTCATGGGATAGTTTCGGCCGCCGCCGATGGCGAGGCCGCGCGTCGACACGGTACGACGCCGCCCCAGCAGTTCCATCGCCTCGCCCGAGAGGTGCTCGGCGACCGCGCGGAAGGTTGTCCACTTTCCGCCCACGAGGCTGAGCACGGTTCCTCCACCGAGACCGGCCGGCTTGGTCGGCACGATGCGATAGTCGCGCGAGACGAATCCGGGTTGGGTGTCGTCGTGCTTCGGCAGCGGGCGGATGCCCGAGAACCGGAACACGATCTGCGAACGATCGATCGTCACAGTCGGGAAAACGTGCGCGACGAGATCGATGAAGTAGTCGATCTCCTCATCGGTGCACACCGCCGGCTCATGAATGTTGGCATCGAGATCGGTCGTGCCGACCATGACGCGCCCCCTCAGCGGGTAGATGAGCACGATGCGACCGTCGCCATTCTCGAAGAACATCTCGCGCCCTGCGCAGGCGGCAAGCAGCTGCGGGTTATCGAGAACGATATGAGAGCCCTTGGTGCCCCCCATGTAGGCGGTCTCGCTTGCGAGCGCCGCATTCGTCAGGTCGGTCCAGGGCCCCGAGGCGTTGATGACGACGTCTGCCGTGATGGTGAACTCGCCGCCGCCGACCAGGTCGCGCACGCGCACTCCCCCGTCGGTCACGCCGATGGCCTCGACATAGTTGGCGGCACGCGCGCTGCCACCGGCGTCGCCACCCGTAGCCGCACTCGTGCCCGCACCGGTGGCACCTGCGGCCAGGCCGTCGAGCAGCACATCGAGGGCGAGGCGCTCCGGCTCGTGTACGGAGGCGTCGAAATAGGTTGCAGTGTATTTGGCATCCCGATTCAGCAACGGCAGCTCCTGCCTGGATCGCGCACGACCGTGGAACACGTGCCGTGGAACGGTGCCGCCGTCGCGTGAGAACGAGTCGTAGAGCGAGAGCCCCAACTTGATGAGAAAGGCGCCACGCTCGACGATCCTGCCCTGCTTGTGGGTGAGAAAGCGCAGGGGTGCGGCCAGAATGCCCGAGAAGGTGGAGAAGATCGGGATCGTCGTGCGCAACGGCTTCACGTAGTGCGGCGCGGTCGTCAGCAGCCCGTTGCGTTCGGCGACCGACTCGCGCACGAGGCGGAATTCGCCGTTCTCCAGGTACCGGATGCCCCCGTGGATCATGTGCGATGACGCCGATGACGCCCCGGAGGCATAGTCGCCCCGCTCAACCAGGACCACGTCGACGCCCTGCAGCGCCAGGTCTCGGAACGTGCCGAGTCCGTTGATGCCGCCCCCGATGATCACCACCTGGGCGCGGGGCTTCTGCTGTATGGCCCGCACCTCGGCCCGAACCTCCCTGGCCGATGCCACTGCCTGCTTCGACTGCTTCGTCACGTTGATCTCGCCTCGCGTCTTTCGTCTTCGCGCACCGTCGGCGGCGCACGCGTGTGTGCGCCCTTCCTCATTGTGGGAAGCTGAGAGAATATCGGTCAAGTAGTATGCACATACGTGCAAGGAGGATTTGATGCCGCAGACAGAGGAGGCCACGCACCCCGAAAAGGTTCGGGACGCGCTGACAGCCGCACATTTGTACTATCTGCAAGACCTGACGATGGATGCGATAGCTCACGAGATGCACACCTCGCGTTCCTCGGTCTCCCGGCTCCTGAGCTTTGCCCGCACGACCGGGCTGGTCGACATCCAGATTCGCTCACCGCTGGATCGCACCTCCCGGCTGCAACGCGACATCGAGGAGAGATTCGGCGTCGCCGTGAACATCGTTCCCATTCCCGACCACACGAGCGACATCGATCGACTGGAACGCGTCTGCCTGTCCGCTGCACGAATTCTCGACGGCTTCTTCGACTCGAACATGGTCATCGGGCTGGCCTGGGGGTCGACGCTCACCGCCATCAGCCGACACCTCGTTCCCAAGCAGCTGCACGATGTCGAATTCGTGCAGCTCAATGGCGCCGGCAACAACCACACCACGGGAATCGTCTACGCGAGCGAACTCCTGCGTCGCTTCGGTGACGCGTATGCGGCCACCGGCCAGCAGTTTCCCGTGCCCGCCTTCTTCGACGACCCGAAGACCAAGGAAGCGCTGTGGCGCGAGCGCAGCACGAAACGGGTTCTCGACATCCAGAGCCGCATGGACATCGCGCTCTTCGGGCTCGGTTCGCCCTTTGCAGATGTGCCGAGCCACGTATACATCGGCGGCTACCTCGACCCCGAAGACTACGATTCGCTGGGCACCGCCGGAGTGGTTGGCGACGTCGCCACCGTCTTCTATCGGGCGGATGGCAGCTACCAGGATGTGCCCCTCAACGCGAGGGCCAGCGGCCCCGATCTGGATCAGCTGCGGCGCACCGCGCGGCGCATCTGCGTGGTGGCCGGTGTCTCCAAGGTGCCGAGCCTGCGCGGCGCCCTCGCGGCGCGGCTCATCACCGACCTGATTCTCGACGAGGGCACGGCCCGCGCGCTCATGGACGATGAAGCGGCAAAACCGTAGCGCCGGAGACACGCCCGGGAGTAGCATCACAATCGTCGGCCGCAGTACACGGCCCCACTCCGCAAGCCCGCGATGCGAATCGCCGGCGGAGCGATGGAGGGAGCGATTATGACAGCAGGAAACGACAGCGACTCCGGTCGCCGCCCGGGTGGCGAGAGTGCCCCAAGCGACGATCTCGAGGGCAGATATACCGAGGTAGACGGCCAGTCACCGTCACCGCACGCCGTTCACGGCCGCTACACCGCTGAAGACGACGACCCCCGTGAGCAGTCCGATCTTGAGGGCGGCTACACCAACACCGAGGATGATCCTCACGCGCACGACCGCAACGGTCACGCCGGCCACTACACCGACTCAAACGAGTAGCCCGGAGCTCCCTCACGTGGCTGCAGCACCACTGCCGCTCACGAGAGGGACGCACACACAAACATCAACAGGATGCGTCAAACACCGGATCGAAGGAGATTCACCGTGAGCGACATCACACCGCTTCGAAATGCACTGCGTAACGGAAGCCCACTCAAGCGCCTCGGAGGAACCTGGGGCGAGGTACTGGCCGAGTTTCTCGGCACCTTCGTTCTGATCGCCTTCGGCGATGGCGTCGTAGCCATGGCGGTCGCCGCCCTCCCCGGATCGGGTCGCACCGCCGGGCCCACCATCTTCTTCCAGGGCGTCGGCGACTGGCTGCTCATCGCCTGGGGCTGGGCCTTCGCCGTCGCCTTCGGCGTGTACATTGCCGGCGGCGTGAGCGGCGCTCATCTCAACCCCGCTGTCACTCTGGCCCTCGCTGTGCGGCGCAGATTCGCCTGGCGCAAGGTGCTTCCGTACTGGGCCGCCCAGGTCGTTGGCGCTTTCGCGGGCGCCGCGCTCGTCTACCTCGTCTACCACGATGCGATCGACGCTTTCAACAAGGCCTCTAAGACGACACGGGATGCCGCGGGCGGGCTCGCGACGTATTCCATCTTCGCCACATTCCCCGCCCCGTATTACCACGGAAACAATCTCGGCCCGCTGATCGACCAGATTGTCGGAACGATGTTCCTGGTCATGATCATCGTGGCAGTGATCGACCTGCGCAATACCGCGGTGAAGGCCAACCTGGGGCCCCTGGTGATCGGCTTCGCGGTGGCAGCGATAGGCCTGTCGTTCGGTGCGAACGCCGGATACGCCATCAACCCCGCCCGTGACTTCGGCCCGCGCCTCTTCGCGTGGATGGCAGGCTGGGGCCAGACCGCATTACCCGGCACCATCGACGGCTCATTCAGTTGGTACTTCTGGGTGCCGATCATCGGGCCTCTCATCGGTGGCATCATCGGCGTCATCCTGTACGACCTGTTCATCGGCGACATCCTGCATTCACGCGGGGCCGACATGGAGCCGGTCGGACGCACTCGTGAGAGTGCGACGGAGATCCCCGCCGGCGAATACCGCGCGCCCGCCGCTCGGCCCGCCAGCACCGCAGACGAGGAATAGACGCGTAACGACTCGTCACACCGTTCGCGGGAATATTCCGCCGGTTCGGACACTTGCCATACACTGAAGACACGTAACGTGCTCCGGGGTCGGTGAAAGTCCGAACCGGCGGTGATAGTCCGCGAGCGGTGCATGCGCCTTGACGGGTGCGTGTTCTGCTGAACCGGTGGAATTCCGGTACCGACGGTAATGGGTAGAAGCGCCAGTGGCGCATCCGCCCTCAGTCCGGATGGGAGGCAGCACGCGGATTCGGCGGCTCACGTCGCCGTCATCCGAGTCGGCGCCAGCCGTCAGAGCCCCGGGTACGTCTTGAGAGAGACGGAACAACCGGATGGCACAGGCA
Source organism: Leifsonia sp. Root112D2 (assembly GCF_001424905.1). Taxonomy (NCBI): domain Bacteria; kingdom Bacillati; phylum Actinomycetota; class Actinomycetes; order Micrococcales; family Microbacteriaceae; genus Leifsonia; species Leifsonia sp. Root112D2. The sequence continues at coordinate 208,925 of NZ_LMCU01000001.1, forward strand.
GCAGCGCACGAGGCGTTGATGCGCCGTGCGCTCGAGCTCGCCGCGAACGGGCCGGCCACCGGGGTGAACCCGCGGGTCGGGTGCGTGATTCTGGATGCCACAGGCACGATTGTCGCGGAAGGCTGGCATCGCGGGGCAGGTACGTCCCATGCCGAGGTCGACGCCCTCTCCCAGCTCCCGGTCGGTGCCGCCCGCGGCGCGACCGTCGTGGTCACCCTTGAGCCGTGCAATCACACGGGCCGCACTCCCCCGTGCGCCGAGGCACTCATCGAGGCCGGCGTTGCGCACGTCGTGTACGGGGTCGATGACCCCGGGCCGGTCTCGGGCGGCGGCGCCGAGCGACTGCGTGCCGCCGGCATCGTGGTGAGCGCCGGCGTGCTCGTCGATGAGGTGAGCGCATTCCTCGGCGACTGGCTCGTTGCGGCCAGGCTCGGCCGTCCCTTCGTGACGCTCAAGTGGGCCAGCAGTCTCGACGGGCGGGTCACGGCAGCCGACGGCACCAGCCAGTGGATCACCGGAGCCGCGGCACGCCAGCGCGTGCATGAGCAGCGTGAGGCATCCGACGCCATCATCGTGGGCACCGGCACGGTGCTCGCCGACGACCCCAGCCTGACCGCTCGTGGTGACGCGGGCGAGCTGATGCCGCGCCAGCCGATCCCCGTCGTGATAGGAACCCGGTCGATACCGCAGGATGCTGCCGTGTACCGGCATCCGCATGCCCCCTTCATCGCCGCGACCCACGACTTGCCCGCCGTGCTCGACCAGCTCTCCCGGCTCGGGGTGCGCCGCGCGTACGTCGAGGGCGGGCCTACTCTGGCGAGCGCCTTCGTGGCCGCCGGACTCGTCGACGAGTACCTCGTGTACCTCGCTCCGACCCTTCTGGGCGGGCCGCGCCCCGCGGTCGGCGACATCGGCGTCGGCACCATCGGCGAGCAGCGCAGGCTCGAATTCACGGCCGTCGAGGCGCTGGGCAACGACATTCTTCTCGTGGCCCGGCCGCTGAACGACGAGGCCGACCACACGCATCCGAACAGGGGAAAGTACTGATGTTCACAGGAATCATCGAGCAGATCGGCGAGATCACCGCCGTCGAGCGGGGCGAAGACGCGGCGCGCATCACGGTGCGCGGGCCGCTCGTCGTAGCCGACGCCTCTCACGGCGACTCGATCTCGGTCAGCGGGGTCTGCCTCACCATCGTCGAGCAGACGAGCGATTCGTTCACGGCCGACGTGATGGCGCAGACGCTGGCCATGAGCACCCTCGACGGCGTGCAGAGCGGCCGACTCGTCAACCTGGAGCGTGCCGCGCAGGTGGGCGACCGCCTCGGCGGCCACATCGTGCAGGGGCACATCGACGGCACCGCGCGGCTGACTGCCGTGACAGAAGGCAGCGCCTGGCGAGTGCTGCGCTTCGCGCTCTCGGCCGAACTCGCTCCTCTCGTCGCCCGCAAGGGGTCGATAGCCGTCGACGGCGTCTCGCTGACGGTCAGCGAGGTGGGCGGCGGGCTTCACGACGGCTGGTTCGAGGTGTCGCTGATTCCCGAAACCCTCGTCGCCACCACGCTCGGCGCCCGGGAGGTGGGAGATCTCGTGAACATCGAGACCGACATCCTGGCCCGTCATGTCGAGCGGATGCTGTCACTCGGCATCCGATCCGAACCGGGCCAGACCGCGGCGCAGACAGCCGCCCACACACTCGCACCGAACGCAGCAACAGAATCCGCAAGGAGTAAGTCATGAGTCTCGCCAGCATCCCGGATGCCCTCGCCGCCCTGCGCGAGGGGCGCCCCATCATCGTCGCCGACAACGAGAGTCGCGAGAACGAGGGCGACGTCATCATCGCCGCGGAACTCGCCTCACAGGAGTGGATCGCGTGGACGGTGAAACACTCCTCGGGCTTCATCTGCGCGCCCATGACGAACGAGATCGCCGACAGGCTCGAACTGCCCGTGATGGTGGCCAACAACGAAGATGATCGCGGCACCAACTACACGGTGAGCGTGGACGCAGCAGACCGGCTGAGCACCGGCATCAGCGCCGCCGACCGTGCTCATACCCTGCGCGTGCTGGCAAACCCCGACTCTGTGCCGTCGAGCGTGCACCGACCCGGCCACATCATGCCGCTGCGGGCCGTTGACGGCGGCGTTCGCGAACGCGATGGCCACACGGAGGCCGCCGTGGACCTGCTGAAGCTCGCCGGCCTCACCCCCGTCGGGGCGATCTCCGAGATCGTCGCCGACGACGGCGAGATGATGCGGTTGCCCGGACTGATCGAACTCGGCGAACGCGAGGGCGTGCTCGTCACCACCATCGAGGCACTCATCGCCTACCTGCAGCAATTTCATTCCGACGCACCGCTGGCTGCGGTTGCCCCCGTCGCCGAGACATCCCGGGTGATCTTCGAGGTCGAGACCGTCGTGCCCACCTCACACGGGCCCTTCACAATGCGCGCCTACCGCGACCGCATGACGGGCGCAGACCATGTCGCCGTCATCGCCGGCGCCCCCGGCGCGACCGGCGCCCTCGTGCGCGTGCACTCGGAGTGCCTCACGGGCGAGGCGTTCGGCTCCCTCAAGTGCGAGTGCGGGCCGCAGCTGGATGCCGCCCTCGACACCATCCAGCGCGACGGCGGCGTCGTCGTCTATCTGCGCGGTCACGAGGGGCGCGGCATCGGGCTCATCAACAAGCTGCGTGCGTACAAGCTGCAGGAAGAGGGGCTCGACACCCTCGACGCCAATCTGGCCCTCGGCCTGCCCGTCGACGCCCGCGACTACGGGGCGGCCTCGGCGATTCTCGAGGACCTGGGGGTGACATCCATTCGGTTGCTCACCAACAACCCTGAGAAGGAACGCCAGCTCGAGCAGCACGGCATTCGCGTGACGGAGCGCGTGCCGCTCGTGGTGGGCGCGGGCCCGTACAACGCGGCATATCTGGACACCAAGCGGGAGAGGATGGGGCACAGCCTGCCCGGTTCCGCCGCCCTGATCGAAGAAGAGGAAAGCGCATGAGCGGAGCGGGAGCACCCCAGAGCCCGGAGTTCGTCGACGGAAAAGGACTGAGGGTCGTGATCATCGCTGGCACGTGGCACGAGCAGATCTCGAACGGGCTGATCGCGGGCGCCGAGCGCACGCTGGCGGCCTCGGGCGCCGACTACTCGCTCGTGCGCGTGCCGGGCAGCTTCGAGCTGCCTGTGGCGAGCAAGGTCGCGCTTGAGAGCGGGGCGGATGCCGTGGTCGCGCTTGGCGTGATCATTCGCGGGGGCACGCCCCACTTCGAATATGTCTCGGCCGCAGCCACGGACGGGCTCACGCGTGTCGCGCTCGACACGGGCAAGCCGGTCGGCTTCGGCGTGCTCACCCTTGACGACGAGCAGCAGGGTCTGGACCGCGCCGGGCTGCCCGGCTCCAAAGAAGACAAGGGTGCCGAGGCAGCGCACGCGGCGCTCGCCACCGCGCGCGTGCTGCAGTCGCTACGACAGTAAGGGTTGTGGCGGCTACGGCTTCCAGACCATAAGCACGACGACCGCGATGAGCAGCAGTGTCGCGATGCCGGCACCCCCGGAGATGGCGCCGACGCTGAACTTCGCGGAAGCATCCGCTTCGACCGCCCGGCCGGCACGAGTCATGCCCGGCGTGACAAGTACTCGAATGAGCACCAGGGCAATGACGTAGAGCACGACCGACAGCCAGATCCAGGTGTCGGTGAACGACACGTGATACTTGGGGTCGCTCATGCCCATGACGCCGAACCCGAAGATGATCACGAGCAGCGACAGCCAGCTGAACAGGTTGACGGTCTTCGCCAGCTTCACGACCGATGCGCCGTTGCCCGAGCGCAGCAGCGCCGGTGCCGAGTGCGGCAGAATCGCCAGCGGCCCAACGATGAAGACAGCGGCGGCCACGTGCAAAATGCTGAACAGGGTATCCATGCCCTCAGCCTAGCCTCGCCCCGTACTGCCCACTTCTCTGCGGCATTTGCACAGCACGAACAAGGCGAGAATAGAACAATGAGCACTACCAGCACCGCCCCCCGAAGCCGCTTCGGTCGCCCGGCCAAAGACGACGGCCCGCGCGCGAAGTTCAGCCAACTGCTGCCGTACATCTTCGAGCACAAACCCGTCATGAGCCTCGTGGTGGTGCTCAGCGTGCTCGGCGCCCTCGCCAGCCTCGCCCAGCCGCTGCTGGTGAGCCAGGTGATCTCCGTCGTGCAAAAATCGCAGCCGCTCGGCGGCCTGGTCTGGGCTCTCGTGGCACTCGTCGTGGTATCCGGCCTCATCACGGGCTACCAGCACTATCTGCTGCAGCGCACCGGTGAGGGCGTTGTGCTTTCCTCGCGGCGCCGCCTCGTTCAGCGGATGCTGCGCCTGCCGATCAGCGAATACGACACGCGCCGCACCGGCGACCTCGTCTCCCGCGTCGGCAGCGACACGACGCTGCTGCGCGCGGTGCTCACCCAGGGACTCGTCGAGGCAATCGGTGGAACTCTCACCTTCATCGGCGCGCTCATCGCCATGCTCATCATCGACCCGGTGCTGTTGGCTCTGACGGTGCTCGTGATTGCCGTGTCGGTCGTGGCCGTCACGCTGCTGTCCGGGCGCATCCGCGTGGCGAGCCGCAAGGCACAGGAACGCGTGGGTGACCTGGCGGCATCCGTGGAGCGCGCGATCAGCTCGATTCGCACGATTCGGGCATCGAATGCGACAGATCGCGAGATTGCCGCCGTCGAAGAAGATGCGCAGCACGCCTGGAGGATGGGCATCTCCGTCGCCAAGATCTCGGCCCTCGTCGTGCCCATCGCCGGCATCGCCATGCAGGTGTCGTTCCTGGTCGTGCTCGGCGTCGGCGGGTTTCGCGTGGCGAGCGGGGCCATCACCGTGGCGAGCCTCGTGGCGTTCATCCTGTTCCTGTTTCTCATGATCATGCCGCTCGGCCAGGCGTTCGGCGCCGTCACCTCGGTGAACGCCGCGCTCGGCGCGCTCGGGCGCATCGAAGAGATCATCGCGCTGCCGGCCGAGGGCCAGTTCGACCGCGACATCGCTCCGCTGGCCACGACGGTGGGTGCGGCGAACGCCTCGGCGAATCCGGATGCCGCCGCCGTGACCTTCGAGAACGTGCGGTTCGCATACCCGGACACCTCCGTTGGCCGAGTAGCGCGGTGGAGCTCAGAGGATCGCGCCAGCGATCCTGCGACCCCAGCGCCGAGCGAGCTTGCGAGCGAGGGAAACCTCCGAAACTCCGGCGTCCTCCACGGCATCTCGTTCTCCGCGCCGCGCGGCAAGCGCACGGCGTTGGTGGGGCCATCCGGTGCGGGTAAGAGCACGATTCTCGCGCTCATCGAGCGCTTCTACGACCCGACAGCCGGCATTGTGCGGTTGGGCGGCATCGACATTCGCGCGATGGAACGCCACGCGTTACGCGCGCAGATCGGCTACGTCGAGCAGGATGCGCCCGTGCTCGCCGGTTCGCTGCGCGACAACCTGAAGCTGGCCGCACCGGATGCCACCGACACGCAGTGCATCGACGTGCTGCACGCGGTGAACCTCACCGAGGTGCTCGAGCGCAACCCGCTTGGGCTGGCTGCACCGGTCGGCGAAGACGGCATCATGCTCTCCGGCGGCGAGCGTCAGCGGCTCGCCATCGCGCGGGCCCTACTGGCAGCGCCGCCCATTCTGCTGCTGGACGAATCGACCTCGAGTCTCGACGGGCGCAACGAGCAGCTCATGCGCGAGGCCATCGACGCCGTCGCAGAGAACCGCACCATGATTGTGATAGCGCACCGGCTGTCGACGGTGGTCGACAGCGACCAGATCGTCGTGGTCGACCACGGCGGGGTGGTGGGCGTCGGTACGCACTCCGAACTGGTCGTCTCCACCCCGCTCTACCGCGACCTCGCGAAGCACCAGCTGCTGGTGTAACTCTTCCGCTGGTTGAGGAAAGGCCGAGGAACGAGGCCTTGTCTCGAAACCAGTGCCGCGCGGGCAGGTTTCGAGACGCTCGTTCCTCGCTCCTCAACCAGCGTATGGGTGAGCGTCAGTGGGTGAGGTGGTAACGCAGGCTTGCGAGTTCGGCGTGGAGCGCCGCGGGCACGCGGGCGCCGAACTGCTCGAAGTACTCTTCCGTGAGGTCGCACTCGGCCAGCCATGACTCGGGATCGACCGCGAAGAGCGCGTCGAGCTGGTGCTCGGACATCTCCAGCCCGTCGGTCTCGAGTGCGCCGTCAACCGGAACCTGCCCGACCGGCGTCGACATCGCATCCGCCGTGCCCTCAAGCCGTGCCACCATCCAGGCGAGCACCCGCGAGTTCTCGCCGAAGCCGGGCCACAGGTAGCTTCCGTCTTCGTCCTTGCGGAACCAGTTGACGCGGAACATCGCCGGCGCGTTGGCGCCGAGCTTCTCTCCCATCTTCAGCCAGTGGCTCCAGTAGTCGGCCATGTTGTAGCCGCAGAACGGCAGCATTGCGAAGGGGTCGCGGCGCAGTTCGCCGACCGGACCCTCGGCCGCCGCGGTCTGCTCCGACGCGATGGTCGCCCCCATGAACACACCCTGCGCCCATGACGCGGCCTGCGTCACGAGCGGCACATTCGTGGCCCGACGGCCGCCGAAGACGATGGCGTCGAGCGGCACGCCCTCGGGGGCGTCCCAGTCGTCGGCGATCTGCGGGCACTGTGCGGCGGCCACGGTGAACCGCGAGTTCGGATGCGCCGCCGGGCGCCCCGATTCCGGCGTCCAGTCTTCGCCGCGCCAGTCGATCAGATGCGCCGGCGGGGTGTCCGTCAGCCCTTCCCACCACACGTCGCCGTCGTCGCGCAGGGCGACGTTGGTGAAGATCGTGTTGCCCCACAACGTCTCGACCGCCGTCGGATTCGTCGTGATTCCGGTGCCGGGGGCCACTCCGAAGAAGCCGTTCTCGGGATTGATCGCCCAGAGTCGGCCGTCGGGGCCGGGGCGCAGCCAGGCGATGTCGTCTCCGATGGTCTCCACGTGCCATCCGGGAAGCGTCGGGCGCATCATGGCCAGGTTGGTCTTGCCGCATGCCGACGGGAATGCCGCAGCCACATGGTAGGCATTGCCCTCGGGTGAGGTGATGCGAATGAGCAGCATGTGCTCGGCGAGCCAACCCTCATCGCGTGCCATCACGCTGGCGATGCGCAGCGCGAAGGCCTTCTTGGCCAGCAGCGAGTTGCCGCCGTAGCCCGATCCGTAGGAGAAGATCTCGCGCGTCTCGGGAAAGTGCACGATGTACTTCGTGTCGTTGCACGGCCACACCACGTCGTCGGTGCGGGCGCCGTCGTGCTCGAGGAGCGGCATGCCCACGCTGTGCACGGCGGGCACCCATTCGGCTCCCGCCTCGATGAGTTCGAGTGCGGCGCGGCCCATGCGGGTCATGGCCTGCATGCTCACGACGACATAGGCGGAGTCGGTGAGCTGCACGCCGAGCTGGGAGATGGAGCCGCCGAGCGGCCCCATGGAGAAGGGCACGACGTACATCGTGCGACCGCGCATCGAGCCTTCGAATACCCGGTCGAGTTCGGCACGCATGGCCGCGGGCTCACTCCAGTTGTTCGTGGGGCCCGCGTCATCCGGATCGGTGCTGCAGATGAAGGTGCGATCCTCGACCCGGGCGACGTCGCGCGGATCGGTGCGGGCAAGAAAGCTGTTGGGGCGCCATTCCGGGTTGAGGCGGATGAGCTTGCCCTCGGCCACGAGCTGGCGGGTGAGGCCGTCGTGTTCGGCGAGCGAGCCGTCGCACCAGACGATGGAATCGGGCTGGGTGAGCGCGGCGACCTGGTCCACCCAGGCCAGCAGCCGAGCGCTACTCGTGGTGCGTTCGGACTCGTCTCCCCCGGTGGCTCCGCTGCGCGTCGACTGCATGATAGTCATCCCGATGCCTCGTTCCCTTGCGTAATTTCTTTCGGTAGTTCCAGTGTTTACCTCCAACGGACGAGTTTCACGGGTGAAGTCTTGTCAAAAAATGCGATTCTTTCGGTATTGTGAAACGCATGACCTCAGCAAGCGGCGATCTGACCACCCTGGGCCATCGCATCCGGCACTTCCGAACGCGCAGCGGCCTCACCCTCGATCAGTTGGGTGAGACCGTGGATGCCGCAGCGAGCCTGCTCTCGCTCATCGAGAACGGAAAACGGGAACCGCGTCTCTCGATGCTGCAACGCATCGCGGATGCGCTGGGTGTGCAACTCGCCGAGCTGCTGAGCGCCGAGCCGCCGAACTCGCGCGCGGCCATCGAGATCGAGCTGGCGCGCACGCAGCGGGGCAGCCTTTACCGCAGCCTCGGACTGCCCGAGGTGAAGCCCACGCGGGCAACGCCAACGGCGACGCTGGAAGTGCTGGTGGGTTTGCACCGGGAACTCGCGCGACGCGCATCCGAGGCCATTGCCACCCCCGAGGAGGCTCGCCGCGCCAACACCGAGCTGCGCGAGCACATGCGCACCCTCGACAACTACCGGCCCGACATCGAAGAGCTCGCCGAGGAACGCGTGAAGGCGGCCGGACACGAGGTGGGCGCGCTGACACACCGCGAGGTGAGCGTGATGGCCGAGCAGCTCGGCTTCAAGCTGATCTACGTGAGCGATCTGCCGCACTCGGCACGCTCGGTGACCGACCTGGAGAACAGGCGCATCTACCTCCCGCCCGCGTCCATTCCCGGCGGTCATGGGCTGCGTTCCATGGCGCTGCAGGCGATGGCGCACCGACTGCTCGGCCACGAGCGGCCGGCCAGCTACGCCGAATTTCTCCAGCAGCGACTGGAGATCAACTACTTTGCCGCGTCGTGCCTGATGCCGCGCAATGCTGCCGTCACCTTTCTCCAGGGCGCCAAACGCGATCGCGACCTGGCCGTTGAGGACTTTCGCGACGCCTTCGGCACCACGCACGAGTCGGCGGCGCTGCGCCTGACGAACCTGGCGACCTCACACCTCGACATGCCGCTGCACTTTCTGCGCGTCGGCGGCGACGGAGCGCTGCACAAGGGCTACGAGAACGACGGACTCACGCTGCCGACGGATGTGACGGGTGCCATCGAGGGACAGTACGTGTGTCGACACTGGCTGGCCCGCAGCGCCTTCACGCACACGAATCGCACGACCGAGCTGTATCAGTACACCGATACCCCGGCAGGCACATACTGGTGCGCGACGCAGACCGGCACCATGGCCGACGGCGAGTTCTCCATCACGGTCGGCGTTCCCTTCGCCCAGGCCAAGTGGTTTCGCGGGCGGGAGACGACGACGCGCGCGGTGTCGACCTGCCCCGACGAGTCATGCTGCCGCCGGCCGGTGTCATCGCTCGCGGAGCGCTGGTCGGCGAAGGCATGGCCTAGCGCGCGGCTGCACGCGCACATCCTCTCCCCGCTCCCGTCGGGCACCTTCCCCGGCGTCGACGACTCCGAGGTCTACGAGTTCCTGGAGGAACACGCCGCCGAGTGACGTTCCGGTGGTCGAGTAGCGAAGGCGCTATTTGGGCCCCATGCGAATGGCGCCGTCGAGGCGGATCGTCTCGCCGTTGAGCATCGGGTTCTCGACGATGTGCCTCACGAGCGCCGCGTACTCCTCCGGCCTGCCCAGGCGAGACGGATGCGGCACCTGGGCGCCCAGCGAGGCTCGCGCCTCCTCGGGCAGCGATGCCATCATGGGCGTGTCGAAGATGCCCGGGGCGATGGTCATGACACGAACGAGGCTCCGTGCCAGCTCGCGCGCGATGGGCAGGGTCATCGCGGCGACCGCTCCCTTGGAGGCGGCATAGGCGGGCTGCCCGATCTGGCCGTCGAACGCTGCAACGGATGCCGTGTTCACCACCACGCCACGCTCCGGCGTGCGCTCGTCTTCTTCGCCGCCGAGCGGCTCCGCCGCGACGATGGCCGCCGCGGCAAGCCGCAACACGTTGAAGGTGCCGATCAGGTTGATGCGCACGACGCGTTCGAACTCGGCAAGCGGCAGCACGCCGTCGCGTCCGAGCACCTTGCCCGGGGTGCCGACCCCGGCGCAGTTGACGGTGATGCGAAACGGGCCGCGCGCAACAGCCGCGTCGACAGCAGCCTGAACCTCTGGCTCGTTTGTGACGTCGGCGGCGACGAAGTGCGCGTTCTCGCCGAGCCGCGCCGCGGCATCCGCCCCCTTCGAGGAGGGCAGATCGACGAGCACGACGCGCGCGCCCGCCTGTGTGAGCATGGAGGCGGTGGCGAATCCGAGGCCCGAGGCCGCGCCGGTAACCAGGGCTGAGCATCCGTGAATCTGCATGAGAAGCCCCTACAGCCGTTCGATGATCGTGGCGTTGGCCATGCCGCCGCCCTCGCACATGGTCTGCAGGCCGTAGCGGCCGCCGGTGGCCTCCAGCGTGTTCAGCAGGGTGCCGAGCAGGCGCGTTCCGGAAGAACCGAGCGCGTGGCCGAGCGCGATGGCTCCCCCACGCGGGTTGAGTCTGGCGGGGTCGGCGTCGAACTCCCGCTGCCAGATGATCGGCACGGGCGCGAATGCCTCGTTCACCTCGTAGCTGTCGATGTCGCCGATCGAGAGCCCCGAACGATCCAGGATGCGCCGGGTCGCGGGAATCACGCCGGTGAGCATGAGCAGGGGGTCGCTGCCTGTCACGACAAAACTGTGAAAGCGCGCGCGCGGCGTGAGCCCGAGCTGTGCCGCGCGCTCGGCGCTCATGATGAGGGCGGCGGATGCGCCATCCGTGAGCGGGGAGGAGTTGCCGGGCGTGATCTGCCAGGTGGCCTCGGGAAAACGCGCCGCGCGCTCCTCACTGTAGAAGGCGGGCTTGAGACCGGCCAGCGCCTCGACGCTCGTACCAGCGCGGATGGTCTCGTCGACGGTGACGGGGCCGTTTTCGGTGTCAACCGCGACGATCTCGTTCGCGAAGTCACCGGCTGCCGCCGTGGCCGCGGCACGCTCGTGCGAGAGCGCCGAGAACGCGTCGAGCTCCTCGCGATTCAGGCCCCAGCGCGCGATGATGAGTTCGGCGGAGATGCCCTGGTCGACGAGGCCGTCAGGGTAACGCTCGTCGAGCATGCGACCGCCCGTCTTCTTGCCGGCCGCGTTGGAGAGAATCGGAACCCGGCTCATCGATTCGACACCACCGGCAATCACGATGTCATATGCGCCGGCCATCACGCCCTGCGCGGCGAAGGAGGCGGCCTGCTGGCTGGAGCCGCACTGCCGGTCGATCGTGACGGCGGGCACCGAGTCGGGGAATCCGGCGGAGAGCAGGGCCGTGCGCGTGATGTTGGTGGACTGCTCACCGATCTGGGTGACGCATCCGCCTATCACGTCGTCAACCTGGCCCGGGTCGATGCCGTTGCGCTCGACGAGCTGCTTCAGCACGCCCGCGAACAGGTCGGCCGGATGCACGCCCGAGAGCGCACCGCCCTGCTTGCCGCGCCCGCTCGGGGTGCGCACGATGTCGACGATGACAGCTTCGGTGCTCATACCTCCACGCTACCTCGCTGCGTCGATTCAGAGCACCTTGGCCAGGAAGTCCTGCAGGCGGGGCTGCTGCGAGTGGTTGAATATCTCGTCGGGCGTGCCTTGCTCGCAGATCACCCCGTCGGCCATGAAGATCACTCGGTCGGAGACCTCGCGCGCGAAACCCATCTCGTGCGTGACCACCACCATGGTCATGCCCTCCTGCGCCAGATCCTTGATGACCTGCAGAACCTCGCCGACCATCTCCGGGTCGAGTGCGCTGGTGGCCTCGTCGAAGAGCATGATGCTGGGGTTCATCGCCAGGGAGCGCGCGATGGCGACCCGCTGTTTCTGGCCGCCGGAGAGCGACGCGGGTCGCGCATCCGCCTTCTCCTCCAGGCCCACGCGCTTGAGCAGATCCATAGCCGTCTGGCGGGCCTGCGCCTTGCTCTGCTTCTTCGACTCGACCGGCGCGAGCATGATGTTCTCGATGGCGGTCATGTGCGGAAACAGGTTGAAGTGCTGAAAGACCATGCCGATGTGCTGCCGCACCTGGTTGAGGTCTACCTTGGGGTCGGTCAGGTCGAAGCCGTCGATCGTGACCTGGCCCTCGGTGATGTCTTCGAGCTTATTGAGACAGCGCAGAAAGGTTGACTTGCCCGATCCGGATGGCCCGATGACGCACACCACCTCACCCTCGGCAACCTCAACGTCGATGCCCTTCAGCACCTCATTGCCCGCGAAGGACTTCTTCAGGCCCGTGACGGCGATCTTGCTCATTTGTTGAACTTCCTGTCGAGAAGATTGGACAGCTGGGTCAGCAGCATGATGACGATGAAGTACAGCGCGGCCACGATCAGCAACGTCTCACCGGTACGGAAGTTGGATGCGTAGATCTGCTGGCCCTGATAGGTGAGCTCCGCGAAGCCGATGACGGCCAAAAGCGAGGTGTCCTTGAGGGTGATCACGAACTGGTTGATGAAGGTCGGCGTCATGATCTTGACGGCCTGCGGTATGACCACCCGCCGCATCGAGGTGGCGTAGCTGAGCCCCAGACTGCGGCTCGCCTCCAACTGGCCGGGGTCGACCGACTGGATGCCGCCGCGAATGATCTCGGTCATGTATGCGCCGGCGTTCAGGCTCAGCGTGAGCACGCCGGCCGTGAGCACATCGATGGGGATGCCGGTCATCTGCGGCAGGCCGAAGTAGAAGAAGAAGGCCTGCACCAGCAGCGGCGTTCCGCGGAAGATCGCCACGTAGGTGGTGGCGATGCCGCGCAGCACGATGTTCTTGCTGATCTTGAAGAAGGCGAAGATCACACCCAGAATCAGGGCGAAGATCAGCGAGAGCACCGTGGCGAACAGGGTGAGCCCGAGGCCCTTCATGAGGGCGGGGAAGCTGTTGGCCAGCAGCGTGAAGAAGCTGGAGTTGGCGGTGGTCTCGCCAGGAGCCTTGAGGTACTTGTCGAGAATCTTCTGGTACTGGCCGTTGCTCTTCAGGTCGGAGAGGCCGGTGTTGAATGCGGCGAGCAGCTCGGCGTTCTGCCCCTTATTCACGGCGAAGCCGTACGAGCTGCCTTGCTCCTTCTTGGTGACGATCTTCAGCCCGTTGTTCTGGCTGACTCCGTAGGCGAGCACGGGATAATCGTCGAAGACCGCCACCGAGTTGCCGGCCTTCACGTCGTCGTACATGGTGGCCGAGTCTGCGAGCGCCTTCACGGTGAAGCCGTATTTGCCCTTGATCGAGTTGGCGAAGGTTTCGCCCTCGGTGCCGCGCTTGACCGCGACGGTCTTACCCTTGAGGTCGGCATAGCTCTTGACGTCGTTGTTGCTCTTGGCCACCGCCATTTGCACGCCGGAGTCGAAGTACGGGTCGCTGAAGTCGAAGATCTTCTTGCGCTCGTCGGTGATGGACATGCCGGCTATCACACCGTCGACCTGGTTCGACTGCAGCGCCTGCAGGGCCGCATCGAATCCGAGCGACTTGATCGACACCGAGAAGCCCTGTTCTTTGGCGATGGCACGAATGAGATCCATGTCGATGCCGACCAGGTTGCCGCTGCCGTCGTGGAATTCGAAGGGCGCGAACGTCGTGTCGGTGCCGATCGTGAACGTCTTGCCCTTGACATCCGCTGCAGCCAGTTGCTGCGCACCGGATGCCTGCTGCGTTCCGGATGCCGCTGCCGCCCCCGCCGGCGCGACGGCCGCCGAAGCTGCGCTGACGCCGCCGAACAACGAGAGTGCGGTCATCAGGGCGATGGCTGCGGGAACCATCCTTCGTCTTCTCGAACGATGATTCGTATGCACGGTGAAAACCATTCCTGTTGGGACGGCAGCTATGCCGGCCGGTGCCTTGCGACCTGTTGGACCTGTTGGACCTATTGCGATAAACATCTACACGGTACACACCCCTCGCCGATCGTGTCTGCTTTTGCCCCGGCAGGTTTGCAGCTCACGGCTGCACCTCGATGCCGAGCTGGGCGGCGAGCAGGGTGGCGAGCTCGGCCAGTTGCAGCTCGGTGACGGTGGCCCCGCGCAGGCTGTCCACGCCGCGCACGCCGCGCAGATCTGCCCCGCGCAGGTCGGCATGCTCGAGGGTCGCACGGGTGACGTCGAGCATGCGCACGCTCGTGTCGGCGAAGGCGAGCCGGGTGATCGTGGCGCCGCCGACATCCAGCTCGTCGATGGCGCAATCGGTGAACAGGATGTCGCTCAGCACGGCCCCGCGCAGATTGAGGTAGCCGATCTTGCAGTGGCTGAAGTGCACCGACTGCAGGCTGGCGTCGTAGAGTTCGCCCGAGCCGATGCGGGAGCGTTCGATGACGACATCGCGCCAGCTGGAGCGTGAGGCGCGCAGCACGGGCGCGTTCATGCCGCTCAGCGTTGAGTCGAAGAAGCGCGCGCCGCGCAGACTCGCATCGTCAAGACTGACGTCCACGAACTCGCATTCGCCGAACTTGGCGCCGGAGAGATCGCGGTCGCTCGCGTCAATGCCGGTGAAGCGCTCGCCGACGACATCCGCATCGACGGCGAGTGCTGCCGCATCACCGTCGCCCAGACCTGCGAGCCGCGGTCGTTCGATGCGAGGTGCCTGGAGCCTTGTTGTCTTCGATGCCACACCCCATCCTCGCAGCCCCCACCGACACCGCCACGTGTGAACCCACAACGACGGAGAATGTGCCCCTGCGGTGAGATTTCAGTACCGGATGCGACGCTCAGCCCGATTTCTCCGTCGTTGTGGGTCAAACCGAGGGGTGTCTGGGGTGGCGGAGCGGATCAGCGGGGCGCTGTGAGAAGGGTGGCGCCCGCGTGGCCGAGTTCCAGAAGCGCGGCCGCGCTCGATTCCGGCGCAACACCGGCGACGAGATCGGTGAGCACACGCACACGCAGCCCGTGGTTGAGCGCATCGAGAGCGGATGCCCGCACACAGTAATCCGTGGCGATACCGACCACGTCGACGTCGGTCACGCCGTGCTCGTCGAGCAGATTGTGTAGCGAGGAACCCGACGGGGTGTGCCCCTCGAAAATGGAATACGCCGGAACGCCCTGGCCCTTACGCAGGTGGAAGCCGACCGCGGAGGTGTCGAAGGCCGGATGGTATTCGGCGCCGTGGGTGCCGGCCACGCAGTGAACCGGCCAGGTGCTGACGAAGTCGGGGGCGGCATCCGTCGCGAAGTGACCGCCGTTGTCGGTGTCGGCGTCATGCCAGTCCCGCGAGGCGAAGATCGTGTCGTAGTCGCTGCGGTGCTGGCGCAGAAGATGCGTGATGCCCTCGGCGACGGATGCTCCGCCCTGCACCCCGAGAGCACCGCCCTCGGTGAAGTCGTTCTGCACGTCGATGATGAACAGTGCCCGTGTCATGCATCCATCATCGCGCGATTGCGTCGTTGCCGCTGGTGCCGATCGCGCTAGAGCCGTCGGGCCATCACCAAGGCGCTGCGCGGGCGTCAGTTGTTGGAGAGGTTGTCACCGCAGCTGTAGATGCCCGTCGTCAGCGTGTCTATCGCGGTTCTGGCGCTGTCGTTGACCGGGCCGAAGGCATAGATGGCGAAGGTGAGCGGCGTGCCGTCCTTGGCGTGCACGATGCCGGCCAGCGAGTATCCGGTGTCGACGGACCCGGTCTTGGCATGAACCGCACCGCGCGCTATCGCGTTCGCCCCCGTGAACCGGCCGTATCCGGATGCGAGAGTGCCCGTCTCGCCCGAGATCGGCAGCCCGTCGTAGACGACACCGAGCCCGCTCTCGCCGTTGAGTACCTTGATGAACAACTGCGTGAGGAAGGAGGGCGGCACCATGTTCTGGTCGCTGAGGCCGGAGCCATCGGCGACGTGCAGGCCGGTGGTGGGGATGCCGTACCCGGCCAGCGCCGTCAGCACCCCCTGATTCTCGGCCGCGAAGGTGTTGCCTGCACCCTCCTTGATGGCCACGAGACGCGTGAGCATCTCCATGATCGTGTTGTCTGAGTCGGTGACCGCCAGCTTGACCAGCGAGGAGACCGGCTGCGATTGCACGGCCGCAAGTTGCGTGGCACCCGCCGGCGTCTTCAACTCGCCCTCGTACGTGGCGCCCCCCAGCGCATCCACGAAGGCATTGGCCGCCACCTTCACCGGGTCGCTGCCGCGCTCGGAGTCCATCGCCCGCGGGTTCGCTCGGTCGCCATCGACCTGCAGCGCCGTCACGTACGAGCTGCTGCCGTCGACGAAGCGCTCCTCGTTCTCGTTCCAGGTGGGGTGCCAGTACGGCGCACCGAAGAGCGAGGTGTCGACATACACCTTCGTGATCGGCGTGTCCGGGTAGAGCGACTTCCACTTGGCCGCGGCTGCGTTCGCCAGCGTGCCGATGTGCGCCGCGCCCCTGTAGAACGGTTCCTGCCCCTCGGGCAGCCGTGACAGGGTCGAGTCGCCACCGCCGACGAGGATGACCGCGCTCGGGTCGGCGGGATCCGTCACCACCGTCGTCGACACACGATAATCGGGGCCGAGCGCCTTCAGCGCCGCCGCCGAGGTGACCACCTTCATGACGCTGGCCGTCGTGTTGGGCTTGCTGCCGTTGCGGTCGAAGAGCACCTCGCCGGTCTTGGCGTTGCGCACCTGCGCCTCCATGTTGCCCAGACGCGAGTCCGCGGCGAGCGAGGCGACCGAGCAGGTGCGCAGTCGACTCGCGGCGGCGACAGGCGCCGGCGTCGGGCGCGGCGTGGCGGTCGGGGTCGGCGTTGCACTCGGCGTCGGCGATGTCGTGCCACGCGTCACGGCGGATGCCTCGGCCGGCCCGCCGACGGACGCCCCCACCGCAACCGCTCCCGAGCCGAGAATCACAAAGCCTGCACATGCCGCGGCGATCAGCCACGCGGTCTTGTGTCGACGCAGCGAAACGAGAACACCGGGCGCGGCGGCGCGTGAACGCGCAGCGCGCCTGCTCTCGGGCTCGTCGGGGGTGTGCATCAGGGCATTTTAGCCTCAGGAAGCTGAAGGTTCCCCGGGGTAGACCAGCCCGATCTGGCGCCGTACCTCATCGAGCGTCTCCATGATGGAGACCGATTCGGCCGGGGAGAGGATCTCGCTGGCAGTGCTTCCCGCCGCTATGAGACGCTCCGCCTCCTCGGCCTGAAACTGCATTCCGCGGCCCGTGATCTGGCTTTCGAAGCTCTCGGTCACCTCGCCGGCGCTGTTCAGCACGCGAAAACTCGTCGGCGAATACCAGACGGCGTCGATGTCGATGCGGCCCTCGGTGCCCAGGATGCTGGCCACGTTCGGCCCCTTGGTGTTGCTGGCGCTGAGGGTCGTCGCGAGCTGCCCATCGGCGTAGCGGAAGAGCGTGGCAACCTGCGCATCCGCCCCGGTTTCGCGAAACGTCGCCGAGGCCTGCACCGATTGCGGCGTGCCGAAGAGATGCGCCGCGAACGACACGGGATAGATGCCCAGGTCGAGCAGGGCTCCCCCGCCGAGCTCGAGCGCGTTCAGGCGGTGCGTGGGGTCATCGGTGATCTTCTGGGTGTGGTCGGCCATGAAGGAACGCACCTGGCCGAGCGTGCCCGCCTCGATGATCTCCCGGATGCGCACAACATGCGGCAGAAAGCGGGTCCACATCGCCTCGAGCAGAAGAAGATTCTTCTCGGCGGCGAGTTCGACAATGCGGCGAGCCTCATCGGCGTTCAGCGTGATCGGCTTCTCGATGAGCACGTGCTTGCCGGCGTTCAGGGCGAGTTCGGCATTCTCCGCGTGGAAGGGGTGCGGAGTGGAGATGTAGACGATGTCGACATCGTCGTCGGCGACAAGACCCTCGTAGCTGGAATGGGCCGTGGGGATGCCGAATTCGGCCGCGAAGGCATCCGCGCTCTGCTGTGAGCGCGAGCCGACGGCCTGCACCGTGTGGCCGTGCTGCACGAGGTCTTTGGTGAAGGCGTGGGCGATGCCCCCTGTTGCGAGAATTCCCCAGCGAATCGTCTCGGACATGCGTCTCTCCTGACATCGTCGTGGTCGCGAATCATGGAAATTTGTGGAGCCGCCTGTCAGAATCGAACTGACGACCTTCTCATTACGAGTGAGATGCTCTACCAACTGAGCTAAGGCGGCGTGGGCCGTTCTCGAACGAATCGAGTCGACGCACAGCTAGATAGCTTAGCCGATCATTTGCGCGCGGCCGAGCGCACGAAGGATTGCAGCTGGTCGAAGGATTCGTGCAGGCGCGCGACGAGGGAGTCGCGGCCACCGTGGTCGGCCCAGCACGACCAGGCGTGGCGCATTCCGGCGAACGCGACGAAGGTGACCAGACGGGCGCGCTGATACAGGGCATCCGCATCATCGGCCAGCGCGGGGTCGTCGATTGCGAGCCGCCGCTGCAGCACCCCGGAAAGCTGCTCCTCGAACTCGCGCATGCTCGCCATCTTGAGGGCGACGAGTTGCGGGTGATTCTTGAGCAGGGCACGACGACGATCATGAATGTCGGAATCGAGCGCAGGGCCATGCGCGGCAGCATCGCCGTCGGCCGGGCCATCCGCGTCGAAGCCGCCGACCTCGTCTGCGCCTCCCACTTCGTCGGCCAGCAGGCTCGAGGCGAGAAGTTCAGCCACTCCGTCGAGAACGCTCTGCCGATCGCCGGCATTCACGAACCGTTCCACGGCGTCGTCGTCGGGCAGTTGCGGCATCTCTCCGACAATCGCCGCGTCTTTGGTGGGGAAGTAATTGAAGAAGGTGCGAGGCGACACGTTCGCCGCGTGGCTGATCTCCTCGATCGTGACGCCCTCGATGCCACGTTCGGTGGCCAGATCGATCGCGGCCTTCTGAATGGCCATACGGGTGGCACGGCGCTTGCGCTCGCGCAGTCCCAGTTCCTGGTCGATCACGGTCATGATTCAATTATTGCGGAGACTGCACAAAGCTGCACTCTCACTTCGATGAGTGGCAGCCCAGCGGCCTCAACACATCGGGTCGGATGCCGGAACCGTGCCCGAGACCAGATAGTGATCGACCGCGTCGTTCACACAGGAGTTCGACTTGTTGTATGCCGTGTGGCCCTCACCCTTGTAGGTGACCAGGTGACCCTTGGAGAGCTCCTTCGCCAGGTTCTTCGCCCACACATACGGGGTGGCTGGGTCGTTCGTGGTGCCGACCACCAGAATCGGGGGCGTTCCGGGCGCCGTGATGGGGCCGCGCGTTGCAGTGGTCTTGTCGGGCCAGTTCGCGCATCCGATGTCGCCGTAGCCCATGTACGGGCCGATCACGGGCGCGTCCTTCGACAGTTCGGCGGCCTGGGCGCGCATGGTCGCGGGGTTGGCATCGTATGCGTAGTCGAGGCAGTTGATGGCCATGAACGCCTCGGTCGAGTTGTCGCCATAGGTTCCGCTGCTGTCGCGGTTGTTGTATGCGTCGGCGAGGGTGAACGCAAACGCCGCCTTGCCCTTCATCACGTCGCCGAACATCTGGCTCAGGTACGACCAGGCGGTCGAGTCATAGAGGGGATAGATGATGGCCGTGACCAGGGTGTTGGCCCCGAGCTCGCGACCGTCGGCGTTGCGGATGGGGCTGGCGTCGACGGTCTTCAGCAGCCGACCGATCGTCGCCATGCCTTGATCGACAGAACCGCTGAAGGGGCAGTCCTTGCCCGCCAGGCAGGCTTTCATATAGGCGCGCAGCGCACTTTCGAAGCCCTCGGACTGCACCTTCGTCACGTCGAAGTTGCTCGCGGCCGGGTCTATCGCGCCGTCGAGCACCATGCGACCGACCTTGCCCGGATACAGCGAGGCGTACGTCGCCCCGAGGTAGGTACCGTAGGAATAACCGAGGTAGCTCAGCTTCGTGTCGCCGAGAACGGCGCGCAGCAGGTCGAGGTCACGTGCGGCGCTCACGGTGTCCACGTGCTTCAGCAGGGCGCCGGTGTTCTTCTCGCACGCCAGGCCGAAATCGACGGATGCCTGCTTCTGCTCGGCGATCCAGGCATCCGACCCCCGATCCCCCGGCGTGATCGCGTACAGGTAGGTGTCCATCTGCGCCGGCGAGTAACACTTCACCGCCGTCGACGCTCCGACGCCGCGGGGGTCGAAGCCGACGATGTCGTAGCTGGACTGCAGGGTCTTGTCTGTGGCGTAATCGAGATTGTTCTTGACGAACTCGACGCCCGACCCGCCCGGGCCACCCGGATTCACCAGCAGGGAGCCGAGCCGCTTGCCCGTCGCCACGTGACGCACGAGTGCGAGGGAGATCTCGCCGCCGCTGGGGTTCTTCCAGTCCAGTGGCGCCTTCGCCTTCGTGCACTGCATGCCGCTGCCGCAGGAGGTCCAGCTGAGGATCTGGCCGTAGTACGGCTTCAGGTCGGCCGTCACAGTCTCACCGGTCGGAGCGGAGGTGGCGGAGGTCTTGGGCGGCATGAACCAGGTGACGCAACCGCTGAGAGTGACGCTGAGTGCGGCGACGAGGGCAACGGCTGCGAGGCGGCCGGCACGGCGACGGCGGCTCACGCAATCTCCCGTCGCGCGAGAGGCTGGCTCACGCCGCCACGCCCGGCGCTGCCGGCACGAACGACACCCACGAGCATCGCCTCGAGGGCGAGGGCCGGGGCCACATTCGAGCCGATGCGGGCGCGGGCTGTGGCGATGGCATCCATGACCGCAAGCGTAGAAGCGGCACTGGTGTGCCGGCTGAGAGCCTCGAGTTGCTCTGCGAGTTCGAGGTTGACCAGTTCGCTGCCGCTGCCAAGCTGCAGCATGACGACGTCGCGATAGAGCGAGAGCAGGTCGACGAGAATACGGTCGATGCCGTCGCGCAGGCTGCGGGTGGCTCGCCGTTTCTGGTCTTCCTCGAGCTGGCGCAGCTGGGAGCGCAGGGCCGGCGGCAGTGTCGCGCCGGGCTCCACGCCGAGGGATCGCAGCGTGCTCTCGCGCTCCTCGGCATCGAGCTGTTCTGTGATGGCCTTGCCGTCTGCTCCGGCGATCTCCACGAGCCGCGCCGCTCCCATGACGGCGCCCGAGACCCCGCGGATGTCGAGGGCCAGTTGCAGCGTCTCCTGCCGTCGTTCACGTGCCTCGGCGTTCGTGGCCAGTCGGCGGGCCATGCCCACGTGGCTCTGCGCGTGCCTGGCCGCCCGCTCGGCGAGCGCGGCATCCACCCCGTCGCGGCGCTCGATGAGGCCGGCGACCTCGGCGACGCTGGGCACGCGCAGGCGCACGGTGCGCACGCGCGAACGGATGGTGGGCAGCATGTCGGCCTCGCTGGGAGCGCACAGGATCCAGACGGTGCGCTCGGGCGGTTCTTCGAGCTCTTTCAATAGAAAGTTGGATGTCTGCTCGGTCATGCGATCGGCGTCTTCGACGACAATCACCCGGTAGCGGCCGACGGAGGGCGAATAGTGCGAGCGCTGCACCATCTGGCGCACGTCGTCGCGCTTGATGATCACGCCGGTGGTGGTGAGAACGTTGAGATCGGGGTGGGTGCGCGCCTCGACCTGGCGGTAGGCGGCCTCGTCGCCTTGCGGAGTGCCGGGGGCCAGCAGCGCCGTCGCGAAGGCGAAGGCGAGATTGGAGCGGCCCGAGCCCGGCGGGCCGGTGATGAGCCAGGAATGCGTCATGGCACCCGGGTGGTCTGCGGCGGCCGACTGGAACAGCGCAATCGCCTCAGACTGGCCGGTGAGGTCGTCCCAGATCGCCATGAGATAAGGGTACCGTGCGGTGGAGACAGCGGATGCCGTCGTACGCAGGTTGAGGAGCCTCGCGAAGCCGGCGTCTCGAAACCAGCCGCGCGACGCTGGGTTCGAGACGAGGCCTCCTTCGTTGACCTCTCCTCAACCAGCGGGAGGGCTAGAGCAGGGGCTCGATGCGGGCGCGGATGGCCGCGGCGATCTCGGCGACCGGCGCCGCGGCATCCAGCACGAGAAAGCGCTCGGGCTCGGCCGCGGCCAGGTCGAGATACGCGGCTCGAACACGTGCGTGAAACTCGCTCTTCTCGGCCTCGAGCCGGTCGTATCGGGTGCGCGCGGCATCCAGTCGGGCGCGCGCGACGGTCTCGTCGAGGTCGAGCAGAATCGTCACATCGGGCAGCAGCCCTTCGGCGGCCCACAATGACAGATTGCGAATCTCGTCGGCGTCAAGCACACGGCCGACGCCCTGATACGCCACAGACGAGTCGAGGTAGCGATCCTGGATCACGACCTCGCCGCGCTCGAGGGCCGGTCGCACCGCCGTGGCGATGTGGTGCGCGCGATCGGCGGCGTAGAGCAGCGCCTCGGCACGCGGTGCGATGTGCCCGCGGTGGTGCAGCACTATCTCGCGAACCGCGTCGCCGACATCGGTGCCACCGGGTTCGCGGGTACGCATCACGGTGCGTGCACGTTCGCGCAACCACTCGGCGAGCAGCTCGGCCTGGGTCGACTTGCCCGACCCGTCGCCGCCCTCGAGCGTGATGAAGATGCCGGATGTCGCGGCGCGAGCCCCCGGGGCGCTCACCACGCCCGTGCTCTCGCTCACTTCTTCGGTGCTGCCGTGCGCGCCGTGGCCTTCGCCGCGGGCTTCTTCGCTGCCGGTTTCTTTGCTGCCGGTTTCTTCGCGGCGGCCTTCTTGGCCGGGGCCTTCTTCGCTGGGGCCTTCTTCTTGGGCGCAGGGCCCTTGGCGCGCTTGTCGGCCAGCAGCTGCACGGCGCGATCGAAGTCGACTTCCTCCACCGATTCGCTCTTGGGGATCGTCGCGTTCGTGACACCATCGGTCACGTACGGGCCGAATCGGCCGTCTTTGACCCGAATCGGCTTGCCGCTTTCCGGATCCTCCGCGAATTCCTTGAGGGCACTCGAGGCACGGCGTGCACCGTATTTCGGCTGCGCATACAGCTCGAGTGCGCCGGCGAGATCGATGCCGAAGATGTCATCTTCGCTCGTGAGCGAACGCGTGTCCGCACCCTTCTTCAGGTACGGCCCGTAACGCCCGTTCTGCGCGAGAATCTCCTCACCGGACTCGGGGTCGGCCCCGACCACGCGGGGCAGGTCGAGCAGCCTGAGCGCGGTGTCGAGATCGATGGCGGCGAGATCCATCGACTTGAAGAGCGACGCGGTGCGCGGCTTGACCGCGGCGGCCTTTTTGGCGGCGGTCTTCTTCGCGGGTTTCTTCGCCGTCGTCGGGGCGGATGCCTCGGCGGCGGTTTCGAGGAGCTCGCCGGTTTTCGGGTCGGCGGGTGGAGTGTCGTCTGCTGGTTTCGAGACGGCGGCTCCGCGCGCCTCCTCAACCAGCGGTTCGGGCTCGGGGTCGAGCTCGGTCACGTAGGGGCCGAAGCGGCCGTCTTTGGCGACGATGTTCTTGCCGTTCGCCGGGTTCACCCCGATGATGCGGTCGGTGACCACAGGAGCATCGATGAGCTCGTGTGCCTTCGCGGCGGTGAGCTCATCGGGGGCGAGTCCCTCGGGAATGTTGACGCGGCGAGGCGTCGCATCCGGATTCTCGGCGCCGGGGTCTGCCGAAGCGGCAACCTCGAGGTAGGGCCCGTATTTGCCGATGCGCAGGGTGATCTCGTCGTCGATGCGAATGGAGTTGATGATGCGCGCGTCGATGTCGCCGAGATTGTCGACCACCTGGCGCAGCCCGCGATGCTTGTCGCTGCCGAAGTAGAAGCTGTTCAGCCAGTCGATGCGGGCGGCCTCACCGCCGGCGATGCGGTCGAGGTCGTTCTCCATCTCTGCCGTGAAGTCGTATTCGACGAGGTCGCCGAAGTAGTCCTCGAGCAGGCGTACCACCGAGAAGGCGATCCAGTTCGGTACGAGGGCCTGACCACGAGGCGTCACGTAACCGCGGTCGACGATGGTGGAAAGAATGGAGGCATAGGTCGACGGGCGGCCGACCCCCAGCTCTTCGAGCGTCTTGACGAGGCTGGCCTCCGTGTAGCGCGGCGGCGGCGTGGTCTCGTGGCCCTTGGCCTCGATCTCGTCGACGGCGAGCGCCTGCCCTTCCTTCAGCGGCGGCAGCTTGGCCTCGCTCGGCTCGGCCTGACCGTTGCGCTCCTCGTCGCGGCCCTCTTCATAGGCGTGCAGAAAGCCGCGGAACGTGATGACCGTGCCGCTGGCGGAGAATTCGGCGACCCGGCCGGCCACCTCGCCCTCGGTCACGCGGGCTTCGATGGTGACGGATGCCGTCTGCCCCTTCGCGTCCGCCATCTGCGAGGCGACGGTGCGCTTCCAGATCAGTTCGTACAGCTTGAAGTCGTTGCCGTGCAGGCGGGATGCCAGCTCAGCAGGGGTGCGGAACGTCTCACCGGACGGGCGGATTGCCTCGTGCGCCTCCTGCGCGCTCTTGCTCTTGCCGGTGTAGACACGCGGCTTCTCGGGCACCGTGTCTGCGCCGTAGAGAGTGGCGGCCTGCGAACGCGCCGCGTTCGTGGCCTGCTGCGACAGCGACGGCGAGTCGGTACGCATATAGGTGATGTAGCCGTTTTCATACAGCGACTGCGCAACGCTCATGGTCTGCCTGGCTGAGAAACGCAGCTTGCGCGCGGCCTCCTGCTGCAGCGTGGATGTCGTGAACGGCGCCGCCGGACGGCGGGAATACGGCTTCGACTCCACCTTGGAGACGGCGATCGTCGAACTCGACTGCTCGATGCCGGCGGCGAGTGCCCGCACGGTGGGCTCGTCGAGGGTGACGGCGTCGCTCTTGAGCGCGCCGCGGTCGTCGAAGTCACGCCCGCTGGCGACGCGCTTGCCGTCGAGACGCACGAGGCGGGACTCGAAGACGGATGCGTCGGCGCTGGCCGCGGAGGCGGCATCCGGCGCGGTGGTGTCGCTTCGCGTGGCGAGTCGGGCGGTCAGGTCCCAGTACCCGGCCGCGATGAAGGCGAGCCGCTCGCGTTCACGGTCGACGACGAGTCGGGTGGCGGCGGACTGCACGCGGCCGGCGGAGAGGCCGGGGCCGACCTTGCGCCACAGCACGGGCGAGACCTCGAAGCCGTAAAGGCGGTCGAGGATGCGACGCGTCTCCTGCGCGTCGACGAGTGCGGTGTCGATGTCGCGGGTGCTCTCGCGGGCCGCCTGGATGGCCTCGCGGGTGATCTCGTGGAAGACCATGCGCTTGACGGGAACGGTGGGCTTGAGAACCTCGATGAGGTGCCAGGCGATGGCCTCGCCTTCGCGGTCCTCATCAGTGGCGAGCAGGAGTTCGTCGGCGTTCTTGAGCGCCCTCTTGAGGTCGGCGACCGTCTTCTTTTTCTGGTCGGAGACGACGTAGTAGGGCTCGAAGTCATTGTCGACGTCGACAGAGAACTTGCCCAGGCCGCCCTTTTTGAGCTCGGGCGGCAGGTTTTTGGGTTCGATGAGGTCACGAATGTGTCCAACGGAGGCCATGACTTCATAGCCGTCGCCGAGATACTGCGCGATGGATTTGACCTTCGTCGGCGACTCGACGATGACCAGTTTTTTCGTGTCTGGCACCTGACTCCTTGACTCGTACAGATTTGCGGATGCCGCCGCCTATGGATTCCGGCGTGCCCCCGACGCCTCATCCCGACTCTGCGGATAGGGCGACGCCGCCCATCAGGCACACCATACACACCAATACCGGCACTGTGCCTAATTAAGGAGTCGAGCCGTTCGTCGCCAATGCTTCGCGCGACACCCCTTGAACTCTCGGCCGCGATGAGGAGAATGAGCCTTATGGACACTTCAACTGCGAGCTACACGGCGAAACTGACCGACGGACCGCTGGAGGGCAAGACGATCAGAACAGAGTTCCTGGATTCCGGCGACCCCCGCCCACGTATTGAGATTCCTGCGGAGGGCGGCGGCAAGCGCTATCTCTATGCCCGTGCCGGTGGGGTGGAGTACGCGTCGGAGGATTCCCGCAGCGACCGGCCGAGCGCCGTCGACTACCGGTACCTCGAGGCGCTGTTCGACTGAGTCAACCTCCGGCCGTTCCATTCAGCGCTGGGCTCCGTTCAGTGCTGGGCTCCGTTCAGTGCTGGGCTCCCGTGGGCCCTGTACTCCGTTCAGCTCTGGGCTCCTTTCAGCCTTGGGCGCTGCCCGGCGGCCCCGCTCGCGCGAAGACGACGATGTCGAAGCCGAGATAGCGGGCGCCCGCCGAGACCGTCGCCACAGAACCGTCGAGCTCGCAGCGCCGCAGGGCTGCGCCGTTGAGTTGTGCGGCGACATCCGCTGATTCGCAGGGAAACCCGGCGATCGCCCCGGACACCGTGTTCGCGGCCGCGAGCGCCGCCGCGTCGGCCGCGCCCGTCACCCGTTGCTTCACCGTGAGCGCCTGCGAAAGGGGCACAAGCATCATCGTCAGTGCGAAGACGGATGCGATGACCCCGACCGCGAGCAACGACCCGGAGCCCGATTCCCCGGCCCGAGCCTGCGCTTCCCAGGCCTGCGTTCCCCGGCGACGCGATCCCCGAGCCTCCGCTCCCTGAGCGTGCCAAAGGGAGCGCCGCCACCTCGCCATCACCGACCTCCCTCGAGTGCGCATCCGCGAGCCGCCACCGTGAACCCCACAGAGGCCGCGGGGCCGAACGCCGCGGCTGATGTCAGCCGCACGCACACGAATTCCCCACTGTTCTCGGTGCTCATGCGCGCCGTGCCCACGCCCTGATGCACCCGGGCGGCGGCCACCACCGTACTGTCTCCGCGCGCAAGGGACCGGGCGGCGTCCGCGGCGGCATCCGTCAGTCGCAGCTGCTGCCCCACGATCTGCACGCCGCCGAGGCACACGGCGAGCACGAGAAGCACGGCCGGCACGACCGCGGCGAACTCCGCCGTGACGCTGCCGTGGTCCGCCGAATTGCCCGGCCGCCATCGTGCCGACGATCGGCCGTGCCGCAGTCGCTGCTGCGGTCGCGGCTGCGACTGCAGCAGCGACTGCGGCACGGGCAGCTCAGCCTGCCGTCGTGAGCGCACGGCGGATCAGATCGGTCAGGATGCCGCGCACCTCGTCGCCGCGCAGGATGACGACGAGCAGGCCAGCAAAGCCGACGGCGGCCATGGTGGCCACCGCATATTCGGCGGTTGCCGCTCCCTCCTCATCGCCCAGGCGCGATCGGGTGCGCTCCGCAAGCGCCGTCACGGAGCGTCGCCACCGCGGTGTGCCGTGTGGAGCAGCGGCCGAGCAAGCACCTGAAGTGTGCGTGCCGCCAGAATTCGTGAGTGTGTGCATGACCTGCCTTCTCTCGGGAAGCCCTCGGCGGGATCCCTGTCTGTGTGTCTTTCGAGCCCGACATCCGGGTTTCGGTTTGTGGTTCAATCGTGGGCGGTGGAGAGCACGGGTGGGCGGCCATTACCCTGATCGGTGGACTTCTTCGACGTCGGGCCGTCGGTGCAGGAGTGGCGCCTCGCCGAGCGGCTATTGACTGACACCCCTCACCCGCAGCCCGCCTCCCGCAGCCCGCAGCGCGTCTCCCGCAGCCCGGCGCCGCGCTCAGGTCAGCGTCGAGAACGTGGAGGTGACGATGGCCAGCAGCAAGGGGGCCACGCCGACGAGCATGAACGCGGGCAGCACGCAGATGCCCAGCGGGATCATGAGGCGCACGGCGAGCGACGCAGCACTGCGCTGGCCCTCGGAGCGGGCGTTCCTGCGTCGTGCCGCTGCCTCGCTGCGCAGCAGTTGCGCCGCCGGCACGCCCGCTCGCTGAGCGAGCCGCAGCACGTCGTCGACCATGCGCGACTCCGCCGCGGTGCCGGTGAGAAAACGCCCACGCGCCTTCGCGAGCAGCATTCTGGCTCGTTCGATGGATCCCCCGCCCGACATCGCCACAGCCATGAGGTCGATCGCGAGTCCTGGCGTGCGATCCTTCGGTGTCGCGGCGCGAATCATGCGTCGATTCCAGCGGATGCCTGCCACCATCAGCAGCGCACCCGCTCCCAGGCACGCCAGCCCGGGCAACGTCGTGAAGAGCGTTCGCAGGGTGTTGAAGCCCAGGCCCATGCCGAACAGCACCCCCACGACGGGCAGCGCCATCACCATGCGAGCGGTCGCGGCCGGCCCCGCGAGCGCGACGGCCAGATCGCGTTGTGTCTGGCCCAGCGACCGGAAGGAACCGGCGAGAGCCCGCAGGCTCTGCGCCAGCGGCGCACCCGACTCCGTTGCGACGAACCAGGCTGCAGCCAGGCCGCGCCACGCGTCGGCAACATCGGGAGGGCTGGCCGCCGCGGCCGCCGCGAGTGCGCGAGGCACAGCCTCGCCACGGGCGGCAGCATCCGCCACCTGCCTGACGACGCCGGAACTCGCCGTCTCGCCCAGGTAACCCCACGCCGAGACCGGCGGCACGCCCGCAGCCAGCAGCACGGCCAGCCGCTCGGTCACGGCTGCAACAGCCTCGATCTCAGGAGGGGCCTTGCCTTTCGATGCCTTCATTCGTCGATCACCTGCAGGCGACCGCGCGCATCGAGGGCGAAGCCTCCGATCCCGGCCAGGCGGCGGATGCCCGCAGTGCGTTCCAGGTGCACAATCACGCCGATCGCGCTCACGGTCTGTCGCGCCACCGCCTCCTGGCTCATCTGCGCCAATGCGCCGAGCGCTTCCACGCGCGCAGGAACATCCGCAAGAGAATTGGCGTGCAGGGTTCCGGCTCCCCCGTCGTGCCCGGTATTGAGCGCGGCAAGCAGCTCGCGAATCTCGGCGCCGCGGCATTCGCCGAGCACCAGCCGGTCGGGTCGCATGCGCAACGCCTCGCGCACGAGTCGTTCCATGCCTATCGCGCCGGCGCCCTCCAGATTGGCCTGCCGCGACTCCAGCGACACGAAATGAGGATGATCCACCCGCAGCTCCGCGACATCTTCGATGGCCACAATGCGCTCGCCGGGCGGCGCCTCGGCGAGCAGCGCGGCCAGAAGAGTGGTCTTACCGGTGCCAGCCGCGCCCGTCACGAGAATGTTCTCGCGCCGACGTATGGCCAGCCGCAGGCGGTCGGCCTGGGCCGTGCTCACCATTCCGGATGCCGCGAGATCACCCAACCGAAACCGCTCACGGCGCGGAATGCGAATGGACAGCAGCGTTCCGGTCGTGGAGATCGGCGGCAGCACCGCGTGAACCCGGATGCCGTCGCGCAGCCGCACGTCGACGCAGGGGGAGGTCTCATCGATGTGCCGCCCGCCGAGAGCAATCAGACGCACCGCGAGCGCACGCAGTGCGCGCTCGTCGCCGAGCTCGTCACCGCCGGCCTCATCGTCGATGCCATCGCTGTCAGCCTCGAAACCGCCAGCGCCCGGCACGCTGACGCCGGTGCCGGTGCCAGTGCCAGCGCCAGCGCCAGCGCCAGTGCCAGCGCCAGCAGCGATCGGAGAGAGAACCGCATCGAACCCGTACTCGTCCTCGAACACCTCAGCGAGATTGCCGTCGACCTCTTCGTCGACGTGCCTCTCCGGATCGCGGGCGCGCCTCAGTCCGGTGCCGTCGTCGATCCACAAGCCGTCGACCCCGTTCACAAAGAGATCCGTCACCGCGGGGTCGGCGAGGTACGGCGCGAGCACTCCGAAGTCGCGCCAGTCCGCGGGGTCACCGGCAGTGCTGGCCTCATCCTGAGCGGCGTTGAACGGCGAATCTTCATCGTCGCCCACGACGAGTTGCGTGCGACGCTGTGGCACGAAGGGGGTGGAAGCCATACATCTGACGCTATGCGCCAGGCCAGGCCGGGCGCGGCCGAGGAGCGGCATCCGTGGAGAACGGACATTCCGTGCGGTCTGTGCAGGAAGCGGGCCGACCGCGAGCGAAGCCGCGCCTTAAAGAAAGGGGGGCGGCATCCATTGGGGGGAACGGATGCCGCCTCGGCGACGTAAGGATTGGGGGGAATCCCGAAAACATCGCAGTCAAAGTATGATTCGACCGAGATCAGTGTATGCCATTTCACCCCCTAAGCAAGCAATATGTCATAGCTCACTCAGCAAACGGTGCAAGTTCCACTTGTGATGACAGCTGACGTCGCGAACGCTACGCACAGACGCCACCAATGATGTGCGCGAGCGTGTCTTCGACAGGCTCAAGCGCGAGCGTCGCATCCGGCCTGGTTGGCGACCTGTTCCAATGAACGACCACCTTGCGTGAGCCTTCGCCGAGATGCAATCGACTTGCGGTGGGCGCGAAACCTCCTGCAAAGAGGCAAATCTCCTGTAACCATCCAGAGACGGCCAGGGGGAACGCCTTACCTTCCTGACGTTCCCCTCGCTCGCATGCTCGCTACGCGAACTCGAGAATAAGCTCCACCTCGACGGGCGAATCCAGCGGCAGAACGGCCACACCCACGGCCGAGCGCGCGTGGGCGCCCGCCTCGCCGAAGATCTCCCCGAGCACATTCGAGGCGCCGTTGATCACCCCGGGCTGCCCCGTGAAATCGGGGGCGGATGCGACGAAGCCGGTCACCTTGACCACGCGCGTCACCCGATCGAGCGATCCGATCACGCTGCGCGCTGCCGCGAGCGCGTTGAGCGCCGCCGTGCGCGCGTAGTCCTGTGCGTCGGCTGCGGGAACGAGCCCGTGGCCCTCGCCCACCTTGCCAGAAGCGGGCAGCGCACCGGAGACAAACGGCAGCTGGCCGGAGGTGTACACGAAGGAACCGCTGACGACGGCCGGAACGTAGGCGGCGACGGGAGCCGCGACATCCGGCAACACGATGCCCAGCTCGGCCAGGCGACCCTCGACACCACCGGCAGCAGATCCACCAGACCCACCAACTCCAGCCATCAGTTCTCGCCCTCCGCCTCGACGGGCCGCTTCAGGTACGCGACGAGGCCGCCCTCGGGGCCCGTCACGACCTGCACCAGCTCCCATCCTTCCGAGCCCCAATTGTTCAGAATCGCTGCCGTGTTGTGCACGATCAGCGGCGTTGTCAGGTATTCCCAGCGGCGCATTTCACTCTCTATTCTTTGGTTACGACTCGGCAACAGCGCGAACTCATACGCGCCGCGTTGAGGTGGTTTGCCAGCTTTCTCACCTAACCTTTAGTCTATGTCTGCCCAAAAACGATCCGCCAAGCGGTCTGCCCACGGCGCGCTCGGTGCATTCGCCGGCTTCGTCGGCATGAGCGTCGTCGCCGGCCTGCTGGTGACCGCCGCCGTGACTCCCGCCATCGCCGTGACAGGCATCGCCGCATCCGATTCGCTCGGCATGTTCGAGAATCTTCCCGAGTACCTCAAGCTCGACCAGCTGCCGCAGGTCTCCACGGTGTATGCCAAGAAGGGCAACGCCGAGGTTCAGATCGCGTCGTTCTGGGCGCAGAACCGCGTGGTGGCCAAGTGGGGCGACATCTCGCAGTTCGCGAAGGATGCCGCGACCTCCGGTGAAGATCCGCGCTTCTACGAACACGGCGGCATCGACATCAAGGGCACCGTTCGCGGCGCCCTCTCCACGTGGCTGAAGAAGGACACGCAGGGCGGCTCGACCATCACCCAGCAGTACGTGAAGAACGTCAAGATTCAGATGTGCGAGAAGTACAACGTGAACAATGGCGATGAGAAGCTTCACCAGAAGTGGATCGCCTGCTACAACGACGCCACCGAGACCACGCCCGACCGCAAGCTCAAGGAGATGAAGCAGGCCATCGGCCTGGAGAAGAAGTACGGCAAGAACACCATTCTGCTGAACTACCTCAACATCGCCGGTTTCGGCGGCCAGGTCTACGGCATCCAGTCGGCTTCGCTCTACTACTACGGCGTCTCTGCCAAAGACCTCACCGTGGCTCAGGCCGCCAGCCTGCTGGCCATCGTGAACAACCCCGACAACCTCCGGCTCGACGTGCCGGACAGCAAGACCAACGGCGCCAAGAACGGCTACGCGGCCAACAAAAGCCGCCGCGACTACATCATCGACAAGATGCTGCAGTACAAGAAGATCACCCAGAAGCAGCGCGACGAGGCCATCGCCACCAAGATCACACCCAAGATCACGCCGCAGTCCAACGGATGCATGACCGCCGCAGCCTACGACGCCGACATCTTCTGTTCCTACGTTCAGAACTCGATCCTGAACGATCCGGCGTTCGGTGCGACAGCAGACGATCGCTGGGCCGCCCTGACCGGCGGCGGTTTCAAGATCTACACGACGCTCGACCTCGACCTGCAGAAGACCACGCAGGATTCGCTGCGCGACTACGTTCCGGCCACCGCAGAGGGCATGGACATCGGCGGTGCCACCGTTGCCCTGCAGCAGAACACCGGTCGCATCCTCACGATGGCGCAGAACAGACCGTACAACAACACGGCGAAGGCGCCGGCGGGAACGACGTCTCTCAACTACACCGCAGACGCCGCCTATGGCGATTCGGGCGGCTTCGCCGTCGGTTCGACGTACAAGGCCTTCTCGCTTGTGGCCTGGCTGCAGGAGGGCCACGCGCTGCGTGACATCATCAACGCCGACAGGCACACCTACCCCACCTCCCTGTTCCACAACAGTTGCGCCGGACCCGACGCGACGTGGAACGTCTCCAACGACGAGGGCGGCGAGGGCGGCAACATGAGCGTTCTCGATGCCACCAAGTACTCGGTGAACACGGCCTTCGCCACGATGGGCACCAAGGTCGATCTCTGCACCATCCAGAAAGCTGCAACGGCTCTCGGTATGCACGAGAGCAATGGCGACCCGATGCCTTCGAACGCCTCCTCCATCCTCGGCAGTGGCATGGATATCTCACCGCTCACGCTCGCGACCGCCTATGCCGGCTTCGCGAATGGCGGCAAGATCTGCACGCCCGTTGCCATCGACAAGGTCACGAATGCGGATGGCACGGACCGCCCCGTTACCCCCACCAGCTGCAAGCAGGCGATCGACCCCAAGATCGCGGCCGGCGTCGCCTATGCGCTGCAGACGCCGTTCCAGGGCGGTGGCACGGCCCAGAGCGCCAACCCTCGTGATGGTGTGCCGCTGCTGGGCAAGACGGGTACGACAGACGGCGCCTACGACAACTGGCTCGCCACGGCCACCACCAAGGTCGCCACCGCCACCTGGATCGGCAACGTGCAAGGTGTCAAGCAGGCCAACGGCAAGTACGAGAAGACTGATATGCACTACAAGTACTTCCAGCCGAAGAGCGGTGGCTACTACCGCCAGGGCAACAACCTGAAATTCCCGGTGGTGAAGACGATTCTCGAGGCCACCAACGCCAAATTCGGCGGCTCCGCGTTCCCGACCGTCGACAGTCTCGTGCTCAACGGCATCCAGGTCGACGTGCCCGACGTCGCAGGCAAGTCGCTGAGCGACGCCAAGAGCCTGCTCACCGGAGTCGGTTTCAACGTGCAGGAGGGCGGCCGCATTGCCGGCAGCCAGCCGAGCGGCACGATGGAACGCAGCGACCCGGCCGGCGGCACGAAGGCCAGCAAGGGTGCCACGATCCTGCTCTACGCGAGCGACGGAACGCTGGTGACCGTGCCGGGGCTCTCGGGCACGAAGGCCGACATTCAGGCCACACTGAATGGCGCGGGCTTCAACAGTGTGAAGTTCACGGGCTCGAATGATCCGGATGCAACGTTCAAGTCGAGCAGTCCGGCTCCCGGTTCGCAAGCCTCCACGAAGTCGACCATCACGGTCACGCTCCAGGCACCGGCGAAGACGGGGCCGAATCCGCCCAATCCAGGGAACGGCTAGCGTGCCGCGCGGCGGCAGCAACGTGGGAACCGGCTCCGGAGCCGGCGCGGTCGGCGTGACGCTGGCCGCGCTGGGCGCCGCGGCCGCGGCATCCTTTGCGTGGGGCTCGCTCGTGGAGCGCAAGCTCTACACGCTGCGACGCGTGAGCGTTCCGGTGCTCGCGCCGGGCGCCGCCCCGATTCGTGTGCTGCACCTCTCCGATTTGCACATGGCACCGTGGCAGCACGACAAGCAGCGCTGGGTGAGCGAGCTCGCGCGGCTGAAGCCCGACCTCATTGTCAATACCGGGGACAATCTCGGTCATGCCGACGGCCTCGAGGGCATCAGGCGCGCCTTCGACGCGTTCGCGGGCATCCCGGGCGTGTACGTGCACGGTTCCAACGACTATTTCGGGCCGACCCCGAAGAACCCGCTGCGGTATTTCACCGGGCCCTCACAGCATCACACCGGTGTGGCCTCGAACCGGCTCGACACCGAGGCCCTGGAAGCTTACTTCGCCGAGCTCGGCTGGCTCGGGCTCAACAACGCGGCCGGCGCCCTCGACATCAATGGCACCCACCTCGAGTTCTTCGGTGTAAACGACCCGCATCGCAACTTCGACAAGCTCGAGCTGATCGCCGGCGCGCTCGACGAGCTGCGCGAGAACGATCCGTTCGCCGAGGATGCCACGTGGCCCGAGGGTGCGCCCGCTGCAGCCCGCTCCACGGTCACCATCGGGGTGGCGCACGCGCCCTACCAGCGCGTGCTGAACTCGTTCGTCACGCACGGGGCATCCGTGATCTTCGCCGGCCACACGCATGGCGGCCAGGTGTGCGTGCCGGGCTTCGGGGCGCTTGTGACGAACTGTGACATTCCTCGGCGCCAGGTGAAGGGGCTGAGCCTGTGGCGGCACGCGCTGCGCTCGGCGTGGCTGAACGTCTCGGCGGGGATCGGCACCTCGATCTACGCGCCCGTGCGCTTCGCGTGCCGCCCCGAGGCGACGCTGCTCACGCTGACGCCCTCGGCCGGTTGAAGCATCCTGCAATCGAGCTCCAAGGCGACGTGAAGTTTTGCGGGGTACGGTGACACCGTGCCTGTCTCTTACGAAAAAGCCAGACGTGTTCTCGGGGGGTTCCTGGGTTTCGTCGCGCTGAGCGTCGTCGCGGCCGTGGTTCTCACGGTCGGCGTGATGCCCGCGATAGCAGTGACGGCGAAGGCCGCTGACACCGGCGTTTCCGCGTTCAATGGGCTGCCCGAGTTTCTCAAGATTCCCGAACTCGATCAGACCAGTACCTTCTACGCGACACAGGGCAGCACCGAGGTACCCATTGCCACCTTCTACGCACAGAATCGCGTCGACGTGGCATGGGGCGACGTTGCACCGGTCGTGAAGGATGCCGCGGTGGCCACCGAAGATCCGCGCTTTTACGAGGAGGGCGGCATCGACATCCTCGGCACGATTCGCGGTGCGCTTTCCAGCGCGAGCGGTTCGGTGCAGGGCGGGTCGTCCATCACCCAGCAGTATGTGAAGAACGTGCTGCTGCAGCAGTGCAACAACGACATCGTGAACGCGGATGCATCCCAGACCGTGCAAGACGCCCAGGAGCAGAAGTATCAACAGTGCGTTCAGGATGCGGCGGGCATCACGGTCTCGCGCAAGTTGCGCGAGATGCGTTATGCGGTAGGGCTCGAGAAGAAGTACAGCAAAGACCAGATCTTGATGGGCTACCTGAATATCGCCGGCTTCGGCGGGCGAATCTACGGCATCCAGGCCGCAGCCGAATACTACTTCGGTGTCTCCGCGAAGCAGCTCTCACTGCCCCAGGCAGCCACCCTGGTCGGCATGCTCAACAATCCGTCCAATCTGCGCATCGATCAGGACGAGAAGACCAACCCGGGCAGTAATGCGAAGAACAAATACCAGGCGACGCTCGATCGTCGCAACTACGTGCTGAGCCGCATGCTCGCCAACGGCAAGATCACGCACGCCCAGTATTCCGAGGCGCAGAAGACCCCTATCACGCCGAAGATCACTCCCGTGGAGTCGGGGTGTATGAGCGCAACGGCCTACGACGCCGGCTTCTTCTGTAACTACGTGCAGACAATCATGCTCAGCGACAAAGCGTTCGGCGCGACATCCGCCGATCGGGCCGCACTGTTTCATCGAGGCGGCCTGAAGGTTTACACGACGCTCAATCTCGGTCTGCAGAAGACCGCGCAGGCCTCACTCAGTTCCTACATTCCTCCGACCAGGCAGGGCATGGATCTGGGCGGCACGAACGTGTCGATGCAGGTGGGCACCGGACGCATCGTGAATATGGTGGAGAATCGCAAATACAACGACTCCGGTACTCCCCCGGCCGGCACATCGGCCGTGAACTTTGCAACCGATCTCGGCTACGGCGGTTCTGCCGGCTTCCAAACGGGATCATCGTTCAAGGCCTTCGACCTGGTGGCCTGGCTGGAGAGTGGGCACACGCTCTATGAGCGGGTGAACGCGAACCAGCACAACTTCAACGAATCGGAATTTCCGCAGTCGGGCTGCACCCCCGGTTACGACGGCATCCCCTGGCAGGTCTTCAACGACGAGTCGTCCGAGGGCGGCTACCTCTCCGTGATGCAGGCCACAGAGGATTCGGTGAACACCGCGTTCGCGCAGATGGGCACCGAGATGGATCTCTGCTCGGTCTCGAACGCGGCCAAGGCCCTCGGCGTGCACTCCGCCTCGCCGGGCACCAACCCGTGGACCATCAACCCGACGATGCTCATTGGCACCAACTACATCTCGCCGCTGACCATGGCCACGGCCTACGCGGCGTTCGCCAACAAGGGCGTGGTGTGCACGCCCATCGCCATCGACAAGGTGATCGGCAACGATGGAACCGAGCTGCCGGTACCGAAGACCACGTGTTCGCAGGCGATTCCTGCGAACATCGCGGCGACGGTCGGATTCGCGCTGCAGCACGTCATGACGAACGGAACCGCATACACGGCAAACCCGTTCGACGGGGTGCCGATTCTCGGCAAGACCGGCACGACCGACGGCGCATACGACAACTGGCTGGTCACGTCGACCACGAAGGTGGCGAGCGCAATCTGGATCGGCAATATCCAGGGTGTTCGGGATGCGAATGGCGTGCCTCAGAAGACGGATATGCACTACCAATATTTCCAGCCCAAGGGCGGCGGTTACGCCGTGCAGGGCAACGATGTGAAGTTCAGCGTGATGAAGCCCATCATCGCCGCCCTCGATCAGGCCTATCCCGGTGGCGCCCTGGCCCAGCCGGATAATTCGCTGCTGTACCCCAAGTACTACTTCCAGCCGTCGCCGCCCAAGGCAAGCACTCCGCCGAAGGCACCGCCGAGCACGCCCGGAAAGCCGGGTAAGGGCAAACCCGGCAAGGGCAACGGCTAGCCCCGGTCTGTCAGCAACCACCTCGGGCAGCGTGTATCCTGATGGAGGCCTTTTTACAGGCCGTTCGGGGTGTGGCGCAGCTTGGTAGCGCGCGTCGTTCGGGACGACGAGGTCGCAGGTTCAAATCCTGTCACCCCGACATATACGCCAAATGCCCGGTCCGATGGACCGGGCATTTGGCGTATTCGCTTCGGGCCTGACGCGCAACCCGACGCCGAGCAGCCCTGCACAAGATCTCCGCCGCAGCACGAGCAACAAGCGCGTGCGTGGCGTCAGACACGCCGCAAGATCACCCCGACATGAGCCGCGCGCTCTAACCAGCCACGGGTGTGGCGCCGTGGTTTCGAGGCGCTCGTACCTCGCTCCTCAACCAGCGGAAGTGTTCGCTGGTTGAGGAGCAGTCGAGGTACGAGGCTGCGTCTCGAAACCTCCCCGCGCCCTTACCCCTGCGGCCCTGCCGCGTACAACGCCGCCACCTCGTCGGCCGAGAGCGCTCGGTCGAAGACGCGCGCGCCGTCGACCGTGCCCGCCAGGTAATCCACCGGGTTGCCGCCGAACTTGCCACGGCCCACCACGAGGCTGCCCGTGCCGGTGTCTCCGTTGCCGAGCACGCTGACCGATCCCGAGAGTTTGCCGTCCACGTAGATCTTCAGCGTGGATGCGCCGAGGTCGCGCACTCCCACCATGTGGTACCACTGGCCGGCCTTGGGCGATCCGACAGTGTTCGCGAGCGCCCGGGCGTTGGCAAAGCTGAACGCCAGCCGGTCATCCGCTCCCGAGTACTGCAGGAAGAAGGCGCTGTTCGCGTCGCCATCCTCACTCATGACCGTCTGGAACACCTTTCCGGTCTTATCGAATTTCACCCACGCCGAGACGCTGTAGTTCACGCCGTCGGTCTTCAGCACGGTTTTCGCGGCATCCGCTGACTGGTTGGTGCCGTTCAGCTTCAGCGCCGTGCCCGAGTCGCCGTTGGCGCCCGGGGCGAAGCTCGCCCCGTTCTTCAGCGTCAGATCGTTTTTACCGACGGCGTCGTGCGCGAGCGTTCCGGATGCTTCGTCGAAGTTCCATGCACCAACACCCTTCGGCCCCGGCGTGCCAGCCGGCGGCGTCGGCGCCGGCTTGGTGCCCGCCGCGATGACCGCCAGGTTGATGGCCCGCACTCGCTTTTCGTTCACCTTCTCGACCTGCCGGTCGTAGGTGAAGAAGCCGTTGAGCTCGTTCTCCACGTCGGTGATCTGCGTGTAGACGGCGCCGGAGAGACCATACGGTGCTCCCTGGTCACGCAGCACGGCCGTGTTGGCCACGTACTTGTCGTTCAGCTCTGCCTCGTCTTTGACGGCGCCATACGGGTCGAGCGATGCGCCGGGCCACGTGTGTCCCTCGATGGGCAGCGTGAGCCCACCGTGTTCGCCGTCGATGGATGCCCGTTTGGCATCCGGAGCGGGAAGCGCGGGCCCCTGATATTGGTGCCAGTCGATGATGTCGCCCGTTCCCGGATCCCCGGGGGTGTCGCAGCAGTTGAAGCCGCTGCGGTCATTGACCAGACGGGTCGGGTCGAGCGCCTTCACCTGTGCACCGACGTCGCTGGCCGCCTGCACGCTCCACTGGCCCCAGCCTTCGTTGAACGGAATCCAGCCGATGATCGATGTCACGTCCTTCAGCTGGGTGACCATGCTGGAGACCTCGCTGCGAAAGTTGGCCTTGTCGCCAACGCTGAGGCTGCCGTTGCGCCCGGTGGGCAGCGCCGGAGCATCCTGCCACACCATCAGCCCGAGCTTGTCGGCCCAGTAATACCAGCGCGCCGGCTCCACCTTGATGTGCTTGCGAATCGTGTTGAAGCCCAGGTCTTTGGTCTTCTGAATGTCGAACTTGAGCGCATCATCCGTCGGCGCCGTGTAGATGCCGTCTGGCCAGTAGCCCTGGTCGAGCGTGGAGAGCAGGAAGGTGGGCTTACCGTTCAGCACGATGCGCTGCTTGCCCTCGACGTTCGCAATCGCTATCGAACGCAGGCCCGCGTAGCTCTCCACCGTGTCGGTGCTGCCGTGGGCCTTCAGCTCGGCCTTGAACGTGTAGAGAAACGGGTCACTCGGGCTCCACAGCCGCGGCTTCGGAATGTTCAGCTTCATGCTTCCGGATGCAGCGCCGCTGGCACTGGCGACCTTCTTGTTGCCCGCGTATGCGGTCACCTCGAGCCGGGCATTGCTCGGGTCACCATTGAGCGTGGTGCTGATAGTGAAGGAGGAATTCTTCACATCGGGGGTGGCCGTCAGCGTGGCGATGCTCGTGGCAGCGACGGGCTCGAGCCAGACGGTCTGCCAGATTCCGGATGCAGCGGTGTAGAAGATGCCGCTGGGATCCAGTCGCTGCTTGCCGACAGGGATGGTTGCGCTGTCGACCGGCGAGTGCACGGCGACGACGATCTCCTGGCTGCCCTTGCTGTGCAGTGCCGAGGTGATGTCGACGCTGAACGCGTCGTATCCGCCGGTGTGGCGCGCCACCTGCTGGCCGTTGACGTACACCGTCGCGTCGTAGTTGACGGCGCCGAAGTTGAGGCGCACGTGCTGGCCGGCGTTGGTATACGACTTGGGCACATCAACGGTGCGCCGGTAGAACATGTAGTCGGAGTGCTTCTGCACGCCGGAGAGCGCGGACTCGGCCGGGTATGGCACGAGTATCTTGCCCTCGAGGTTGGTGCCGAATGGCGGCGGACTGTATCCGTCGGTCTCGGCGTATTGCCAGAGGCCGTTGAGGTTCATCCAGGTGGACTTCTTGACGGATGGCCGGGCCAGCTGCGGCCGCGGGTAGTCGGGCAGCGCGTTGCTCGGGGACACCTTGGCCGTCCAGGGCGTCGAGAGCGGTGCAACCTTGCCGCTCCAGGTGGAGGTCTTCGTCGTCGCCTTCTTCACCGTGGCCATATTAGCCGGGGCGATGCCGGCCGCTGTGCCTGCCGCTGTGCCTGCCGCGGCAGCGGTCGTCGCGGCCGTGGTCGCTCCTGTAGCCGCCGCTGTAGCCGCCGTCGCCGGGGCCGACGTGAGCCCCACCGTGCACAGTACGGCGAGGGCCGCACAGAGCATCTGAACCATTGTCTTTCGTTTCACGAACAGACCAACTTCCTTGTTGATGATGATCGAGCGCGGGCGT
Organism: Leifsonia sp. Root112D2; assembly: GCF_001424905.1. NCBI lineage: Bacteria > Bacillati > Actinomycetota > Actinomycetes > Micrococcales > Microbacteriaceae > Leifsonia > Leifsonia sp. Root112D2. The sequence continues at coordinate 248,898 of NZ_LMCU01000001.1, forward strand.
CGGGTACTGAAACGCTCAAAACACGGCAAGAAACGCCAAAAGACAAACCGTGCTGAATCGATTGTTCCTAAAACGTGTTCAAAAGTCCAGAGAATACACACATGTCACCCAAATGGGTTCCACTCCACGCCGGTTGAGGAGCGAGGAACGAGCGTCTCGAAACCCGGTTGGCGCCACGCAGGTTTCGAGACGTGCTCGTACCTCGCACTCCTCAACCAGCGGAGCTCGGGGCTACGCGAGAATGTCGGCGACGATCTGCAGGGAGCGGATGCGGGCATCCGGTGTGGCGGCGGCGGATGCGATCATGAGCTCATCGACGCCGGTCGACTTCAGCAGCGACTCGAGCCGCTCGGCAACGTGTTCGGGCGAGCCGACCGCCTGTCGCGCATTGCGGGCGGCGATGAACTCTTCCTCCACCGGGGAGAACTCGTAGGCGAGAGCCTCCTCGATCGAGACCGGCTGCGGCTTCTGCCCCTGGCGCATGCGCAGAAAGGAAAGCAGCCCGGGAAGCGATTCGGCGCGCACGACGGCGGGGTCGGCATCCGCTATGACGTTGACCGCGATCATGCTGTGCGGGGCGTCCAGCTGCTCACTGGGCTGGAACTTATCGCGATACAGGTCGAGCGCTGCCTCGGTGTTCTCGCCCGCGAAATGGTGGGCGAAGGTGAACGGCAGGCCGAGGGCCGCCGCAACCTGAGCGCTGTATCCGCTGGATCCAAGCAGCCAGACCTGCGGGGCGTCTCCGAGACCCGGCACGGCCGTGATGCTGTGCAACGGGTTGTTCTCGCTCATGGTGCCGTAGAAGAAGCCGAACAGGTCGAACAGCTGCTGCGGAAAGTCCTCGACGCCGAGCCCCTCGGCGCTGCGGCGCAGGGCCATGGCCGTGGCACCGTCGGTGCCGGGCGCGCGGCCGATGCCCAGATCGATGCGGTCGCCGTAGAGGGCGCGCAGCGTGCCGAATTGTTCGGCGACGACAAGCGGGGCGTGGTTGGGCAGCATGACGCCCCCACTTCCCACACGGATGCGCGTGGTCGCCCCCGCGATTCCGGCGATCAGCACCGCGGGCGCGCTCGAGGCGATGCCCGGCATGCCGTGATGCTCGGCGACCCAGAAGCGGTCGTAGCCGAGGCGCTCCGCGGCCTGCGCGAGGCGGATGCTGCCGGCCACCGCATCCGCGTTGCTTGCGCCGTGTGGGCGGCTGGCCAGGTCGAGCACGTTCAGGGGAATACGGGGCATGTCAGGGGCAACGCCGCGCGGTCACCACGCATTCCGCGCGGCAACCTCTGCTGGTTGAGGAGGCCGCCCGCGGCCGTCTCGAAACCTGCGTGGTGCGGCCCTGGTTTCGAGACGCTCGTTCCTCGCTCCTCAACCAGCGGGGCCGCGGCAGCACACAAAAGGGCCCGGCGACGGGGCGGCAGTGCCGCTCGATCGCCGGGCCGTAGTCGCCCGAACGCGACTAGCTGTGTGCCTGGTGGCGGCGGCGATAGAGCAGGAAGAACAGCAGCGCCAGACCGAGCAGCACGATGAGTCCGCCGATCCATGCAACGGTGAACACGAAGTCAGAACCCGTCTTGGCCAGCCCTGAATCGCCATTCGCCGTGGTCGACGTGTCGCCCTTGGTGGTGGTCGTCGTCGCGGTGTCGGTCGGAATGACCGAGATGCTCGAGCTGACCGTGCGCGTGGCGCTGACGGCGGTGAGCGTGTAGGTACCCGAAGCATTCGCTGGCACCTGAATCGTGAGAACCGAGCCACCATTGGCTGCCGCGGCTTTCACCGTCTTCGCACTGCTCACGCTGGAGTGCGCTACCCCGGAGGTGCGGTACGAGGCCAGCGAAGCGGTTGAGCCGCTCTCACCGGAGATCGTGTACGTCACCGGCGTGTTGCCGACCCAGGTGGTGGCGCTGCACGTGAACGTGCCGCTCTGCCCCGCCTCGACCGTCGACGGCGACATGGTGCAGCCACCGGTCGGCACATAGTTTTCGGCGTTTGCCGCTGCCGGTGCGGCGAACGCAACCAGAACGGCGAGTACAACGCCTGCGAGAAGGTTCTTGCGCATGATTGACCTCTGAGATTCGGGTTTGACTGAGGTTACTTATTAGTGACTGAGCAGCAGTTACCGCTTAGTGATTATTCCTCAGTTTACGCTGCCGGAGCACTTGGGGGCAACCATCTGTTTGACGGAGGTCGACAGCGCCGGGGTGACCACGGCATCCGCTCGTGTGGCCGTCGACTTCGTCTCGAGAAGGTTCATGGTGACGGTCTTCGACGCGCCGGGCGCAAGTTCCACCTCGAACTGGCCAACGGTGTGCCCCTCGTCGACGGCGGCATTAGCGGGGAATTCCGCTCCCCCGCTGGTGGTGGACAGTACGAGTGAGCCGGCCGGCGCATAGATCGCCACCTTGTTTCGAATGTGCCCGGGCGTCACGGTGTCGGGAACCGGGCCCGCGACATACGCCGGCAACGCGGTGCCGGCATCCGTCGGTGCGGTGTTCGTGAGCGTGACGCTGACCCTCGTATTGGGGTGGCCGTCGGCGCGGCAGACGCGCGAGGCGACGCCCACCGACACCTTCAGGTAGTAGTCCATCTTGGAGCCAGTGCTGTCGTTCAGGTACACGCCGTACTGCGAGGTGCTCGACGTGGAGACCGGCAGCCCGCCCGCCAGCGTGGTGCCAGCCAGCACCTTCTGCTCAGCCGGATGCCCGCTCCACAGCAGAATGCGCCCCTCACCGCCCGCCTTCGCCAGCGCCGCGACCAGGGCGGAGGCATCCGCATGGCCTGCGGTGATCTTCTGGAAGACCGTGGAGGCGACCGAGGCGAAGAAGGCGTCTTGCATGCGCGGATCCGGATAGCGCTGGTAGACCTCGCTGAGCAGCAGCGGCACGGCGTTGTCGGAGCTCAGCGTGTCACCGGTGGCAAGCTTGACCGGGCCGGTGGCCTTGAGCAGGTAGCTCAGCGCAACGGGGTCGATCTTGAAGACGCCGTCGATGGTGATGCCGAACTTCTTCTTCCACATCGTGGCGGCGAGCTCGCCGGAGAGCGAATACCGCGGCGTGAGGTTGATGTTCTGAATGAACTGCGCCACGCGCGGCCCGTAGAGCGCGGCCGTGTCGGTGGGCAGCGGCATCACCTCGCTGGGGAACTTGCGAAAGTCCATGGTGGAGGCCTGCTTGCCGAGCGCGATGTGCCCCTTGTCGGTGTGCAGCACCGCCATGGCGCCCGAGACGCCGCCGGTGGACCGCAGTTCGGACGGGTTCTGAATGAGCAGCAGGTAGTTGCGCGGCCCGTCGGCGCCGAGCATGCTCGGCAGCAGTTGGGTGGCGTTGGCGGCGGCATCAACCACGTCGGATGCCGTGTCGACCCCCTTCACCAGCTGCGAAACGGCGGATGCGACGGCGCCGATTGTTCCGCCCGTCTTGATGGCGTGTGCCTGCGTCTTCGCGTCGGCGAGGGCCAGCTGCGCGGCGTGCAGGGTGGGGGCGGCTTCGGCGAGCGGGCCGAGGTCGACGGTGCCGTTCTTCGGCTTGAGCGAGGCTACGGTGAAGTTGCCGGCCACGCCGGTGAGCGGGGCGACCGCGTGCTCGGCGACGGCATCCGTCACAGCGGCAGCCTGACGCACGGCGGTGAGATTGCCGCCCAGCCAGGGCACGATCTCGGCTACGCGCCAGATGGGGTCGCTCGTGAGTTCGGCCGCCTTGCCGGCATGTTTCGTGAGAGCCGCGGATGCCCGCTTCGCGGCAGCCGAATCGCCGCTGGCAAGGTTCTGTTCGACCTTCGTGGCCAGCGGGATGGCCTTCTCCAGTTCGCCCTTGGCCAGCAGCGCGCGGATGCCGACCCAGGCGACGGCCGCGACCAGTAGCACGACAACGCCGAGCACGCTGAAGAGCACGATGCGTTTGCGGCGTCGAGGGTGGCGGGGTTGGCTCCCGCCAGGCTCGCGCGGGACGAGGCCGGCGTTGGGCTCGTATGGCGCGGCAGGTTCGTCGGCGGGCGTGGCGGAGTCTGCGCCGGGTCGGGTGGGCATGAAGCCAATCTAAGCATTTCTCACTTTATTTTGCTGGTCTTCTGCACCCCGCATACGGGGGGCTTCGCTGGTTGAGGAGGTTCTGCCGGTTGAGGAGCGAGGAACGAGCGTCTCGAAACCAGAGCCGCGCCACGCAGGTTTCGAGACGGCCGCGGGCGGCCTCCTCAACCAGCGAAAAGGTTCCGCTGGTTGAGGAGAGGTCGAGGAACGAGGCCTCGTCTCGAAACCAGAACCGCGCCACGCAGGTTTCGAGACGGCCGCGGGCGGCCTCCTCAACCAGCGAAAAGGTTCTGCCGGTTGAGGGCGAGGAACGAGCGTCTCGAAACCAGCCACGCAGCCTCCCCGTCAGCCGCCCTCTTCTCGGGGCTTGGCCCCGCGCGCGCTCATCCCGGGCAACCCCTCGTACTCGCCGCGGATCAGCGCCTCACGCTTTCGCCTCGACCAACCCTGAATCTGTTTCTCGCGCGCGTATGCCTCATCGACACGCTCATACTCCTGCGCGAAGACCAACTCGATGGGAAGACGGCTACTCGTGTATTTCGCCCCCTCGCCGGACGCGTGCTCGGCGATACGACGTTCGAGCTGACGGGTGCTTCCGACGTAGTAGCTTCCGTCAGCGCAATGCAAGATGTAGACGTGTGCCATGCCAGCCAGTGTGTCGGATGCCACGGCTTCGGCGCTGCAGTTATCCACAGGGTGCGAGTCTGCGCGGGTTTCGAGACGGCCGCGGGCGGCCTCCTCAACCAGCGGAGAGGTTCAACTGGTTGAGGAGAGGTCGAGGAACGAGGCCTCGTCTCGAAACCAGCGGAGAGGTTCAGCTGGTTGAGGAGCTGCGCGGGTTTCGAGACGGCCGCGGGCGGCCTCCTCAACCAGCGGAGAGGTTCAGCTGGTTGAGGAGAGGTCGAGGAACGAGGCCTCGTCTCGAAACCAGCGGGGCGAGCACTACGGCCGCCCGAGCCCCTTATACGTCCAGCCGGCAGCGCGCCATGCCACCGCGTCGAGCCGGTTGCGGCCGTCTATCACCACGCGGCCACGCACGATCGACGCTGCCCACACCGGGTCTATCGCGGCGAACTCGGGCCACTCGGTGACCAGCACCACGGCATCCGCCCCCTCGAGCGCCGCCTCGAGCGACGAGGTATACGTCAGCTGCGGATGCCTCCCCCGCGCATTCGCAATGGCCTGCGGGTCGGTCGCCACCACGTTCACACCCAGCCCGCGCAACTGCACCGCCACATCGAGCGCCGGCGAGTCTCGCACGTCGTCGGAGTGCGGCTTGAACGCGAGCCCGAGCACCGCCACCTTCTTGTCCCACACCGTGTCGCCGAGCGCCTCCACGGTGAGGTCGACGACACGCTGGCGGCGGCGCAGGTTGATCGCATCCACCTCTTTGAGAAACGCGACAGACTGTCCGCGGCCGAGCTCTTCTGCACGCGCCGTGAATGCGCGGATGTCCTTGGGAAGGCATCCGCCCCCGAAGCCCACGCCGGCGTTCAGGAACCGCCGGCCGATGCGTGTGTCGAAGCCGATCGCATCCGCCAGCTGCGTCACATCCGCCCCGGTCACCTCGGCGATCTCGGCCATCGCATTGATGAACGAGATCTTGGTGGCGAGAAACGCGTTGGCCGACACCTTCACCAGCTCGGCGGTGGCGTAGTCGGTGATCACGAGCGGGGTTCCGGATGCGACGGCCGCCGCGTACACCTCGTTCAGCGTGTCGACGTCTGGGTGGTTGCCGCTGGTTGAGGAGGCGCGCGAAGCCGCCGTCTCGAAACCGGCCGCGCCGAGCTGGTTTCGAGACGGGGCCTCCTTCGTCGACCCCTCCTCAACCAGCGGAACCTCCTCAGCCAGCGGAAGCGCACGCACGCCGTAGACGAGCCGATCGGGCTTCACCGTGTCTTGCACCGCGAAGCCCTCCCGCAGAAACTCGGGGTTCCAGGCCAGCGACGCCCCGCTGCCGCTCGCGTCGATCAGCGCGGCCAGCCGCCCCGCCGTTCCCACGGGAACCGTGCTCTTGCCTACGACAAGATCCCCCGCCGACAGGTGCGGCGCGAGCGCGGTGACCGCGGCATCCACATAGCTCACGTCTGCCGCATTGCTGCCCTGCTGCTGGGGCGTGCCGACGGCGACGAAGTGCACCCGCGAGCCGCGCGCATCCGCCATATCGGTGCTGAAGCGCAGCCGTCCGCTGCCTATTGCCGAGGCGAGAATCTCGGGCAACCCGGGCTCATAGAACGGCGGATGCCCCTGCGAGAGCTGCTCGATCTTGGCCGCGTCAACGTCGATTCCCACCACGTCGTGCCCGAGTTCTGCCATGGCAGCCGCATGCACCGCGCCCAGGTATCCGCAGCCGATGACCGAAATCTTCATGAGAGCCTCTCGATGTGCCGAACTTCAACCTACCGGCTGGCACACCACGTATGGGCCGGTGCGCACGAGAACACGTGAACATGCGGTGTCTATTGTGCGGTCGAACGCCGCCTGCTGGGCAGCGGTGAGCTGGTAGGTGAAATACACCATCGGCAGCCCTGCGGCACTCGGCGCATCCCTCAGCACGCTGCGCGACCCGGCCAGCACCACCAGGCTCACCCCGGGCCCCCAGTAGCTCTGCAGCGCGGGCTCGCCCAACTCCGAAACCGCGGATGCCGCTGCCCGCTGCTGCGTCAGCGTCTCGTTCCAGAACGGCGTCCACCCCCAGAAGCCGTGCAGCACCGCCTGCGCGCCGATGAGCACCACGAGCAGACCCGTTGTCACCCCGGCCAGAACGCGGCCGCCTGTGCGCGCACGGTCGGATGCGGGGCTGCGCCACAGCATCCGGATGCCCGCCACAAGCCCCGCTGCCAACACCGGCACGAAGGCGATGAGCGCCGGGCCCGGGTAGCGAATCCACGCGGGAGTGTGCGCGGAGGCCAGCCACCACGCCATCCACACGAGGAGGGTGATTACCGCGATGCCAAGCGTGAACACCGCTTCTGCCGCCGCGGGTTTCGAGACGCGCTCGTTCCTCGCGCTCCTCAACCAGCGAAGAGGTTCCGCTGGTTGAGGAGTGAGGAACGAGCGTCTCGAAACCCGCCCGCGCCACACCACGACCACGACGGCAACGGCGAGCACCACGAGCGCCAGCACGGCCCACGCGGGCACGAACCACGAATTGGCCAGGTACCCCACCTTGGCACCGGGCGAGGTCACCACGTCGGCCTGCCCGCCCGTGCGCACAAAGCGCACGAACTCGTGCGTCTCGGCGAGGTAGCCGCCCCAACCGAGAGTGATCAGCTTCCACAGCTCCACGAGCACCGTGGGCACGGCCACCGCCACTCCGAACCACACCGCCCGCAGCACGCGCGCACCCCAGTTCCAGCGACCATCAACCCGGGGCTCGCTGAGCAGCACCGCAACCAGCAGCGCCGGCACCGCCAGCAGTGCGATGAACTTGGTCTGCACGGCCAGGCCGGCCATCAGCCCCGCCCACAGCGGATGCCGCCGCCACAGATACAACGCGAACACCAGGAACATGGCCGCCGGCAGCTCTCCGAGTATGTCGGTGGGACCTTGCACGGGCGAGGGCATCTGCTTGAGGTTGAGCGCCAGCGGCAGCGTCATGGCGACCAGCCCGCCCCAGCGCCCCGCGGATGCTCCCGCCAGACCACCCGCAACGCGCCGCCCGAGCAACCACAACCCCACGAGCAGCGCCGCGTAGAAGAGCAGCATCACGATGCGCCCACCCAGCACCAGGTCGATTCCCGTGGAAAGCATCGCGGTCACCGGCAGCAGCACCGTGGGCCCGGTGGAGATGCGCGGGTCGAAGAGCAGCTTGTGCCCGCCCGAGAGTATGCCGTCACTGGCATATCCGTGCCCGGCGAGCAGGTTGAGGGCCACCGTGAGGTTGTACGCCTCGTCTTCCCACAGCCGCGTGTGGAACAGCCCGGGCACCACTATCACCAGCTGGGCTATCACGATCAGCGCCAGTGCGGTGGGAAACAGGGCGCGGCGCACGAACGTCATGTCGATCGGTTGTGCCGCGCATGCCCCGGGCGAAGGCTGTATGTCCACACCTCGGCGGCGGCACGCTTCGAGAAGTCGCGCAGCTTCTTGGGGGGCAGCCGCGGCGTGCGCGGCGTCTCGCCCCACATGGTTCCGGTGGCGCTGCCACCGCGCCGTTCGATGCTCTCCACCGCCACGTAGCGCACCCGCAGCCCGAGCCGGCGTTCGGCGAGCGAGAAGTGCACATGCGGCACGAGCGCGTCGGCCGGGCACACCGTGAGCAGCTCGGTGAGCGCCGAGGGCCGGTACGCGCGCAGCGGCGTGTTCACATCGGGTATTCGGTGGCCGAGTGCCACGGCAACCCCTGCCCCGACGGTGGCGGTGAGCGCCTTGCGAAACCAGGGGTCCGTACGATGCTGGCGCACCCCGTGCACCACGTCTGCCACCTCGAGCGCACGCACCATGCGCACAAAGTCGCGCCCCAGAAATTGGCCGTCGCCGTCGACGTGCACGATGGCATCCGGCGCCAGCTCAAGGCCGGCGCGATAGGCGGCGAGCGCTGTGGGCCCGTGGCTGCGATTCACGGCGCTGTTCACGACGTGAAGCTGGGGCATTGATGTCTGCAGCTCGGCGAGCACCGCCGCCGTGGCATCCGTGGATTTGTCGTTCACGACCACAATGCTGACCCGATCCGCGAGCGGAGCGACGTACTCAAGAATCTCGCGCAGAAAGGAGGGAAGCCCTTCGGCTTCGTTGTAGGCAGGCATCACCACGGCAAGGTGCTGCAACTGCAAAGTCTCTCCTGAGGGTTGGCCACGGGTGGGCAGGGTTCCGTTGTATCGTAATGCAGTTACCCCTTGAGAAGGCCGCACGTGAAAAAACTGCTGACAGTGGGTGCGAGATTCCTCGTCGTCGGGGGGCTCAGCACGCTCATCGAGATCGGCGTCTTCAACCTCTGCTACCTCGTCTTCGGCTGGGACGTCGTTGTGGCCAAGGTCGTGGCCTCGCTGGTGGCCCTCGTGAACGCCTACTTCGGCAACCGCGAGTGGGCCTTTCGCGATCGCAACCGCCACCGCCGCTGGCTCGAGTTGCTGCTGTTCCTGGCCGTGAACGGGGTGTGCACCGTGCTCGGCGCCCTCATTCTGTGGGGCGGCACTGAGCTGCTCGGCGAGCCGGGCCCCTTCGTGGTGAACATCATCAACCTCTTCAGCATCGGCGTCGTGGTGCTGGTGCGCTTCGTCTTCTACCACTTCGTCGTATTCCGGATGCCCCGCGCCACTCCCGACGCCCCGCCCGTCGAGTAGCGAGGAACGAGGAACGAGCGTATCGAGACCTCGAAACCCGCAGCCCCTACTTCTTCGCCACCGCACATCCCGGCGAACTCACCGTCGTCGGCGTCGGCCACACCATCGGCGTCGTGCGCATCTCGAGCGGCCCGAACTTACCCTTGGGCGCGGTCATCGTGTAGGTGAGGGTAATGTTCTCCCCCGGCTTCAACGTGGTCAGAATGCGATACACCGGCCGGCCGTTGATTGCCCCGCTCGTCTTGAACGTGGCCTCCCCGCCCGTCGACTTCCAGCCCGTGATGGTGCCGCCGTAAGGTCCATAGACAACGACGTCGGTCGCCACCGTTCCCGGCGTGTAATACGGCCCGGTGATGTAGAGCGGCAGCGTGGGGATGATCTTCGGATCGATCACATTCGAGAGGGTGACCGTCTCGGTGAACGCCGGCTTGTCCGGGGCCGAACATTGGGTCGAGGTCGCCGACGCCTTGCCCTTGATGTAATAGTCCATCTTCGACCCGGTCACATCATTCACGTAGGCGCCGATCACTGTGGCATCGGCATTGCTGGTCGGCAAGGTACCCGCCAGGCGCGTATCTTTCAGCACCCTCGCTTGACCCGGATCGGGACTCCAGTACAGCAGGCGCCCCTCGTTCGTCGAACGAACCAGGGCCTTGAGCAACTCGGCCGGGTCGCCCTTGCCCGAGGTCAGCACCTTAAAGGCGGAGACCGCAGCCTCGGCGAAGAACACATTGGAGTCGGCCCCGACCGGGTATTTGAAGTACGCCTCATTAAGCAAAAGCGACACTGCGTTGTCAGCCGTGAGGGTGTCACCGGTCGCCATCTTCGCTGGCCCCGTCACCTTCAGCAGGTAGCTCAGCGCTACCGGGTCCATAGAGATAACCCCGTCGAGTTTGGTGCTGTCTTCTTCGGCGAAATACGCACGCATCAGGCTCACTGCCGTCGGGTAGTCGGGCGTGGAGGTGATGTTCGGAATCCAGCGCCCGATGATGTCGCTGTAGATGTGCTCGACGGCCGGGTTCAGCGGCTCCACGGGGTACGGGCGCGCATTGTAGAAATTCGAGCTGCTGTACTGCTTCGTGATCGTGATGACCCCGTCGTTCATCTCAATCACCGCCATGGCGGCGGGGTTACCCCCGAGCGCGCGTACCTCTGAGTTGCCTTGAAACAACATCAGGTAGTGGCGCGGACCAGCGGCGCCCAGTGCCGGCGCCACGAGCGGCAGAATCTTGGCTGCCTCCTGCACCGGCGGGTCAGCCTTGGCGAGCAGCTGACGCAATTCCGTCACCTTGCTGGAAAGGATGCCGATGGTCGAGCTTGTGTCGATCGCTTTGGCGGCTTTGTTCGCCTGGCTTACCGCGACCGCAGCCTTCACGACGGCGGGGCTCAGCTTCTCGATCGGCTTCAGGTCGATCTTTCCGTTGACGGGCTTCAGCGAGGCAATGCTCACGCCCGTCGCGGCCTTGGCCACCGGCTGCAGCCCGTCTTCAACTAGGTTGTTCACCACCACCGCAGTCTGCCGAAAGGCCAACAGGTTGGGGCCGATGCCGGGTATCTTCTCTGCGGCACCCCACACCCAGTCGGAGGTCATGTCTTCGGCCTTCGACGTGTTCTTGTGCAGCCCGTCGTAGGTCTTGCCCAGAGTGCTGGTATCGAAGGAACTCAGGCTGCCCGAAACCGTCTTCACCTGCGCGACCGCATCTTCGAGCGCGGACTTCGCGATCAGGGCACGTGCGCCGATCCACACCCCGGCGACGACAACAATGATGAGAACGCCAAGCAGCGAGAAGAGAATCGATCGACGCAGCGTGTGCTTCTTCTTTGGCGTCGAGTGTCGGCTATCGCGCCTGGAATGCGCGCGCGGCCGCTCTTCAGCGCGTTTTGAGGCCATAGGGGCGAACTCCCGAACAAGATCAACTGCCGCGAGCGCTCGCCCCGGCACGCGCTCATCTTAGGATGACGCCCTGAGCGCTCCCCGCAAGCGCCTCGGGATGGCTCAAGACAGCATTAGTTCTTCTCGCTTCTCGTGATATGAATTCCAGCGCTCTGTGGCGAATGCACCGACCCGACGGGCTAAAAGATGACAACGCGACTCGACCAGCCAGTAATACGCTGACCCGACCGTGAGAGCCAAACAAGCTCCCACCGCCATCGTAACGAAGAGCGAGCTTCCTTTGAGTAGATAACTCGTGAAGATCAGCACGGGCACGTGCGTTAGATAGAGACTGAACGATATCTTCCCAGCGAATTGTAGAGGTCGGATCGTCAGCACACGCTCGAAGACCCTCCACCCAATTGCAGCGAGCACAATCATGCCGGCCGCAACTGGACAGAGCGCATTGAGGAGCTGCGTCACGAGTGCATATTCTCGCGAGAGCGGACCCGTTAGCCATGAGGCGATGAGTAACAGCGCGGCGATGATCGTGAACGTCAGCCAAACCACATGGCGCAGCCTTCGCGCGTTCACCACCGCGACAAACCGGCGGAGGTCGGCGAACTTCACGGCCATCACTGAACCGACGAAGAACGAGGGAAGAAAATCCCAGGGTTCCGAGCCTTGCCAACGCCCGAACGCAGTAAGAAGCGTGGCTGCGACAAGTGCGAGAATCCACCAACGCTTCGCGACAATGGCGAGGAGAATAAATACCGGCAGCGCCAGAGAGAACGCCAACTCCCAACTCAGGGACCACAAGGGATTGTTAACATGAAACGCCTCCGCACCGTGGGCGAACATGTTCGCCGCAGCAACGAACTGCGAGAGATGGGGTTGCGGCGTGCTGTACGAGGTCAACCAGGTGACCGCTGGCTGGAACGGCCTTTGCGGAATGAGCAGGATGAGAACGGCCGCGAGCAGTACAGAACCCAGCACTGGCAGCGCCAACCTGAGCACGCGTTGTGGGTAGTAGCCGATCCAGTTGAAATTTCTTCGCCGTAGCACCGGAAGGGTGAGGACGAGCCCGCTGAGCACGAAGAAGACGATGACGGCTTCGCCCCCTGCCGTCAACAACTTCAGTGGCGTATAGCTGATCCACCAGACTCCAGATCCGACAGCCGGTGGCATTCCCCCTCGATATGTCGCAGAAAATGCCGGCACCAGAAGGAACGTGTGGTGCACCAGCACGATGAGGGCAGCCACACCCCTCAGGCCATCAAGGGAACGGAGCCGGTTGGCGGGTTGAGGTAGCGCTTCGGAGTCTGCCATCGCGCGATTATCGTATCGCTGCCGAGCGGATCGCCCCGCGAAGGCCAAGGCTAATGTCGTAGGATCCGACACGTGCCCCGTTCTGAATTCAAGCCACGCCGCGCGCGTTAGCCGCCGTGACCCCCTCCGAAAACGGGTCGCCAATTCCTCGTCGAAGTGTGTTGTTGGTCGGCATAGGCGGAATCGCCGTGACTCTGCTCTCCGCATGCGCACCGGAAAAGAATCGCGGCAGCAAGGCAACGGTCACACCGACACCTCGCCCTTCTGCCACACCTACACCGGACTCGGCGCCAGTCATGCTCGCGTCGCAACACGGAGTTATCGGAAATGGGATCGTTGACGACTCCCATGCACTCCAGTCGGTGCTCAATACTGCGGCAAAGCTCGGCGCGACGGTCGTGATCGACGGGGGGCTAAGGGTACGCATCGGCAAGACGATCGCAGTGCCCTCGAACACAAAACTTAACGGTGGCGGATCAACCCTTCTGAACGCCACTCCGGGAACCGGTGGGCGAATTCTCACCCTCACCAAGGTTCACGACGTCACCATCGATTACATTAATTTCGACGGTGAGAAGGACACACACGTCACTGCCACCGAACAGCGGCACAACCTTGTTGTGGCGGGCTCTCGAAACATCACCCTCGACCGAATGCATTCATACAACGCTAAAGGTGATGGTCTCTACATCGGGGATCAAATCAGCGGCGCGAGCGTGAACGTGAACGTAAGCAATTCTCTCTTTGACGAGAACCATCGTCAGGGCATGTCTGTGACCGGCGTCTCCGGTCTCAGCGTCACCGACTGCCACTTCGGAACCACAGCTGGAACCGCACCTCAGTCGGGAGCCGACATAGAACCTAATTCTGATGACTCGGTCATGGAAGACATCGTCTTCCGGAATTGCTCCTTTATGGGCAACCTCGGGTCTGGACTTTTGATCAGCCTTCGCAAGACCCCAACAGCAAAACAAAGCGCCGGTACGTACATCGGCTGCCAGTTTTCCCAAAACAAGGGTTCGAGCGGCATTGTTTTGGTGAACTCCCGCGATCTGAAGATCCTTGGTGGAGAGATACGGCGCAATGATCGTGACGGAGTGGCGATTTTCTCGGCGGAGAACACCAGTCTTTCTGACGTTTCGGTAGCTGGAAACGGTCGAGCCGGGGTCTCGACAACCTGGACTTTCTCTGATCTCACGCTGAAGGGCTGCTCATTCGACGGGAATGGCACTGCTGAGAAGAAGACCTACTTCGCTATCGACTGCGCCCCCGTGAAGGGTAATAAAGCGTCGGGGTTGCTTGTACAGAATTGCAAATTCAAGGACATGTATGGGGGAATTAGGACCAACGCGGTCACTTCACGCGTGACGCTGACAAACAACGGGTTCTCAGATCTCAAGATCAACAAGCAACTCGGGGATGACAAGGCCACTCGCGTAGACGTCGGCGGGACTGCCATTCCCGAGCCGAGAGGCTAACGATATTGTCGGGGCCAGCGCATTCCGCCAACCACTCAGTGGCGCGCGATATCTGAACCTGCCAGATCTGGGCGTTTGGTTTCGCAAGCAATTCTTGATCGCTCGCTAAGGCTGCCCGACCGCCCGAGCACGCGGTTGAAGCCTAGTCAGACTGTTCGTGGGAGCCCACGACTTCGACATCGCTATGAGTTTGTTCGTACTTGCGCACGAGCCCGACGTTGATGGCCATGAGGGCAAGGTAAACGGGCCACATGTTCCCTGGGGCTTGAAGATAGGGATTAATAGAATTCGCAATGAGGAGCGCGGCTGCACCTGAAGCTGTCACGAGAAGAACCGGGAGCAGATCAGGTCTCCGCCGGATAACTCGAGTGAGGCCGTAAACAGCTATACCGAGCGCCGCAACCATCAAGAGTGCACCGATGAGCCCCGTCTGAAAGAGAATCAGATGATACTGAAGCTCAAAGTTCCACGGGCGCTCATGGTTTCGTGAATAGCCCGGGATCGTGGCCCCGAGACCATGGCCGAAGATCGGTGAATTGGTCCAGGCTCCGAGAAGTTTGACTGCCTCGATGCTTCGAATTCGATCGTCAAGCGACTGGCCTTGGCCGCTGAAGACGGTGATGACACGATCAATTGACCTCTGAATACTCGTGTTCCCGGCTAGGTCCAAGAGCACAACCGCGGCAACCGCGGCAACCGCGGCAACCAACGGGGCCCATGCTCTCCACAAAGAACGCCTTTCTCGCCTGGTGACGATTCGCCAGATAATCCACGTGACGAGCGGTACTGATATCAGCAGGATCGTGATTGCGGCCCGCCCTGCGAGAAGTGTCGCGCCGGCAGCGAACACGGCCGCTATCACTGACAATGCTTTGTGAGGGAGTAGGGGTGAATGAGGAAGGATCGCCGCCGTCAACCACAGAGGTGCGGCAGCCACCAACGTTGAGAGTCCGTAGAAAGTGATATTTGTGGTGCCGCCCGCGTCGCTGTCGAAGCCAGCGCCGACCTGTTGCTGGACAAAATGTGGAATTAGCTGGGGCGTGAATCCCACGGCTCCCGCTACATAGAGAATGATTCCGGCCGAGACCACAATCGTCACGTAGACGGATACTCGAAGGATCAGTTGTACGAGGCGCTCGTCACCCGCGAGCACCAAAAGCCCATAAATGATTGGCGCAATGATCCAGACAAGCATCCCGTTGAACAGTCCCGGATTTCCGATGCCAATCACCGTGCCGTACAAGCCCGTAATAAGAGTCAAGGCCAGCACGAGAAGCACGGTTTTTGAGAACCGGCCCCGTACCGACCAAGCCAAGAGTCCCGACGTGATCGCGAGCACGCCGATCACGGGAATCAGGATCGAATTAAATCCGACCGGACGAATCATGATGTATGCAAGGCAGACACAGATGATCGCTCGACCAATGGCTTTCCACGAAAGGCCCCAGGGCAGAGAGATACGCACTCACTGATGATACGGGGCGATGGCACGTTATCGTCGGTGGCACAGCGCACGCTCGCGAGTAATGACGATTCGCTTCGTGCAGACCGATGGTTTTGTCTGAGTCTGATAATTTTGCAGAGGCTTCGACCAATTGCGTCGAGCAAACTGGTAGCGAAATGAAATAGTCGAGGACTGATGATATCCCAGCAGCGAACCGCAGTAATCGTCGGACAGGGTTACGTCGGCTTGCCTGTGGCCATGCGCGCAGTCGAGGTCGGATACAACGTGGTCGGTATCGACCTCGATGAACGGCGCACGCAGAGCCTTCGCGATGGAGAGTCCTATGTCGACGACATCCCCGTGGAGAGGCTGCGTTCGGCCCTCTCCAGCGGGCGCTACCTGCCGACAACCGACTACGACGACACTGTCGGATTCGACATTGCAGTGATCACCGTTCCGACGCCGCTGCGCGAAAGTCTGCCCGACTTGTCGTTCATTGAAGAGTCATCAAAATCGCTTTCGACCCGGCTGAAGGCCGGAGCAACGGTCATTCTGGAATCCACGACCTACCCGGGCACCACCGAAGAGCTTGTCGTGCCAATTCTTGAAGCCGGATCTGGCCTCACCGCCGGCGTGGACTTCTTCGTGGGTTACAGCCCGGAACGGATCGACCCGGGCAACAAGACGTGGGGCTTTGTTGAGACGCCCAAAGTAGTGTCGGGCCTCAACCCCGCGTCGCTTGATCGGGTGCAAGGCTTCTATAACGAACTTGTCAACACGACCGTGCCGGTCAGTTCGCCTAAAGAGGCAGAGCTGACGAAACTGCTTGAGAACACGTTCCGACACGTGAATATCGCTTTGGTCAACGAGTTGGCCATCTTCGGAAACCAACTCGGCGTCAATGTATGGGAGTCGATCGAAGCGGCCAGCACCAAACCGTTCGGCTTCATGAAATTCACGCCTGGCCCTGGCGTGGGTGGCCACTGCCTGCCCGTCGACCCGAGCTACCTTTCCTGGCAGGTTCGCCGCAAATTGGGTCAGAACTTCCGCTTCGTGGAACTGGCGAACGACATCAATGACCACATGCCCGACTACGTCATTCAGCGGCTGATGTTACTGCTCAACAACGACGGCAAGGCCATCAAGGGATCTCGTGTCGCACTCGTGGGACTCTCCTACAAGAAGAACACCGGAGACATTCGGGAATCTCCTTCGCTTCGCTTGATCGAGTTGCTCACCGAATACGGCGCGAACGTAGTCGGAATCGACGAGCACGTCGAGGATCACCGCTGGCCGAGAGGCCTTGAGCGGGCATCGTTGACTGCCGAGACCGTCGAGAACGCGGACGCGATGATCCTCGTCACTGACCATGACGACTTCGAGCTCTCCATTTTGGAGGCTGGCACCACCCCGATTCTGGACGCAAAGAACCGACTCGTCGGCGCGCATGTCGAGCGACTCTAACGACGAACTCGCTGATCCCTCTCCCGAGAGGGCCAGCCGCTACACGATTGTTGGGGCAACGGCGATCAACGCGGTCTTCGTGCTCTCGGTGCAATTGCTCGGCCTCGTCGCGCTGGCACCGGTAGAGTTCGGCTTCTTCTCGATCCAATACTTGTTCTTTGCCCTCGCCAGCTCCGTCTGCCTTTCCGTCGTCTGCGAGCCGTGGCTGCGTACCGACCTGCACGAGAAGCACCGATCGTCGTGGCGCGATTACTCAAGCGCGCTGTTCTACCTCTCTCTGTTAGCCGGCATTGTGACTGCCATCGTCTCCATCGCAATTGTCGACCTGCGGGTCGTGGCCGCGACCGGCGCAGTCGCTGTTATTGCGGCTACGTATCGTTCAGGTGCGCGGTATCACGAGGTCAGAATGGGCAGGTGGCGGCGAGTTCTCCGTGCCGACACGGCCGGGCTCGTCGTGACAGTTGCTGTGTGGGCAGTGCTCTACGGTCTCGGTGAACGCGGACTTCTGGGACTCTCCCTCGCCTGGGCTGTTGGCGCCCTCGTCTCCGCCGTGCTCTCGCCCTTGCCTTTCCCGCAGAGACCTCTCTCAATTCGAACTTGGGTCGCAACGCACAAACGACAGATAGCACCGCTGCTCCGAGATTCCACATTGATGGATTTGGGCGCGATCGGCACCCCCTTCGCCGTGGCTCCGCTCATGGGAATCGCCAATTTTGGTGTATACCGAGCGGTTTCGAACGTCGCTGCCCCTGTTCGCCTTGTTCTCAACCCGCTGCGACCGACGCTCGCCGGAGCGCCCCTTACGACGCATCGCCATGCAAAGCGGGTGTGGGCCTCAGCCGTTGTCAGCGTGGCGTTCGGTCTTGCCGCTTATGGGGCCCTGCTCGTCATTGGCAGCACCGGCCTTAACCTCGGCTCACTTTCGGCGGTCGTGACGTACGCCGCGCCCACTGCCCTCTTCGTTACAGCCAACTTCTTAGGGCACTACTACTACATCATTGCGCGCACCCACATGCGGGGCGGCCCGCTTCTTGTTGGCCGCGTTGTGCAGACCGTTCTCGCGATCGTTTTTCCGCTGGCCGGCGCGGCATTCTTTGGGCTCTCAGTGGCGATCTGGGCGTATGCCATAGCCACCCTGACATCCGGGCTGACGTGGTTCATTCTGGTCGCGAGGCCTGCACGCCGTTAGGTGTCGGCAGGCCTACCGTTTCGCGCCAAGTATCGGCCCACGCGGAGAAGCTGTAGTGCTGGATAATAGCCGCTCGAGAAGATCGTGCGCGTTCAGCACGACGCGTCGCTGGCTCGTCTATTAATGTCTCCAAGCCATCTCTCCACTCGGCAGATGTGGACGCAGCCAGACCATCTGCCAGTTGGAGAACCTTGCGGTTGGTGCCGACGTCGCTGCCAATCATGGGCAATGCGCTCGCGCCATATTGCAACAGTTTGTATGCACATTTGCCACGGCTCCAAGCCGAATCCTGCAATGGCATGATCCCGAAATCGGCGCGCGCAAGGTGCTCCTGATATCCGTCAAGCGTCCACTGCACTCGATCAACCATGCGATCGAGTTCTGCCAGTGACGCATCGCCTGCGCTGATCACGGTGAGTCTGAGCCCACGCGATTCGTGAAGCGCGAGGAGAGGCTCGGCGATCTCAGAGAGATATTGCTCGGTGCTCGGAGAACCAAGCCACACAGCGGAAGGCACGTCTGAAATCTCAAAGGCCTGCTTAGCGACGTAATCGTTCGGCTCAACGCAACTGGGGATCACCACGACGTTCTCGTGCTGGCGCCCGGCGGCTTCGGCGAGATAGTCATTGCCCGCGATCACGACATCGGCGGCCTGCACCGACTGACGCCAGATTCGTCGCTTCGACCAGACGCGCTCGACCGCGCTCGAGGGGGTGTACATGAGGGCGTCATCGAAGTCATAAACTCCATGGTTCGCGCGGCTCAAGATCTTTCGTTCTATCGTGCCATTACTGAACGGGCTCGCCTGGCGAGAGATGAATGCGGTGGCTTCGCCGACGCTGCGGGCGCGCTGACGGAGTTGCCGCTCCGCCTTGACCACCTTGAGCGGTTGACGTGCGACCGTGCTGATCGAATTCGATGATTGCCCCAAATAGGACGAGACATTGTCTCCTGCCCCAAGGTGCTCAAGCCACTCAAACACGCGCACTCGCGCGCTTCCAGCTTGCCGTCCGTAGCTGGTGAAGAATGCCGCTTCAGTCATCTGTGCCCTTCGATGGTTGGCTCGAAGCGACCACATCCCTCGAAGCTTTGTTGTCGGTGCGCCGTCGCCCCCAGCGTTCAGAAAGATGGTTGCCCGGCCGCACGAATGCCAGAAAGAATACGAAGATCAGCTCGCTGAGGAACAGCGTGTTGTTAATCTTGGTGAGAAACGTTGCCAAAAAAATTGTCGAGATGAAGGCACTCTGCATCCAAAAGAGACGAGCAGACTCGAATCGTCGCGAGTACATCCGAGCGACGAGGAGTCCCATCAGAAACATCGCCAGAATCACTCCTGGAGTCCTGAAGTCTCGGTAATAGGGCTCAAGCCAGGTGTACACATTCGTCAGTACGGCTGTGTCGATGAACGGTTGGATGGTGTTCAATGCCGAAGCACCAGGGATGGCCTTGAGGATCGGACCGAAGGTACTCGCTCCCCACGTCTGTGGGTTGTAGTTTCCGATCACCATCGAACCTTGGGCCCGGGGTGGAGGCCAATCGTAATTCGGCGAATCGACCAGTTGCAAGAACGCGACAGTGCCCGCCGTGTAGTACGTGAAGGGCGATGTCAGCCCAGAAGACTCAAGGGGGGCGGAGACGGCACCCGTCGAGAGAGCCTGCTGCCCGTTCTTGTGTAGTGCACCACCGATCACTTGGAATGCGACGAAGGCGACGACGACGAAAGCCACGATCGCGATCGCGATGCGCCCACGACCTCCCAGCAGCCTGAACCTGCCTGCGCCTCGCTTCTCGCGGCCGGTTGCCGTCTCCGAAATAGTCTCTGATTTACTCGACGGTTGAGTTATCAGAACGGCGATAAGCCAGAGCACAGCCATGAAAAGGTTCGTTCGCTGGAGGAGCGCGAGCATGCTGCCCGTCAATAGCACCAACGCTGCTAAGCGAATCCAGATTGAAAATGGACGATCAACCGATGCCTTGTACCCGAACGCCACGAACAGCAACGGGCCGAGATAAAGAAATACCCTGATCAGGAATGGCACCGATTCGAGATACGACTCACCTCGATATCCACGGATGGTTGCCGGGCTCGTAAGAAGCGTTACAAGCCCGAATCTCGACGCGATATTCACTAGATAGAACCCGAAAGCAACGGCATATATCGCGCATGCCACAATCACGCTGAACCGCGTGAATAGCGCAGTACTGGCTCCCGAATTCAAGGGCTCCAGAGCCGTCTTCGTTCGCCTCAGGCGATTGAACGGCCACCACGAACGCACCGGCCATTTGGCTACCCAGGCACCCACATTGAAGAAGAGGATGCCGCTGCCAAGCGTGAGCCATGCGATTGCGCTGGATTCCTTATATGCAATCAGGTTGGTACCAATAAGGATGAGTGCGCCAGCCCACACTGCGTTGTGGCACGCGACGACGAGAAATCGAGGCCGATTGCCGCGCCAGGCAAAATAGGTGAGGCCCGCCAACACGACGACGAGAATCGCCACCCATGCGGTATTCGACATAGTTACACAACTCCCCGCGAGTGCTGGTCAGGCCGGGCGATCAGGCTCGAATAGTACGCCTCGGTGTGAGCCCATACTGTGCCGCGACTATAGCTTTCGCGCGTGCGAGTCTGAGCTGCGTTACCCATGCTCGACCGCTTAGCAACGTCGAGCACCAACGTTGAGAGCGCTTCAGCAAGCGTCTTGGCCGAACCTACATCGACAAGCAAGCCGGTCTCCCCATCGACCACCGAATCAATCGCTCCCGTGGCGGTTGTCGTCACGGTGGGAATGCCGGATGCTCCTGCTTCGAGCACAACATTCGGGAAGCCCTCGCGGTAGGTCGGCAAACACAGCAGGTCCATGACCTGATAGTAAGTTTCGGGGTCAGAAACGTGGCCCGTGATCACGGCAGGTCGCAACGATTCGTCATCGCCGTCGAGTGCCACTCGACCACTTTCATCGTCAAGCCCTCCGACGACGAGAAGCTGATGGTCGACATCCGCTCGCGCCAGAATCTCACGGGCCTCGGCCAGTACTCTCAAGCCCTTGTCTTCGGTGAGGCGACCCACGAACCCCACGACAGGAACGCCGTCGACGAGGCCGAGCCTGCGTCTGAGTGCCACGCGATCGGCCTCGGCAAAGTTGGCGCGATCGAACATGTCGACATCAACCCCGTTCGAACTCCCTGCTCCAAGCACTGAAATCTTCTGAGCCGTGACCAGGCCGAGCTCTATCGCGCGGGTACGCAGGCTCGGGCTGACCGCCACGACGTGGTGCGCCGATGCGATGGCAATGCGCTCCACGGCAGAGAAGATCTTGCGTCGCACTCCCGTCGATGTCTCCAGTCGAAGTCCGCGCAGAAGGTAGATTCGCTGCGGAACCGATGCGAGGCGAGCGGCAAGACCACCGAGTAATCCGGCCTTCGGTGTGCCGACCGAAATTACATCTGGTCGCACGTGCCGGAGCAGCTTTGTCCATTGCGCTAGCGAAACGAGATCACGAAACGGCGAGGGCTCGCGAGCCATCATGATCGCATGGGTCGTGATGCCCGTGCTCCCTTTCAAGGCGTCGATCCCCGCACCAGCTGAACTCACGACATGCACGTCCCAGCCGTGCTCGACGAGGTACTCGGGAAAGCCCTGCATGAGCCGAAGGGACATGTCTGCGGTGACGCCGAGCAGGATGCTCGGCTTACCGTTGCCCACTATCCAGGCTGCTTCGACTGGAACCAGGAGATGGTCTGAGCGAGACCTTCCTCCAATGGCACGGGCTGCAGCTCGGGGAACAGTTCGCGAATGCGCACGCCGTCGCTCTGCGAAGCGCGAACGTCGCCGACGCGCGGGTCGACGTGCTCGACGGCGATGTCTTTGTTCAGCTGCTGCTTCATCAGCTCGACGAGTTCCATGAGCGTGGTGTTGGTGCCGAAGGCGAGGTTCACCGGGTCGGCCGAGTGAATCTTCTTGGTGGCCGCCTCGAAGATGGCCGTGCAGACGGTCTGCACGAAGGTAAAGTCGCGCGACTGCAGGCCATCGCCATGCACGGTGAGGGCACGATCGTTGAGCGCGGCATCCAGGAATTTCGGAATGACGGCGGCGTAGTCGTGATCGGCCGGCTGGCCCGGGCCGAACACGTTGAAAAAACGGCACGCGAGCGTCTTCATGCCGTAGGAGAAGCCGTAGGCGATGGCGTAGCCCTCCGTGGCCTGCTTGCTGACGGCGTACGGGCTCATCGGGCGGGTCCAGTCGAACTCCGACTTGGGCAGTGACGGGTTGCTGCCGTAGACGGAGCTGGAGGATGCCACCACAACATGGTCGACGCCGAGCTCACGGGCCGCCTCGAGCACGTTCAGCGTGCCGGTGCTGTTCGCATCGTGGGTCGGTCGCGGGGCGGCGACGGAACGGGGAACGCTGCCGATTGCGGCGAGATGCACGACAGAATCTACACCGGCCGTCACTGTCTTCAGCAGCTCGTAATCGAGGATCGAGCCGACCACCAGTTGCGCGTCGACACCGTCGAGGTTCTCACGTCGCCCGGTGCTGAGGTCGTCGATGATGCGCACCTCGCCCTGAGGATCGTGCTGCTTGAAAAAACGGGCCAGATTGGAGCCGATGAAGCCTGCTCCGCCGGTGATCAATACCTTCATGTGTGCCTCACATCTATCGGGCGGGAACGCCCATGACCGTTCGGTTCTCCTCGACATCGCGGGTCACGCAGGCGCTGGCGCCCACGATGCAGCGCGCGCCGACGGCGAGCCCCTGCAGAATGACCGCACCAGCACCGACGAGTGTCTCGGTGCCGATCGAAACGTCTCCCGACACGATTGCCCCCGGGTTGATGGAGACGTAGTCAGCCAGGATCGTGTCGTGGCCGATGGTCGCGTTGGGGTTCACGTGTGCATGACGCCCCAGGGTGACATTCGTTGAGATCTCGCCACCGGAGCACACCACTGTGCCCGGGCCGATGGTTGCCATGGAACCGATTGTGGCGTGAGGATGCACAACGGTTGCGGCCTCAAGCCCCGCCGCGCGAAACCGCTGGTCTATTGCTGCGCGACGCTGGGGGTTGCCAACGCAAATGAGGTAATGAGCCTGCGGCTTCTGTGACAGCCACGGCTCGATGGCCCCGAGGCAGCTGACCCCTCGCGCCGCGAGCCGCTCGAGCGCTTGAGCTGACGGGGCGTCGTCGAGAACACCGATAACGTCGATCGACGGCTCCCCGGCGAGTTCATTGATCGCCGCGATCACATCAAGCGTTTCGCGGCAGAAGCCACCCGCCCCCACGATGACCAGCTTGAAAGTCATATCTGACCGCCGTCGTCGGTACTTCCGCCGAATTCGCGCATCGTCGCGTGTCCCTCGGCCGAAATTCCCTCACGTTTGAACACTGACGTAATGGTACGTACAAGAATCTTCGCGTCGAGCGAGAAACTCCGCGAATCGACGTACTGCACGTCGAGGGCGAAGCGGTCATCCCAGTCGACGGCATTTCGACCGCTCACCTGCGCGAGACCCGTGATGCCGGGTCGCACCTCGTGTCGGCGTGCCTGCTCTGGTGTGTAGCGGTCGAGGTAGGAGACCAGAAGGGGCCTCGGGCCCACAACACTCATATTGCCCTTGATCACATTCGCGAGGGTGGGCAACTCGTCGAGACTGGTGGAGCGGAGAATGGCGCCGAAGCGGGTGAGACGCTGGGCATCCGTCACCAGACCGCGCTCAGGGTCGAGGTCTTTCATGGAGCGGAACTTCACCAGAGTGAAGACGGTGCCGTTGCGACCCGGGCGCTGCTGACGGAACAACACCGGGCGACCGAGCTTGGCCGCGACCATGACGGCGACGACCGCCTGAATCGGCAGGGAGACAACGAAGCCTACCGATGCCCCGACCAGGTCAAGGCCTCGTTTGACGCGGTCATAACCGGTTGTTCGAGGCGATGCGCTCAACGGACCGCCCCGAGGAACGTCGTGATCGCGTGCGTGACGCGTTCGACCTGTGGCGCGGTGAGCGCCGAACCGCTGGGCAGGGTGATTCCGGTCTCGAAGAGCTCCTGCGCGTTGCCATTGACGGCGGCGGGAGCGGCCGCGAAGACGGGCTGCAGGTGCATCGGCTTCCACAGCGGGCGGCTCTCGATGTCATCACGCGCGAGGGCCTCGCTGAGCTGCACCGCGCGCCACCCGGCGACGGCGGGGTCGACAAGAATCGAGGTGAGCCACATGTTGTCGCTCTCGTCATCGGCGCCGCCGAAAAGCGTGACCCCATCGATATCGGCGAAGAGTTCGCGATACCGCTGCCGTACTGCACGCCGGCGGCCGATCATCTCGTCAAGACGCGACAGCTGGGCACGCCCGAGCGCGGCGAGCAGATTACTCATGCGGTAGTTGTAGCCGATCTCGGTGTGCTCGTAGTGCGCCGCCGGCTGCCTGGCCTGGGTGGCCAGATAGCGCGCGCGAGCCGCGAGGTCTCCGTCGTCGGTGAGTAGCATGCCGCCACCCGAGGTTGTCATGATCTTGTTGCCGTTGAAGGAGACGGCGGATGCGCGACCGAACGACCCGGCCGCCTTGCCCCGGTGCGTGGCGCCGAGCGATTCGGCTGCATCCGAGAGAACCGGGATGCCGAACTCGTCGGCAATCTCAAGAATGCGCGTGTAGTTCACGGCCTTGCCGAGCAGATCGACCGGAACAATTGCGGAGGCGGGAGTGCCGGCATCCGCGAGCTCACGCAGGGTCTGCGCCAGCAGTTCAGGATCGATGTTGCCCGTCTCGAGTTCGCAGTCGATGAAGTAGGGCTGGGCACCCACATAAGTGATGGCGTTCGCCGTGGCGGCGAAGGTCATGGAGGAGGTGACCACGATGTCGCCGGCCTGCACGCCGAGACTCAGCAGGCCCAGGTGCAGTGCGGCCGTGCCCGAACTCAGTGCGGCAGCGTGTGCGACCCCGACACGGGCTGCCAGCTCGTTTTCGAATGCGTCGACGTCAGGGCCCAGCGGGGCGATCCAGCCTGAACGCATTGCCGCGACGACGTACTGCTCTTCGAGCTCGCCCACATCGGGCGACGACATGTAGATCTTCTGCGTCACTGGGCGGATCTCTGCTTGGTCAGCGGAATGATCACGGCGGTCTCGTTCTGGTTCTCGCTCCAGCGCTTCGTCCACTCTGAGCGGTCGAGACGCGATGGCTCGATCGGGGGAATGAGGGCGTGGGAGATCTTGGGATGCAGGGGGCGATCGTCCGTCTCGCCGATGCCGATGAGTTCTTCGTTGAGCTTCTCGCCCTCGCGCAGACCCGTGAAGACGATCTCGATCTTCTTGCCCGACTGCGCGATCATGCGCTCGGCCACATCCAGAATGCGCACCGGCTCGCCCATGTCGAGAATAAGCACCTCGCCGACGCGGCCGATGCCGCCGGCCTGCACGACCAGCTGGCAGGCCTCGGGGATGGTCATGAAGAACCGCGTCACATCCGGATGCGTCACCGTGACCGGGCCGCCCGAGGCAATCAGCGAGGCAAACGTGGGAAGCATCGATCCACGACTGCCGATGACGTTGCCGAAGCGCACCGAAAGATAGGTGGCGCCCGTCTGCTGCGCGGCCCATGCAGTGATGCGCTCACCGGCGCGCTTGGAGTGACCCAGAATGCTCGTGGGGTTGGCCGCCTTGTCGGTGGAGATGTTCACAAAGGTGCTCACCCCCACATTCATGGCGGCCTGCAGCACATTGAGCGTGCCGAGCACGTTGGTCTTCCACGCTTCGTCGGGGTATTGCTCCAGCATGGGCAGGTGCTTGAGCGCTGCGGCGTGGAAGACGACCTCGGGACGGCGCTCAGTGAAGATCTTCTGCAGGGCCTCAGCGTCGCGGATGTCTGCCAGCACCACGTCTTTGGTGTCCAGCAAGCCGCGGCCCAGAATCGAGATCTGCGCCTGCTGCAGTCCCGTCTCGTCGCGGTCGAGCATCATCAGTTCGGCGGGGCCGAACTTGACGATCTGGCGGCACAGCTCGCTGCCAATGGAGCCGCCGGCACCCGTGACGAGCACGCGCTTGCCCGCCAGGTATCCCGCAATCGACTCAATCTGGGTGTCCACGGGGTGCCGACCGATGAGGTCCTCGATGGAGAGGTCACGCACATCCGAGAGACGCGTCTTGCCCTCCAGTATTTCGTCGAGCACAGGCAGAACCTTCACGGCGAGACCGACGCGATCAGCGGCATCCGAAATCTCACGCAACAGCTCGGCATCGGCACGGGCGATGCTGATGATGAGCGTGGTGGCGCCGGTCTTCTGCGCGGCACGCCCCAGATCGGCCATGCCGCCGAGA
This sequence comes from Leifsonia sp. Root112D2, assembly GCF_001424905.1. Taxonomy (NCBI): domain Bacteria; kingdom Bacillati; phylum Actinomycetota; class Actinomycetes; order Micrococcales; family Microbacteriaceae; genus Leifsonia; species Leifsonia sp. Root112D2. The sequence goes on from NZ_LMCU01000001.1 coordinate 275,287, forward strand.
ACCGGAACACCCATCATCTGCAGGTTGCGCTTGGAGCGGTCATCGTCGATGAGACCAACGGGGAGGTACATGGAGAATCGGTCGGTCATCATGCGCCGCACAAGCACGCTGCCCATGTAGCCGGCGCCGTAGACGAGCACGCGTACTGAATCGTTACCGGGGCGCGATGCGCGGGCCACGTAGATGCGCTTGATGTAACGGGCGGCCCCCATGAGAATGAACGCGATAGGCGCGGCGATGAGCACGGCGCTGCGGGGAATGCTCAAGGCCGGGCCGAAGATGAGGAGCGGCACAGAGAGCACGAGCGCGCTCACCAGCACCGTGTACAGAAGGGAACGGGCCTCTTCGAAGCTGCCGTAATCGTGACGGCCGCGATACAGCCAGAACGTCCAGCCCAACGCCAGCTGCAGAATGATGGCCGCAATGCACACCGCCACGAGAGGCCACCACGTTATGCGGTCTTCGATGAAGTCGTAGCGAAAGAACACGGCGACCACCAGGGCGAAGGCCCAGGCGACGGCGTCGAGCACGAACTGGGTGCCAAAGCGAAGGTAAAGGGACTCGTGTCGTCGGTTGGCCTCAACCTGCAGCCGCGCGCCCCAGAGCTTTGCTTTAACCGTCATGCCGTGACACTTCCCAAAACAGCTTCGATAAATGCCACGAATCGGGGCGGATGCTCTCTGCCGTGATCGTGGCGCTGGACCTCACGCTTCGAGATGCTTCAGGCTGATACCGGGTGTTCACGGCATCCCCTCATTCACTCTCAAAGCTCGTGTGCTAGTAGATTCTGCGTTCTGTCCCCGATCCATAATGACACACGGGCGGTGCTGGGCGGTCGCAAACATGGCACCCCATTGGGGGGTTAGCAGAAGTGATACATGGGTGACGGGCGGCGGCGCGACCGGCAGGCTACTCGCTCGAGTTCGCAATTCTTGCGGGTGTTCATCGCGGTGAAGCCGTATATATCCCGAACTCGGCGACAGAGGAGGGGGCAGGGCTGGGGCAGGGCTGGGGCAGGGCTGGGGCGGGGCTGGGGCGGCCTCGCGCCTCTTCCTCCACAGGCTGCACCTCTTGGAAGTTATACACAGAAAAATAGCCTTTGATCTGGGTTTTTAACCTTTCAGAATGGTTGGTTTTGTGGGATAATTGACTCATGAACGCCCCTTCTGCGCTGACGGAGATCACCGGCATGGTCGGTGGCTCGCATGGTGGTGCAGACGTGCGCGGCATGGCCGATGATGAACTGTTGGTGCACGCCGCCGAGGTCGAACACCAGGGCCGCCTGATCGATGCCCAACGAGTGGCCATCGCAGCAGAGATCGCCGAACGTTCACGCAGTCAGCTGGGCGTCGAGAGTCTGGCCACCCGCAAAGGGTGCCGCAATCCGGTAGAACTGTTGGAGCGAGTCACCCGGGTCTCGGCGGCAACGGCCGGGCGACGCATGCGACTCGGCGCCGCGGTGCGCTGCCACCCAACCTTGTGCGGCTTCGATCTGCCGGCGAGGTACCCCGAGGTCGCTTCTGCACTGGCCGCGGGCGAGCTGGGAGTAGATGCCGCGTCGGCCATCGTCGACGGGCTCAACCCGGCGCTGGGGCACTCGAGTCTCGACGTCTTTGCTGCGGCCGAGGCGTCGCTGGTTGCCGGCGCCGTGGGTGGAACGGCGGGAGCTGACGACGCGGATGACGGCGCCGCAGAAGACAATGTCGCCGAAGACAGCGCGGCAGAAGCCAGTGACGCGACCGGCGGTGCGCTGGCACTGTCGGCGGACGAGGTGCGCGTTCAGGCGCACGTGTGGCGCGCCTGGCTCGACCCCGACGGCGTGCGACCAGACGAAGACCGGGCCATGCACGCGCGAGGCTTGAGGCTGGGTGCGGCACGAGGCGGCATCATCCCCATCAGTGGAAGCCTGCTGCCCGAAGTCGCCGGCAAGCTGCGGCGCCTCTTCGACGCCTATCTCTCTCCGAAGACCGCGCCGGTCGCATTCCTCGACGCTGAGCTCGCCGCTGAGAGTTCAGAGAGTTCCACGGATGACCGCACCACAGATCAGAAGCGTCACGACATTCTCGGCGCCGTGCTCGACACCGCCGCGCGCGTGGCCGAGACTCCGACCATTGGCGGTGCGGCGCCGACCGTGCTCGTCACGGTGCGGGAGCAGGACCTCGCCCAGCGCAGCGGCGCCGGATTCATCGACGGGCTCGCCGAACCCGTCTCCATCGAAAGCGTGGAGCAGTTCGCCTGCACCGGCGGTATTCAGAAGGTAACTGTCGATGAGCACGGGGCCATTACCGCTCTGGGTTCAAAGGAGCGGTGCTTCACGCCGAAGCAGCGCCGAGCAATCATGGCCAGGGACGGCGGATGTCTGATACCCGGGTGCAGCATTCCGGCCGGGTGGACGGAGATTCACCATGTGATTCCCGACCGCCACGGAGGGCCTACCCATACGGATAATGGGGTTTGTCTGTGCTGGTTCCATCATCGAACGATTGAGACGTCGGGGTGGCTGATTCGAATGATCGAGGGAGCGCCACAAGTCAAGGCACCACCCTGGGTCAGTCTGGCCGCGAACTGGAGACCGGCGAGTAAGGCGCGCACTCGCATCCCGGCGGCAGCATGACGTGGGGCGGGCGGGGTCTCGATACGCTCGCTGCGCGAGCTACTCGACCAGCAGAAGTTGGCGACCGGGCGGTTTCGAGACGGCCGCGGGCGGCCTCCTCAACCAGCGGAAGTTGGCGGGCGACCGGTGTTAGGTGAAGTCGGGGTCGGGGCCGTCGGTGTAGGCGGGGGTCGAGTCGACCGGCCAGCGGCGGCGGCCGTTGTTGAGCACGCCGTGGCTCTCCTGTAAGTAGCAGGCGCCGCACAGCGACTCGTAGCTCACCTCGCGGTATCCGCCCAGGCCGGCCTCGTCTTCTTCACTCGAGGCGTCGATGGCCACCTGGTCGCCGTCGAACACGAACTCGCCGTCGATCTTGCGCGCGTTGAACACGGCCTTGCGACCGCAGCGGCAGATGGTCTTCAGCTCCTCGAGGCTGTGCGCCGTCTCGAGCAGTCGGCGGCTGCCGGGAAAGGCCACCGTCTGAAAATCGGTGCGGATGCCGTAAGCCAGCACCGGGATGTTCTCCAGAATCGCAATGCGCAGCAGGTCGTCGACCTGCGCCTCGGTGAGAAACTGCGCCTCGTCGACGAGCAACGCGCTTACGTCGCGTGAATGCCGCTTGATGGTGCGCTCGCGGTGCTTCTGGAACGCGCCGTAGGCATCCGAATCGGGGGTGAGCAGAAAGTCGACCGCGCGGGTGACGCCGAGCCGCGAGAGGATGCCCATGTCGCCCTTGGTGTCGACGGCCGGCTTGGTGAGCAAGACACGGTGACCGCGTTCCTCATAGTTGTACGCCGCCTGCAGCATCGCCGTGCTCTTGCCACTGTTCATCGCGCCATAGCGAAAATAGAGTTTTGCCACGGGTGTAATCCTATGCGGTGGGGCGGTTTCGAGATGTCGCCTCGTTCCTCGACGACTCCTCAACCTGCGTAGTGAGGCTAGACGAGGTAGCCGTCTTCGGCGGCGCGGCGGGTGAGGTCGGATCGACTGCTGGTGGGGCGGCCCGCCTTGCCGTACTTCTCGCGCACGCGGCGCAGATACGTCTTCGCCGTCTCGTACTTCACGTTCATCATGGCGGCAACCTCGGCGGTGGTCCAACCATCGGCATAGAGTTTGAGCGCGTCGCGCTCCCCCTCGCTCAGCGACGGGCGAGTCACCGCGGTGGCACCCGTGGGCAGGGGCCGCCAATCCGTCGATGGCTCCGCTCCCCCGTCGATTCCACTCACCGAGCGCACCACGGCGAACACCTCGTGCATGGGTTGCGACTTCGTGAGATAGGCGGATGCGCCCGCGTCGATTGCGCGCTGCCGGTCAAGGCGGGTGTCCATCGCGCTCAGCACAATCACCTTCGCGCCGGCCGCCCGGCACGTGCGCACGCGTGCCTCGATCGAGACGTGCTCGGCCAGCTGCAGATCCATGATCACCAGATCGGTGGGAAACGCCGGGCTGTGCACGAGTTGCAGCCATGAACTGGCGCGCAGCACCAGGTCGAATTCGGGGGCATTCCCGGCAATCCAACTGCCGAGGCTGTCAAGCAGAAGCTCGTGATCGTCGAGCAGGGCCAGCCTCACACGCTCCCCCTCGTACGACGACGAATCAGGAACGGTCATGGGAGAACTTTAGCGTGAGCGCGCCGGGCGCACAGCGGAGAACGGAATCGTCGGTGAGCATGCGCACCGCCGCCAGATACGGCACAAACGTCGAGCGCAGCTGCAGTGCTGGAGCATCGATGCGCGCGTCGAAGCGCATCTTCCAGCCGGGCCCTGCACGTCTCAATGCCACATTCAACGACGCGCCATCGAAACCCGGATGCCGCGCGACGGCCGTGATGAACGCAGACAGCACCGCGCGCAGCTGGTCTCCGACAAGCTCGGCCACGCGGCCGGGATCGTCGACTCCCGGGGGGCTGCCGGCAGGCATCCGGCTGTATTCGCGCGCCGAAATGCGTGCGGCCACGCTGGAAACCTTCGCGGGTGCCGCCAGCGCGATGAACACCACCTCGTCGAGCCAGCTGCGTTCGACCGCGGCAACCGCTCGCACGCGCAGCCCCGCACCGATTTCACGCGCGCGCTCGATGTCGTCTGCGGTGAGCTCGTCACGCTCGAGAATGCTCGTGAACAGCGGAACCGCTACGGCGTTCAACTGCGTCACCTGCTCCTGGTAGACCACGCGGGCCGTCACCTCGCGCACCGCCGGTTCCATGCGCGCGATGGCGGCACGCGCAGACTGCTGCCACACCCGAATGCTGCGGGTCATGGTGTGCGAATAGCCCGCGGATGCGCACGTGAATGCCGCCACCGGGGTGAGCGCGACCACCACATAGATGCTCGTGGGCACGGTGATGTAGAGAAAGCTCGCCTGCGCCGCAGCGAGCGCGCCGATCACGACGGATGCGACGAGACCCGTCGCGATAATCTCCACGGCCGGTCGGGTGAGGGCGATGGCGGTGATCAGAAGCGCCACCGCGTACTGGCCCCAGTCATCCTGAATCAGGAGGTTCGCGCCCCACGTGGAGACGGTCGAAAGCGCGCTGGCAGACAGTGCGAGCGCGATCACGGCGAGAGAGACCATGCGCGTCACCGGCGCGTGGGCCACCGCGGAGGCGACCATGATGATGCCGCACGCGCACCCGAGCATGATGAGGGCGGCCGCCGCGAACATCGGATTCGTCAACTGGTTCGCGTGCTGCATCGTGGAGATGACGGCGTAGACCATGATGAGCGCGCAGAGGATCACGACGGCGCGACCGACGGCGAGAGTGCCGAGCGGGTCGAGCTGCTGGGGGGTCTGCTCGGCCGTTCTCATGCGGCGGGCCCGTCGGATTGCGTCGGTGCGGCGACGGGCACAGGGATCGGGAGCGTGAGCATCACGGTGGTGCCGACCTCCCTGCTCGACCAGATCGTGACCGTGCCTCCCACATGCTCGATGCGCTCGTGCACCGAGGTTCGCAGGCCCATGCGGTCGGCGGCGGTCTCGGCCGGCACGAAACCGCGACCTGCGTCTATCACCATCACCGACAGTTCATCATCGGAGGCCGAGATCGCCACATCGGCCTCGGCCGTTCCCGCGTGCCGCAGCACGTTCACCAGACACTGGCGCACGGCGAGGCCGAGGGCCCTGTCTTGCGCGGGTGAGAGCGTTGCGACCAGTTCACGATCGCCCGAGACCGCTATCACCAGGCCGTCGTCGCGGCTCTGCTCGATGGCCTTGACGAGCCCGCTTTCGTGCCAGGCGCTGGCATCCGGATCGTCGACGGTGCCGTGCCGCTCGCTGAGCGTGGCGGCATCGCGCCCGAGCTCGACAAGGTCTCGCTCGATGAGGGTTCGCAGTCGCGGTGACAACTCACCGGGCACGGATGCCGCCACCGTCACCAACTCGCTCAGCACGGCGTCGTGCAGCTCGGCGGCGAACTCGACCGCGAGCTCGTGACGCACACTGGATGCGTGCACATCGCGCACCGCCCGGTGGATCAGCGTTTGGGGGGTATGTCGGCCGACGCTCACATAGGCGTCGAGAATCATGACGCTCACGAGCACGAGGTAGGCGAGCAGCGAGGTGACGTCGGGAAGAAACGCGCGGTCGGCAAGGTGTGCGGCGATCAATACCGCCACCTCGGCGAGCGCATAGCCGAGCGTGCTCCACAACACCCCGACAAGCGCGCCGGAGCCCGCACCGCCTATCGCGAGCATGGCGATCACCGGCAGGGCGAAGACGAACAGGCTGGTCTCGCGATAGCTGGGCGTCTGCGTGAGCAGGGTGAGCGCGTAGAGAAAGGTGCCGAAGGTGCCGACGACGAGGTAGGCGATGGTCATGATGACGGTGCGCACGCGGCGCAGCACGGCAAGCATGCCGATCATGGGTACGAGCGCGATGACGGTGGGCCACACTCCGGCGCCGCCCTGGGAGGCCATGCCGTTGGCTGCAGTCAGCAGCACGGTGGCGAGCGCCGCGGCCAGACAGGCGATCCCGCCCCATTGGGACGCGTTGGCGAGGGCGCGACTGTGAACGGTGCGCACCAGATGGTTGGGCAGGCCGAACGACATGTCGACGCCTCCTCCCCGATGAGTGCGTGGCGTTGCGCTTCGCAGTTGCGCAGTCGACTACGCGGTCGGCTACGCAGAGAATTTCTTATCCCCCGCTTGGATTATCGCACCAAGATGGGCGTCTTTGTACCCCGGCGCTGTACCCCATTCGGTGGGGGGCGGGGCGGCTTGCGGGTGCGCGACTAGAACAGGGTCGGGGCGATCTCGAGGGTGCCCGCGGAGTCGGGTACGGGCGCCGTGAAGCGGGGTCGACCGGCACGCACGGTGCGCACACCGCCCGTGACCGGGTCCTCCTGTCCACGGGTCAGCCCGTGCCGGGCTATCAGAGGCCGGATGCGCGCCGACAGCCACGCGCGGTACTCCTTCGGCGGGTAGGCGCCGGCCCCGTACATCTCGCTGTATCGCGCGACCAGCTCCGGGTGCTCGCGCTCGAGCCAGAGCATGAACCACTCCTTCACGCCGGGCCGCAGGTGCATCGCCGTGTACAGCACGGATGTCGCGCCCGCCTCCTCGATGCGACGCAGCGCCTCATCGAGGTGCGCCTTCGAGTCGGTGAGATACGGGATGATCGGCATCAGAAAGACGGAGCAGTTGAGCCCGTGCTCGCGCACCGCTGTCACGGTGGCCAGTCGCGCCGAGGTGGACGGCGTGCCCGGCTCGATCGAGTGCTGCAGCTCGTCGTCGTAAATGGCGATGGACATGGCGAGGTCGACGGGAACGCGCGTGGCGGCATCCGCTATTCGATCGAGGTCGCGGCGCAGCAGCGAACCCTTGGTGAGAATGCTGAACGGTGTGCCCGAGTCGGCGAGCGCATCGATGATGCCGGGCATGAGCGCGTAGCGGCCCTCGGCGCGCTGGTACGGGTCGGTGTTGGTGCCCAGCGCCACCGGATGCCTGCCCCAGCTCGGCTTCGCCAGCTCGCGTTGCAGCACCTCGGCGACGTTCACCTTGACGATGATCTCGTTGTCGAAATCTTTGCCGGCGTCGAGATCGAGGTAGGTGTGGGTGGGGCGGGCGAAGCAATTGTGGCTGATGACGCCGTTGGCGATGAAGTCACCGGTGCCCGTGGTGATGTCCATCATGTCGATGGTCTCGCCGAGATCTTCAATCGAGACGATCTGCAGCTTCGCCTCCGACTTGACGGCGGCGCCCTCGATATCGAGCTTGCGGGTGATGGCCGGGCCAACGAGCGTGAAAAAGCGGGTGCGCATAGGGAGACCGCCAGAAACACGCACATTGCGCACGCCATTCGGATGCGCTGGCTCAAGAACGTGGTCGATTCCCAAGGCCGTCATGGCGGATTGAATCTGCTCGAGCACATCCGCAGCCTTGTTCGAAATGCGGAGAACTCCTCGGGAACAGCTGCCTTCGGCATCGAATATGCCAGCAAGATATCCGGCGTTCCAATCATCCGATCGCTGCGCAGGCCATCGGATCAGTTCGCTGATGCGGTCGTAGTGAGCGCGCTTCGCCGTATGAATCGCTTGCATCGGTCTGCGTGTGGCAGACGCCACCGCAAACGGACGGGTTGTCGTTCTGATCCCTTCCGCCTCGAGATACACACGGGAACGGTTGAGCGCCTCGACGTCGGCCAACGCCAGCCGGAAGCTACTCAGATGGTTGACTCCGCCGTTGGCGCGTCGATAGTCCTTGCGAAAGAGCATGCCATCACCACGGATCATGCCCGTCAGGTAGCCGCGACGGTAGTCGGCGTTGAATTGAGCGTGCTGGATGTTCGTGAGCCCGTTGAGGCCGAAGCCCATGAGTTTGTTGTTCGGTGTCAGGTACGGTCGCTGATGCGCTCCGGACATCGTGCCCTGCACGTGCTTCCAGCCACGCTCGGTGAGAAGACGGTGATCGCCGCTGGTGATGAGTTCCGTGCCGTCGGCAAGCGTTGTTCGATACGCGCGCTTGCGGGTGTTCCACGAGGCGAGAACCGTGGTCTTCACATAGCGGCGATAGTTGCCGCGCACTTCTGTGCCGTAAATCTCCTCGCCGACCTCGACCATCCACAGGGGCTTCTGTCGACCGTCACCCATGAGAACCAGCGTCTCGGGGTCTGCGCAGTAGGCACAGGCATGGGAGCAGCCACGGTAGGGGTTGATGGTCCAGCCGAAGGGGAGGGCGCTGGCCTTGCTCTTGTTTGCGTTCTTGCCCGTGCCCGGAACCTTGTTCAGTGCCGACTTGGCGAGTACCTCGTGAAAGGTGATCCCGGCGAATTCGGGGGTGCGCACGCTGCGCACCAGGTTGTTGAGGCGCGCGAGCCCGGGCAGCGCGTTCTGCTGCTCCTCCCCCAGCTCTTGCCCGCTCCATCTCACTCATACATTCGAACACATGTTCGAGTGTTGCGCAAGCGCCGGGTTCGGAGCCGGGCCCTGTGCGGGTGCCGAGTTCTGGTTCTGTGGCGGGGCGAGATTCGCAATTCAGGAGTGGAGGCGTGGCGCGCCGACGATGCGGCCCGCGCGCATCTCGGCGCGCTCGCCCTTCCAGCGCCGACGCAGCCAGCGGTCGTGACTCGCCACCACCACCGCGCCGGGGTAGCCGCCCAGGGCATCCTCGAGTTCGGTGGCGAGCGAGAGCGACAGGTGGTTCGTTGGCTCGTCGAGCAGAAACACGTGCGGCGGCTTCGCGATGATCAGCGCGAGCGCAAGCCGGCGCTGCTGGCCTATCGAGAGAGTGCCGACGGGACGGTCGACATCGCGGGGCGCGATCAGCCCGAGTGAGCTGAGTGTGGTCGTCTCGGCGCGCCGTTCGCCCAGCGCGCGCTCGTAGATTCGGCGGGGCGTGGCATCCGGATTCTCGAAGCGCACATCCTGTTCGAGCAGGCCGACGCGCAGGCCCTTGCGCCGGTTGACGGTGCCGGCGGCGAGCGCGAGTGTGCCCGCGAGAGCCGCCAGCAGCGTCGATTTGCCGGCGCCATTGTGACCGGTGATCAGGATGCGTGATGTCGGCTCGATCGCGAACCGTGCGACATCGAGGCGGCCGGGGATGCGCGCATCCGTGGCCTGGATGAGCAGGCCGCCCGCCTGCGACCCGGCTCGCCCATCCGTGCGCGGCGTCGACGAAAACGACGGAGATTCGGGCTGATTCGAGCCGGATGCCCCCCTTGGTGCGCCCTTTCGGCGCATTTCTCCGTCGTTTTCGACGGCGGGCGCGCGGTCGGCCAGCGCGGTGAACCCGCCGGGGATGCCCGCGAAGCTGAGCACCGCAGGCGGCTTGCGCACCTGGTTCTGCTCGAGCTCGGCCAGGCGGCCCTGCGCGTTCTTGACCCGACGGCTGACCTGTTTATCGACCCGCCCACCCAGATTGCCGTAGGACATCTTGTTCCTGTCGGTCATGGCGCGGGCGTGGCTGATGGAGCGCGACGTGACATCCGCCGCGAACTTCAACTCCTTCAGCTCGTGCTGCTCGTCGGCGAAGCGGCGCTCCCAGCGGGCGCGCTCGTCGGCCTTCGCCGCGAGGTATTCGGTGTAACTGCCACCGAAGCGGATGCCGTCGCCGCTCGCATCCGCCCCTCGCGTGCCGCGATTGCCGGTGTTGCTGCCTGCGCTGCTCGCTGCGAGCCTGCGGGCCGAGGGGTCGAGGTCGAAGAGTCCGGTCGCGACCGCGTCGAGGAACGCGCGGTCGTGGCTGGCGAAGATCACCGGACCGCGCCAGGCGATCAGCTGTCGCTCGAGGAAGGCGGCGGCCGCGTCGTCGAGATGGTTGGTGGGCTCGTCGAGGAGCAGCGCATCCGGACGCTGGAGCAGCAGGGCGGCGAGCGCGAAGCGGCTGCGCTGGCCGCCGGAGACCTCATCGAGACGACGCTGCCGCGGAATGCCGGCGAGGCCCAGCCCGTCGAGAATCTCGTCGCGTCGCGCCTCGGCACCCCAGACATCCGCGCGCTCGGCGGCCGCCAGAGCCGCGTCGTACCGATCGGCGGGACTCTCAGTGGGACTGCCGGCGGGACTCCCGGCGGGACTGCCGGCGCGCTTCGTCGAAAACGACGGAGAAAGACGCGTTTGGGCGCATTTTTGCCGGCCCGGGGCATCCATTTGGGCGCTTTCTCCGTCGTTTTGGTGGGGGTCGGCGGCGAGGGCAGTCGCGGCATCCGTGAGCTCGCGCTCGATGGCGCGCACCTCGGAGAGGGCCGCTTCGAGCATCTCGTCAAGGGTCGCCGACGGCTCGAACTGCACCTCCTGCCAGAGCATGCCAGTGCGCGGCGGTCGAGCGAGCGAGCCGCCATCCGCCTCTTCGATGCCGGCCAGCAGCCGCAGCAGCGTGGACTTGCCGACGCCGTTCTCGCCGATCAACCCGAGCCGCTGGCCGGGCGCGACGGTGACGCTCACATCCGTGAGCACGCGCCGCTCGCCGTACAGGCGCGAGACGCCCGTGACGCGCAGGTGATCGGATGCCGCGGCCGGCACCAGCGGTGCGGATGCAAGCGGCGCGGATGCAGCGGGCGTAGCGCTCACCAAAGCTGAGGCTGCTGCTGGCGCCGCTGTCGCTACCGCGGCCGTCGAGGGATATGTCTGCGCAGTCATGGAGAACCGCCCTTCGCGAGAGTGTGCTCCGGGCGCGCGCGGCGCCTCGTGGAGCGGTGGTTCCCACCGGGCGTGGGCAGCCGACACGACACGAGGCCCAACCGCACCGCAGCAACGCGAGCGCAGAACGCGCGGCGCGCCGTGCGGTGCACGAGAGCGAAGAGTCTTCCTGTCGACTGCGCCACGACACCGGCCGGATCGGCCAGGTCACCGCCGGGCGAATGCCTCGGGCGCGGGACGAAAGGAGTTATCTCTTCATAGCGGAGACGACACTAACAGCGGATGCCGCGGATGTCCAGCGATCGACGGCCGCCGTGCCCGCTCAGTCGTGCGCATAACTCATGCACATTGGCGGCGCCCGACGAGAGATCCGCAGGATGGCGCGGGTTGCGCCTCCGCCCGGGCAAAACTGCATGAGTTATGCGCACGGCGGCGCTTGCCGTGCGGCCGAGGCGTCTCGATACGCCGGCTCGCTTCGCTCGCGCGGCTACTCGACCAGCGGAACTCGTGGGAAGAGCGTTCAGCCGATGGTGATCGGGGTGCCGAGCGGGAGCAATTTCGCCAGCTCGGTGATGTCGGGGTTCGCCAGCCGGATGCATCCGTGGCTCGCCGCCTTGCCGATGCTCGCCGCATCGTCGGTGCCGTGCAGCCCGATCTGGCCGGGGCCGCCGCCGAAGCTGGTCAGAGCATCCGAGAACGCGGAGAGGCCGAACGCATAGGGGCCATAACCGGCGTTGGTCGGCGCCAGCAGCTCGGTGATGTAGAAGGATCCGTGCGGGGTGGGCGTGCCGCCGGTACCCGTGGCGACCGTGAACGTCTTCACCAGCGCGCCGTGCTTGTAGAGCGCGAGGGTGCGGTTCTCCGTCGACGCCTTCAGGCTGTACGCGAGCGTGTGCAGGGTGACGGCAGCAGCCTTGATCCAGCCCGTACTGCCATTGGGGCGCTGCGCAAGGTGCACCTGCAGCCACGACCCCTTCGTGGCCGCGACGAGCAGAACGAGCGGCGCGCCCGAGGGCTGCGGATTGCTGAGCGTCTCGGTAGCCGTGCCATCCGGCGCCGAGTAGACGGCAAGCTGCGCCGCGTTCGCGGTCGCCGACATTCCCGCCGACGGCGGGGACGGTGCGACGGTCGGTGTCGACGCGAGAGACGGTGAATGAGACACCGGATGCTGTGCAGCCGTGCTCGCAGGAGCGGCGGCGGTCGTGCATCCGGTCAGGAATGCGACAACGAGCAGAGCGCCGATGCCGAGGGCAGCGCTGAGACGACGCGTTGTCATGCGGCTTGCCTCGGCTAGCCGGTGAAGGTGGCCGGGCTTCTGACCGGGGTGGCCGGAGCGGCGGGTGTCGCGGGAGCGGCCGGCTTGGCGACAATCGGGTCGCCGACTGTGACGGTCATCTCCGCGGAGTAGATGCTGTACGTCGCATTGTTCGCACCGAGACCGTAGACGCCGGGGCCGGGCGCAGTTCCGTTGCCCAACTTGAAGTGCGTCACATACGCCGCGTTCCAGTTGCAGATCGCGGTCGCGACACCACCCACATCGGCCGTCACGGTGGCGCAGGTGCCACCGAAACCGGAGTCGCGGTTGTACATGCCGACATCCACGCTGTCACCCGGGGTAAAGCCGCTGAAAGTCACCTTCAGGCCAGGGCCAGTGATCTGCGAAACGGTCAGACGAGCCTGTGTCGGAGCCGGAGTCGGGGTCGCGACAACGGTGATGTCAGCGGAGGCCGACAGGTGCGTGACACCGTCGGTGACGAGGAGCGTGTGCTTTCCCAGCGAGCCGCCACCGGGCGTGGTGAAGTGCAGCCAGCCGAACGGCGCCGAGAAGGACCCGGTGGCATCCGCCTGCAGGGGGCCGACCAACTGGTTCGAAACATTCGTGCCATCGAGCAGGAAGGTCAGCGGGGCGCCCGCGCTGAAGCCTGTACCGGAGGTCGCGGTGAACTGCCCATACGGGCTGGCCGTGGTCGCGCTCAGCGTGATCGTGGGCGCCGGCGCGGCGTTGGCCGCGAGCGGACCTCCGACGGAAAGCACCGCGGCGACAAGGCCGGCGGTGACGAACAGTAGCGGGCGCCTACGCCGGCGGCTGACGGATGGACGGACGGCGATCTGGTCAATCGACACAGGGAATCCTTCGGGAGGGCTGACGAGAAAGAAATCGAGGTATGGAAGCCACGAACGATGCTGTGACTCACAGGATTTCCTGCTGAGGGTGCAATCGGTAGCACGAGCGTACAGCACCGTGCGCGCCCCACATTGCCGCATCCCGCGCGCGTGCCATCTATTGGGGGTGCGCGGTGGGCTACGCGGGCAGCTGCAGGGTCTTGGCCGTGGCGGCCATGACCTTCTTCGCCTTGGCGGGCGAGCCGTTCAGGGTGGTGCCGAGCGTCGGGATGAGCTCCTTCAGCCGCGGCTCCCACGCCGGGTACTCGGCCGGGAAGCACTTTTCGAGCAGGCCGAGCATGATCGGCACCGCCGTCGAGGCCCCCGGTGACGCGCCGAGCAGGCCGGCGATGGTGCCGTCTGCCCCGGTGATGACCTCGGTGCCGAACTGCAGCACGCCGCCGCGCGAGGCATCCTTCTTCATCACCTGAACGCGCTGGCCGGCCGTGATCAGCTGCCAGTCGTCACCGTTCACCGTGGGCATGAACGCTCGCAGCGCGGCGACCTTCTTGGCGCGCGAGGCGAGCACTTCACCCACGAGATACTTCATGAGATCGAGATTGTCGCGGGCGACGGCCAGCATGGCGCCGAGGTTGCCGGCGCGAATCGATCCGGGAAGATCGAACCACGATCCGGTCTTCAGAAACTTGGGGCTGAAACCCGCATACGGCCCGAACAGCAGCGAAGCCTCGCCGTCGACAACACGCGTGTCGAGGTGCGGCACCGACATGGGCGGCGCGCCGACGGCCGCCTTGCCGTAGACCTTCGCCTGGTGCTGGGCCACGATCTTCGGGTCGGATGTGCGCAAAAACTGCCCGCTGATCGGGAACCCGCCGAAGCCCTTGATCTCGGGGATGCCCGACTTCTGCAGCAGGTGCAGGGCACCGCCGCCAGCCCCCACGAACACGAAGCGCGCGGTCGCCGTGTGCGGCGTGCCGCCCACATCGTGCCGCACCCTGATTTTCCAGAGCCCGTCTGGCGTGCGCCGGATGCCTTTCACACGGTGATTCAGCGCCAGTTGCGCCCCGCGGTCGGTCAGGTTGTCGAACAGCGCGCGGGTGAGCGCGCCGAAGTCCACATCGGTTCCGGCGACGGTGCGGGTGGCAGCGATGCGCTGTTTCGGGTTGCGATTCTTGATGAGAAGGGGAGCCCACTCGGCGATGACGGCCGGGTCATCCGAGAACTCGATGCCGGCGAACAGCGGCTCGTCCTTGAGCGCCTCGTAGCGGCGGCGCAGGTAATCCACGTTGTCGCGGCCGCGCACGAAGGTCATGTGTGGGGTGGCGTTGATGAAATTCGTGGGGTCGGGCAGCTCGCCCGCGCTCACCAGACTGGCCCAGAACTGGCGGCTCAGCTGAAACTGCTCGTTGATGCTGATGGCCTTGGCCGCATCGACGCTGCCGTCCGGGCCTTCCGGCATGTAGTTGAGCTCGCACAGCGCCGAGTGCCCGGTGCCCGCGTTATTCCACGGGTTCGAGCTCTCCTGCGCCACCTCGCCGAGGCTCTCGTAGATGCGGATGGACCAATCGGGCTGCAGGCGCTGGATCATGGCACCGAGCGTGGCACTCATGATGCCGCCACCGATGAGAACGACGTCAAGGGGGGAATTACTCACCAGAAGAGTCTACCGGCGGGCGGCGGTGTGCATCCGTTGGCCTGCTCTGCTCCCGTCTCTCGGCGCGGCACTGCGCACGATTCAGGCTGCACTCGTGGCGCTCCGGCCGAATCAGCCTCGCGCGCGGCGTGCCGCCGCATCCAGCCTGAATTATGCGTGCGGCGCGGGTTTTGGGGAGCGCCGAAACCCGCGTCTCGAAACCCGCGGAGCTCTCGACCAGCGGGATCGGGGCTACAGCGCGGCGGCGACGAGCTCGGCGATCTGCACGGCGTTGAGCGCCGCTCCCTTGCGCAGGTTGTCGTTCGAGACGAACAGCGCGATGCCACGCCCCTCGGGAGCGCCCTCGTCGGCACGGATGCGACCCACGTAACTCGGGTCGGTTCCGGCCGCTTCGAGCGGGGTCGGAACATCCGTGAGCGCGACGCCGGGGGCGTTCGCCAGCAGCTCTTCAGCGCGCTTCGGCGAGAGGGGGCGGGCGAACTCGGCATTGACCGACAGGGAGTGGCCGGTGAAGACGGGCACGCGCACGCAGGTTCCGCTGACGAGCAGGCCCGGCAGATCGAGAATCTTGCGGCTCTCGTTGCGCAGCTTCTTCTCCTCGTCCGTTTCGTTCAGGCCGTCGTCGACCAGGTTGCCGGCGAACGGCAGCACGTTGAACGCGATGGGCCGCACGTACTTCACCGGCTCGGGCATGGAAACGGCCGAGCCGTCGTGCACGAGTTGCAGCAGGTTCTCGTCTTCGACAGCGGTGCGCACCTGGCTGGCGAGCTCCTGCGCGCCAGCGAGACCCGAGCCGGAGACCGCTTGGTAGGTCGAGACGATGAGGCGCTGAAGCCCGGCCTCGGCGTCGAGCACCTTGAGCACGGGCATGATCGCCATGGTGGTGCAATTCGGGTTGGCGATGATGCGGGCGCCGCCCGGGCCGGTCGCCTGCGCGATGGCCTCGGGGTTGACCTCGCTGACCACGAGCGGAACGTCGGGATCCATGCGCCAGGCGCTGGAGTTGTCGATGACCACCACGCCGGCCTCGGCGAAGCGCGGAGCCTGCACGCGGCTACTGCTGGCACCGGCCGAGAAGATCGCGATGTCGAGACCTGTCGGGTCGGCCGTCGCGGCATCCTCAACAACGATCTGCTCGCCGTTGAACGGCAGGGTCGTACCGGCCGACCGCGACGATGCAAAGAAGCGGATGCTCGCGATCGGCACCGCGCGCTCCTCAAGCAGACGACGCACCACGCCGCCCACCTGGCCGGTGGCGCCGACGACGCCGATGTTCACGGGGGTGCTGCTCATGGGTTCTCTCCTCGTTGGTCGATGGGCGCGTCAGCGGCCGGTGCCGGCGTGCACTATTGCCGTGGAATCGCCGTCGAGGCCGAACGCGGTGTGGACGACGCGCGCGGCCTCGGCCACGCTGTCGGCGCGGGTGACGACGGAGATGCGAATCTCGCTCGTGGAGATCATCTCGATGTTGATGCCCGCCTCGAACAGCGACGAGAACAGCTTGGCCGAGACCCCCGTGTTGGTGCGCATGCCGGCGCCCACAAGCGCGAGTTTGCCGATCTGATCGTCGTACTGCAGGCTCTGGTATCCGACATCCGGCTGATCATTGGTGAGGGCCGTGAGCACGCTCTGCGCCTCGGACTTCGGCAGCGTGAACGAGATGTCGGTGAGACCGGTGTCTGCGGCCGAGACGTTCTGCACGATCATGTCGACGTTGGCGTTGGTCTTGGCGACGATCGTGAAGATCTGCGCGGCCTTGCCGGGCACGTCCGGCACGCCGACGACGGTGATCTTCGCCTCGCTGAGGTCGGTGGCGACGCCGGCGATGATGGGCTCTTCCACGGTGGATCCGTCTTTCTTCTTGAGGGTCTCGGCGGCCGCCTCGTTCAGAACGAGCGTGCCTTCGTTGTTGTTGAACGACGAGCGCACGTGCAGAGTGACGCCGTGCCGCCGTGCATATTCCACCGCGCGTATATAGAGCACCTTGGCTCCGGCCGCGGCGAGCTCCAGCATCTCCTCGCTGGAGATGCGGTCGATCTTGCGGGCCAGCGGCACGACCCGGGGGTCGGAAGTGAAGATGCCGTCGACATCCGTATAGATCTCGCACACTTCGGCGCCGAGCGCCGCGGCCAGGGCCACCGCCGTCGTGTCCGAGCCGCCTCGTCCCAGCGTGGTGATGTCTCTGGTGTCGCGGTTGAAGCCCTGGAACCCGGCCACAATGGCGATGGCACCCTCGTCGAGGGCATCGCGGATGCGACCGGGCGTGACGTCGACGATGCGCGCGGAACCGTGGTGGGCATCCGTGATCATGCCGGCCTGGCTGCCGGTGAACGAGCGAGCGTCGTAGCCCATGCTCTTGATGGCCATGGCCAGCAGTGCCATGGAGACGCGCTCGCCGGCGGTAAGCAGCATGTCCAGCTCACGCGGGGCGGGGATCGGGGTGACGGCGTGCGCCAGATCGAGCAGTTCGTCGGTGGAGTCGCCCATGGCGGAGACCGTGACGACGACCTCGTTGCCTGCCTTGCGCGTCTCGACGATGCGCTTGGCGACGCGTTTGATGCTCTCGGCGTCGGCGACGGAGGATCCGCCGAACTTCTGCACGATCAATGCCACGAATATTCTCCAGGGGGAAAGGGGGCAATCATTGCCGGACAGTTCATTGTATGACGCGAGTTATGCGCACCAGTTTCGAGACGGCGGCTTCGCGCGCCTCCTCAACCAGCGATATCTCGGGTCAGACCGGGCGGCGGCCCTCGAAGGCGCGGCCGAGCGTGACCTCGTCGGCGTACTCGAGGTCGCCGCCGACGGGCAGGCCCGACGCCAGGCGCGTCACGCGAATCTCAAGGGTCGTGAGCAGGCGGCTCAGGTAGGTGGCCGTCGCCTCGCCCTCGAGGTTGGGGTCGGTGGCGATGATGACCTCCTGCACCGTGCCATCCGCGAGCCGCTGCATCAGCTGGCGGATGCGCAGATCGTCGGGCCCGATGCCGTCGATGGGGCTGATCGCGCCGCCGAGCACGTGGTAGAGCCCGCGGAACTCCCGCGTGCGCTCGATGGCGACGACGTCTTTCGCCTCCTCGACCACGCAGATGGATGCCGGGCTACGCCGGGGATCCCGACAGATCGCGCAGGTCTCCTGCTCGGTGACGTTGCCGCAGATCGCGCAAAAACGCACCTTGTCACGCACCTCGGTGAGCACCTCGGCGAGCCGGGTCACGTCAAACGTCTCGGTCTGCACGATGTGGAATGCGATGCGCTGCGCCGACTTCGGACCGATGCCGGGCAGACGACCGAGTTCGTCGATCAGTTCCTGAACGATGCCTTCGTACACTTCAGCTACCTGCCGCCGTTGCCGGGAGCGGGCTGCTCCTCGATGAAGCTCGCGCCGAGAATCTCACGCACGACGGCCTCGCCGTAGCGCTGCGGTTCCTGGAACGCGACATTACGACCGGGACCGGATGCCGCCGGTGCCGTTTTCGCACGTTCGGGCGCCGCACCGGCCGGTGTGCTGTGCGGCGCCTCCGCGACGTTCTCATACGGTGGCTCTTCCTCGAAAGGAGGCTCCTCGTCAGCGGGAGGCGCATCCGCGTCGTCCGGCTCGATAGCTGCAGAGACGACGTCGGCAACAGGCGACTCTTCGGCAGCGTCGACAATGGCAGGCACCGTGGGTTCCGGCTCCGACGACGGGATCTTCGCCACGGCCCAATCGGTGGTCGAGACAGGCGTGAATGACGATGCGGATTGTTCCGGCCGGCCCGCGGAGGTTGCGGGGCGCGCGGGGGCCGCGGGGGCGTCATCCGTCTTGGCGATGAGTGCGGGGCGGATGCCGAGAATGTCTGAGACCGCCTGCTTGAGCAGGTCGCCCACGCCCTGGCCAGCCGGCGCCTGCTGCTTGAGCGCGTCGACATCTTTGCGGCTGGGGAACGAGAGCACGAGCACATCGCCGGTGCGCAGTTCGCGCACCTGGGCGGTGGCGAGCACCATCCACGCGCTCATCTTGGTGTTCTTGACGACCTCGAGCACCTCGGGCCACGCGTCGCGCACCTGCTGCACGGTGACGGCGCCGATGGCGGATGGCACGGGGGCAGCGGATGCCGTCGGTGCGGCGGATGCTGCGGGTGCAGGCGCTTCGGCAGGCTCAGCGACCGAGGCTTCCGCTGGTTGAGGAGCAGCCGACGAAGGAGGCTGCGTCTCGAAACCAGACGTTGGCGCCGCAGGTTTCGAGACGCCGGCTTCGCGCGGCTCCTCAACCAGCGGGGTTGGCGGAGTCGGAGTGGCAACCGGAGTCGGAGTGGCCGGCACAGCACCGTCGGCGACGCCGACGCGGCGCTCGAGGCGTTCCACGCGGGCGAGGGCGCCCCGATCCGTCTCGTCGCTGGAGGGGATGAGCACGCGCGCGATCATGAGCTCGAGGTGCAGCCGCGGGGATGTAGCCCCCGTCATCTCGGTGAGCGCGGCATTGGCGATATCCGCGGTTCGTGACAGCTCGGCGTCGCCGAACTTGGACGCCTGCAGCGCCATGTGGTCGAGCTCGTCTTGCGGCACGCCGCGCAGCACGGCCGCGGCACCCTCCGCGCTCGTGGCCGAGACGACGATGAGGTCGCGCATGCGCTCGAGCAGGTCTTCGACGAAGCGCCGCGGATCTTGCCCCGTCTGGATGACGCGGTCGGCCCCGGCGAACGCACCGGCGGCATCCCGCGCGGCAATCGCGTCGATGACCTCGTCGAGCAGCGAGGCGTGCGTGTAGCCGAGCAGGGCTACAGCGCGCTCGTATTCGATCGAGTCGCTCTCGGAACCGGCCATGAGCTGGTCAAGCAGCGAGAGGGTGTCGCGCGGCGAGCCTCCCCCGGCCCGCACGACGAGCGGCAGCACGCCGGGCGCCACCGTGACGCCCTCGCTGTCGCACATCTGCTGCACATAATCGAGCATCTGCGCGGGCGGCACCAACCGGAACGGGTAATGGTGCGTGCGCGAGCGGATGGTGCCGATGACCTTCTCGGGCTCGGTCGTGGCGAAGATGAACTTGACGTGCTCGGGCGGCTCCTCCACGATCTTCAGCAGCGCGTTGAAGCCCTGCGGCGTGACCATGTGCGCCTCGTCGAGGATGAAGATCTTGTAGCGGTCGCGGGCTGGCGCGAAGATCGCCCGTTCGCGGATGTCTCGGGCATCGTCGACGCCGTTGTGGCTGGCCGCGTCGATCTCGACAACGTCGAGCGAGCCGCCGCCGTCACGGCCCAGCTCGATGCAGCTGGAGCACTTTCCGCACGGGGTGTCGGTGGGGCCCTCGGCACAGTTGAGGCAGCGGGCCAGAATGCGCGCGCTCGTGGTTTTGCCGCAACCGCGCGGACCGCTGAACAGGTACGCGTGGTTGACGCGGTCGCTGCGCAGCGCCGTCATGAGCGGCTCGGTCACCTGGGACTGGCCGATCATCTCGGCAAAGTTCTCTGGCCGATAACGGCGATACAGGGCTGTGACCACGCGTCAATCGTAGTCGGCGCCGCTGACACGCGTGGGCGCCGTTCGCCACCCGCGGATGCCGCCCGCCGGGCCCGCGCGCGGCATCCGCGCGCCTTGCTCGCACTATTCAGGCCGGATGCCGCGACACGCGGTCCAGAGACCGCTCGCGCCCGGCGGGTCGCGGCATCCGCCCTGAATTATGCACAGACTCCGGTTCCTCCCCAGGCTCGCCCCGGAGACGACTGTGCACAAAACAGAGCCGCAGGCACGCGGATGCCACGTGGAGCAGGCAGAGTGCCGGAATGGCGCAAATACTCCCGCTGATGACCTCTCTCGGCCACGTTGCCCAGGCGCGCACCCTCGCTCACTTCGGAATCTCCCGTGGTGAGTTGCTTCGTGCTCTGGGCGACGGCAGTCTCATGCGGGTGCGACGGGGCTGGTTCGCGACAACGCACGCGGATTCCGATCAACTCCGTACGGTCTCGCTCGGTGGACGGATCGGATGTGTAAGCGCTTTGCGCCGTTGGGGCGTTTGGTCTGGTTCCGGCGACGCGCTGCACGTTCAGCTCGCCCCGAACGCATCCCGGCTGAGGCATTCAAGCGGGGCGGCCATCCGCACGGACCGGCCGGGTGTCTGGCATCCGCTCGCACGAGAGAAGCTCAAGCAGGGACGCGCCTTACGCCTCGCAGCGGCCGGAACTCCGGTGCTGCATTGGAGTGGACTGCGCAATGTGGCATCGGGTCACGCCCTGGAGATCGGCTCGGTGCGCAGCCCCGATTGGATCGTGCCGCCCGCGCTCGCGCTGGCACAAGCTCTGCTCTGTCAGAACGAGGAACACGCTCTCGCCTGTCTCGATTCGTCGATCCAGACGCATCTGCTCGAACTGCCCGCCGTGCAGGAACTGATCGCCGCCCTACCACAACGGTTGCACGGTCTTGTCGAGGAGATCACACCCCAGGCGGAGTCTGGATGGGAGACCATTGCCATTCGCCGGGTGCGACGCGGCGGCTACCGAGTGCGGCCCCAGGTTGAGATCCCCGGCGTCGGCCGCTATGACGGGCTGATCGAGGAATGCGTTGGCCTGGAAGTGAACGGCCTCGAGTTTCACAGCGGCAGGGATGAGGTTCTGCGCGATACCGGGCGCGTCCTCGGGGCGCAAATCTGGGGTCTTCCCACAATCAGCATCACTCCGTTCCACATACAGAACGACTGGCCGGCGACGTGGCAGGCCATTGTGCGCACCGTCGAGAGGGAGCGAGCGCTCATCAGCGCGCGCGTGCCCGCGTAGCAGTTGCCAACATGGTCGCCGGTTGCGAATGCGCGGACCGGCGCCGGCCCGCCGCCTTGTGTCTGGGCAGGGCGCGCAGTATTCAGGGCCAAATCGCGACACGCGGATGCCCCAGCTCACGCAAGCGGCGCGGCGCGGCATCCGGCCTGAATAATGCCGGAGCTACGGACAGCGAGTCCGTACGGCGAGCGCTGTCGCTGGTTTCCGGGACCGGAGCCGGCCAGCTCCCGGCGGCCCAGCTTCAGGCAGCCCAGCATCCCGGCGGCTCAGCTCAGGCTGCGCGCACCACGGCCAGGGTCTGGCGGGCGATCTCGAGTTCCTCGTCGGTGGGCACGACGAGCACCGCCACCGGTGAGTCATCGGTGGAGATGCGCCGCGCCTCGCGGGAACGCGCCTCGTTGCGCTCGGTATCCAGCCGGATGCCGAGCGCCTCCAGCCCCGAGAGCGCCCCGGCCCGCACGAACGCCGCGTTCTCGCCGACGCCCGCCGTGAACGAGATGACATCGACACGACCGAGCTCGGCCAGGTACGCGCCAATGTAGTGCTTCAGACGGTGGCTGTACACGTCGAGTGCGAGTTGCGCGGCCTCATCGCCGGCTTCTGCCGCGGAGTGCACGTCGCGCATGTCCAGGTGCCCGGTCATGCCGAGCATGCCGCTGTGCTTGTTGAGCAGCTCGTCGAGGTCATCGGTGGTGGCCCCGGTGCGCCGGTGCAGGTGGAACAACACCGCCGGGTCGATATCGCCCGATCGCGTGCCCATCACGAGACCCTCCAGCGGGGTCATGCCCATGCTCGTGTCCACGGAGCGGCCGCCCGAAATCGCGCAGACGGATGCCCCATTGCCGAGATGCAGCACGATCTGATTGAGCTCCCCCAGCGGCCTCCCGAGAAAGTGCGCCGCCTGCTCGGAAACGTATTTGTGCGAGGTGCCGTGAAAGCCGTAGCGGCGGATGCGGTACTTCTCGGCAAGCGCCGGGTCTATCGCGTAGGTGTAGGCATCCGGGGCCAGCGTTTGGTGAAAGGCGGTGTCGAAGATCGCGACGTGCGGCACGTGCGCGAAGGCCTCGCCAGCCGCGCGGATGCCCTGCAGCGCACCCGGATTGTGCAACGGCGCCAGCTCGGAGAGATCCTCGATGTTGATCTCGACCAGCGGGGTGATGAGCGTCGGCTCGAAGAAGCGCTTGCCGCCGTGCACCACGCGGTGGCCAACCGCGACGGGCGGGTTCGTCTCGAGCGAGGGTCCATGCTCGGCGAAGGCGTCGAGCATCACCCGGAACCCGGCGGTGTGGTCGGGGATCGGCAGTTCCCGGGCGAACGACTCGTCGCCGGCCCGATGGCTCGAGTGGCCGGATGCTTCGCCGATGCGTTCCACAAGTCCGCTCGCGAGAGTGTGCTCCTCCTCCACGTCGATGAGCTGGTACTTGAACGAGGAGGAGCCGCTGTTGACGACGAGGATGGTGGTCATGAGCGGGCCTCCGATGTGGCGGACGCGGCCTGGATGGCGGTGATCGCCACCGTGTTGACGATGTCTTCGATGAGCGCCCCGCGGGAGAGGTCGTTGATGGGCTTGTTCAGGCCCTGCAGCACGGGGCCGATCGCCACCGCCCCGGCGCTGCGCTGCACCGCTTTGTACGTGTTGTTGCCCGTGTTCAGATCGGGGAAGATGAACACGGTCGCCCGGCCGGCCACCTGCGATTCGGGCATCTTCGCCTTCGCGACAGCAGCATCCGCCGCCGCATCGTATTGGATCGGACCCTCGACCGGCAGATCAGGCCTGCGCGAACGCACGAGGGCCGTCGCGGCGCGCACCTTCTCGACATCCGCGCCGGTGCCCGACTCCCCGGTGGAGTAGGAGAGCATCGCCACGCGCGGTTCGATGCCGAACTGCACAGCCGTCTCGGATGCCGAGATGGCGATGTCTGCAAGCTGCTCGGCGGTCGGGTCGGGAATGACCGCGCAGTCGCCGTAGACGAGCACACGGTCGGCGAGCGCCATGAGGAACACGCTCGAGACGACGGAGACCTCGGGCCGGGTCTTGATGATCTCGAACGCGGGGCGAATCGTGTGCGCCGTGGTGTGCGCCGCGCCCGAGACCATGCCGTCGGCCAGTCCCATGTGCACCATCATCGTGCCGAAATACGAGGGGTCCGTTACCGTGTCGGCGGCCTGGTCGAGCGTGATTCCCTTGTGCGCCCGCAGCTTGGCGTACTCGGCGGCGAAGCGATTGCGCAGCACCGGATCGAAGGGGCTAAGCACCTCGGCACGGGAGATGTCGAGGCCGAGCTCGATGGCGCGAGAGCGCACCTCGAACATCTCGCCGAGAATCGTCAGATCGGCGACCTCGCGCGCCAGCAGCGTCGCCGCGGCGCGCAGGATGCGGTCGTCCTCTCCCTCGGGCAGCACGATGTGCTTGCGGTCGGCGCGCGCCCTCTCCAGCAGGCCGTACTCGAACATGAGCGGCGTGACGACGTGCGCGCTCGACAGGTTGAGCCTGTCGAGCAGGGCCGCGGCATCCACGTGCTTGATGAAGAGGGCGAGGGCACTGTCGTACTTGCGTTGCGAGTCGGCGGCGAGCCGGCCGCGGGTGTGGGTGATGCGCACGGCCGTGTCGTAGCTGCCGAGTTCGGTGCCGATGATCGGCAGTGTCGAGCGCACACCGGTGATGAGGCGGTCGATCGGCTCAGGCAGCTCGAAACCGCCGTTGAGCACGATGCCGGCCAGCGACGGGAAGGTGCCCGAGGCGTTGGCCATGAGCACGGCGAGCAGTACCTCGGTTCTGTCGGCGGGAACTATCACGACCGAGCCCTCGATAAGCCTGGGCAGCACATTGTTCATCGACATGGCCGCGACCACCACGCCGAGCGCCTCGCGGCCCAGCAGTTCGGGGTCACCGCGCAGCAGCGTTCCGTCGATGGCCCGCATGATGCTGCGGATGCTCGGCGCGACCAGCAGCGGATCCTCCGGAATTGCCCACGCCGGCACCCCGCTGCCGGTCGTTGAGCCGCCGGTCGCTGAGCGCTGTCCTGAGGAGGCCGCTTGCGGCCGTCTCGAAGGGCCTGCCGACGCGCCCGTCGCCGCCGACACCGCGGCGACGATGTCGTCGAGACGTTGCGGGTCCGCCCGATTCGTGACGACGGCGAGAACGGATGCGTGCTCGTCGCGCAGCTCCGCCAGCGCGATTTCGGTGATCTGCCGCATGTCTTCAGGGGTGCGGGCATCCGCGTTGCCGAGTCGCTCGGCGGCCCCCGGCGAGACGCGCCCGCCGAGCACGAGCAACACGGGTGAGCCGAGGTTCGCGGCGACGCGCGCGTTGTAGCGCAACTCGGTGGGGCTGCCGACATCGGTGAAGTCGGAACCGACAATCACCACCGCGTCGCACTGCGCCTCGACCGCCTTGTAGCGCCCGACAATGAGCGAGAGCGCGGCATCCGGGTCGCTGTGCACGGCCTCATAAGTGGTGCCGACGCACTGCTCGTAGTCAAGATCGACCCCGTCGTGATCGAGCAGCAACTCCAGCACATAGTCGCGCTCCGCCGTGGAGCGGGCGATGGGGCGAAAGACGCCGACGCGGGCCACCGAGCGCACGAGGGTGTCGAGCACCCCGAGAGCCACCGTGGATTTGCCGGTGTGGCCCTCTGCCGACGTGATGTAAATGCTTTTCGCCACGGTGCTCCGTTCCGGCTCGTTGTGCTGATTCCATCTAAGCCGTGCCGGCCGCGGCACGCCAAAGGCTCAGCGCGCAGGACTCATGCGTTGTCGCCACCTGTGGAGTCGGCGCGGACCGGGGCACCGACGGCTTCGTCGGCGGAGCCTTGCGCCACGCCGGTTGCCTCGCCCCACGCCCAGTCGACGACCTCCGGGATGTCCTCGCCGTGCTCCCGCGTCCAGGCCCGGGCACGCAGCCGCGCGTCGATCATCTCCTGGTGCAGGCCGGCGTAGCGCTCGGCGAGACCGGGAACGCGATCGATCACGTCGATCACCAGGTGGTAGCGGTCGATGTCATTGAGCATCGCCATGTCAAACGGCGTGGTCGTTGTGCCCTGCTCCTTGAAACCGCGCACGTGGATGTTCGCGTGCCCGTGCCTGCGGTACGTGAGCCGATGGATCATCCACGGGTAGCCGTGGTAGGCGAAGATCACGGGCTTGTCGTCGGTGAAGATCGCGTCGAAGTCGCGATCGCTCAGCCCGTGCGGGTGCTCGCCCTCCGATTGCAGGCGCATGAGATCGACGACGTTGACGACGCGCACGCGCAGCTCGGGCATCCGCTCACGAAGAATGGATGCCGCGGCGAGCGCCTCGAGAGTCGGCACGTCGCCAGCGGCCGCGAGTACGACATCCGGCTGCTCCCCCGCCTTCTCGGTGCCTGCCCACGGCAGGATGCCGAGACCGCGCGTGCAGTGCGCGATGGCCTCCTCCATGCTGAGCCAGTTGGGCGCCGGCTGTTTGCCCGCCACGACAACGTTCACGTAGTCGACCGAGCGCAGGCAGTGGTCGTAGGTGGAGAGCAGCGTGTTCGCATCGAACGGCAGGTACACGCGCACAATGCTCGCGCTCTTGTTGACGACGAGGTCGATGAAGCCGGGATCCTGGTGCGAGAAGCCGTTGTGGTCCTGCCGCCAGACGTGCGAGCTCAGCAGGTAGTTCAGCGAGGAGATGGGTCGGCGCCAGGCGATTTCAGCGGCGCTCTCCAGCCACTTGGCGTGTTGGTTGAACATGGAGTCGACGATGTGGATGAACGCCTCGTACGAGTTGAAGATGCCGTGCCGCCCGGTGAGCAGATAGCCCTCGAGCCAGCCCTGGCACTGGTGCTCGCTCAGCACCTCCATGACGCGGCCGGCCCGCGCCAGGTGATCGTCGCTCGGCAGAATCTCGGCGTTCCACTGCTTCTCGGTGTATTCGTACACCGCGGGAGCCAGGCGGTTGGATGCCGTTTCATCCGGCCCGAAGATGCGAAAGTTGTGCGGGTTGTCTCGAATCACATCGGCCAGCCAGGCGCCGAGCACCTTCGTCGCCTCGGCGGTCGTCGCGCCCGGTGACGGAACATCTACCGCGTAGTCGCGGAAGTCGGGCAGCTTCAGCTCCCGGCGCAGCAGACCTCCGTTGGCCACCGGCGTCGCGCTCATGCGCCGCTCACCGTCAGGAGCGAGGGCCGTGACTTCTTTCACGGGCGCGCCGGACTCATCGAAGAGTTCCTCGGGCCGGTACGACCTCATCCACGACTCGAGCAGGCGTGTGTGTGCCTCGGTGTCGCGGGCGTTGGCGAGCGGCACCTGGTGCGCGCGGTAGGTGCCCTCGACGCGAACCCCGTCGATGACGGTCGGGCAGGTCCAGCCCTTCGGGGTGCGCAGGATGATCATCGGCCACTTGGGGCGCTCGGGGCTGCCTTGTGTGGCATGCGCCTTGATGGCCGCGATCTCGTTGAGCACGACATCGAGAGTCTCAGCCATGCGCTGGTGCACGAGCAGCGGATCCTCACCGTCGAAGCCGCCGGAGACGATGTGCGGCTCATGGCCGTAGCCGCGCATGAGGTCGAGCAGCTCCTCCTCGGGGATGCGCGCGAGAATCGTCGGGTTGGCGATCTTGTAGCCGTTGAGGTGCAGGATCGGCAGCACCACGCCATCCTGAAGCGGGTTGATGAACTTGTTCGAGTGCCAACTGGTGGCGAGCGGCCCCGTCTCGGCCTCGCCGTCGCCGACGACCGCGGCCACGAGCAGATCGGGATTGTCGAACGCGGCGCCATACGCATGGCTGAGCGCGTAGCCGAGCTCGCCGCCCTCGTGGATGGATCCGGGCGTCTCGGGGGCCGCGTGGCTCGGGATTCCGCCGGGGAAGGAGAACTGGCGAAAGAGCTTGCGCATGCCGTCCACGGACTGGTCGATGTGTGAGTAGATCTCCGAATAGGTGCCGTCGAGGTAGGCGTTGGCGACCATGCCAGGGCCGCCGTGTCCCGGTCCGGTGATGTACAGCGTGTTCAGTGCCCGCTCGCGGATGGCGCGATTGAGGTGCGCATAGATGAAATTGAGCCCGGGGGTCGTGCCCCAGTGCCCCAGCAACCGGGGCTTGATGTGCTCGGCGCTGAGCGGCTCGCGTAGCAGCGGATTGTCGAGCAGGTAGATCTGGCCGACGCTCAGGTAGTTGGCGGCGCGCCACCACGCATCCACCTGGGCGAGCACCTCCGCGCTGAGCGGCGACGGCTCCCTCATTGCCCACGCGCCGGCTCCGCCTTCGGTCGCGCCACTGGATTCTGTCGTGCTCAGCGATTCGGCCATTGCTGCCTCCTCCGCACACACGCTGTGTGCGCTCCTCTTTCATCCTAGGAAGCGCGCAGATGCCGCGTAAGTGCCTGCGGGCAAAAGAAAAGACCCCTCACGCACCCGCCAGAGCCCGGTTACCCTTGCTGCGTTTCCGCCCTGGGGGAGTTGGCCTGGATGGCGCCACGTGAGGAGCCTGAAACAGTCTACGCGAGAACCGCCGCGGTCTCGATCGGCATGGGCGCGACCGGCATGCAGAGCGCGAGCGGCCGTAGGGTGAGTGCATGCTCTTCGACGCGATAGTGCTGGCCGGCGGGCGGTCGTCTCGGCTGGGAACCGCCGCCAAGAGCGAGCTCATCGTGCGCGAGAGCACGCTGCTGCAGCTCACGCTCGATGCAGTGTCGGATGCGCGGCAGATCGTCGTGGTCGGACCGCAGCCAAGCGAGCAGCTGTCGCCCGGCGTGCGTATCGTGCGCGAGCATCCACCGTTCGGCGGGCCAGCCGCCGGAATCGCGGCAGGACTCGCAGAGATGAGCGCCGCGCAGAACAGCGACCAAGCCGCCGACAGGCAGGCGAGCCCGTTCACCCTCGTGCTCGCCTGCGACATGCCCGGCATCGGCGCGGCCGTGGCCCCGCTGCTCTCGGCAGCCGCTCGCGCACCGGCCGGTGACGGCGCGATGGCCGTCGACGGCGAGCGCGAGCAGCCGCTCGCCGCCGTCTACTCGACCGCGAGACTGACGGATGCCGTGGGCCGGCACGAGCGCGACGGCACGCTGACGGGGCTGGGCGTCTTTCGTCTCATCGCCGCGCTCGAGCTTGAGCGCGTTGCCGTGCCCCCCGGCTCGACAGACGACGTGGACACCTGGGCGGACGCCGCCCGGCTCGGCGCGACCGTACCCCAAGCCGCGCCAACGCCCGCACCCGCACCCGCACCGACGAAAACAACGGAGATATCCGGAGAAAAGGAGACATCATGACCGATCGCGATGAAGAGAACGCGCTGCTCGAAGAGTGGGCGGCGAGGGTCGTCGAGGCGCTCGACATCGAGGGTCTCGAGCTGGACATCAACGCGGTGCTGGGGCTTGCCGGCAGGGCGGCGCACGCGGTGGTGCGGCCCGCCGCGCCGCTCACGACGTTCCTGGTGGGATACGCCGCCGGGCAGGCCGCCGCAGGCGGCGCCGGCGGCTCCGTCGTTTCAGCGGATGCCGTGCGCGCCGCGACCGACACCGCACTGCGGCTGTGCGCGGAGCGCGCTAACAACGCTGGTTGAGGAGCGCGAGGAACGAGCGCGTCTCGAAACCAGAGCCGTGCGTGGGGGTTTCGAGACGAGGCCTCGTTCCTCGGCCTCTCCTCAACCAGCCGTAACGACCTCGAGGCGCACCACAATCGACTTGGAGACAGGGGTGTTGCTGGTCTCGGCCACGTGATCCAGCGGCACCAGCGCGTTGGCCTCTGGAAAATACGCCGCGGCGCAGCCCCGGGCGGTCGGGTACGAGACCACCCTGAACCTCGGCGCGACCCGGTCAACGCCGTCCTTCCACTCGCTGTGCAGGTCGACCATCGCGCCGTCTGCCACACCGAGTGCAGCGAGGTCATCCGGGTTCACGAACACCACCCGGCGCCCGCCCTTCACCCCGCGATAGCGGTCGTTGAGGCTGTAGATGGTGGTGTTGAACTGGTCGTGCGAGCGCAGGGTCTGCAGCAGCAGCCGCCCCTCGGGAAGCTCCACGGCCTCCAACTCGTTGACCGTGATCATGGCTTTGCCCGACGGTGTCGGGAAGGTGCGCGAGTCGCGCGGCGGGTGCGGCAGGTCGAATCCGCCCTTCTGGCGCACCCTCGTGTTGAAGTTCTCGAACCCCGGCACCACGCGGGAGATGTGCTCGCGAATGCTGTCGTAATTGCGCTCGAAGTGCTCCCAGTCCACCTGCACCTTGGTGCCCAGCACCGCCCGCGCCATGCGCGTGACGATCGAGACCTCCGACAGCAGCGTCGGCGAAACCGGCGAGAGATTGCCGGTCGAGGCGTGCACCGCGGCCACCGTGTCTTCCACCGTCAGGAACTGTTGGCCGGATGCCTGCATGTCCACTTCGCTGCGCCCCAGGGTGGGCAGAATCAGTGCGGTCTCACCGATCACCGCATGCGAACGGTTCGGTTTCGTGGAGATCTGTACCGTGAGCCGCGTGCTCTGCATCGCCTTCTCGGCCACCGCCGTGTCGGAGATCGCCGAGACGAGGTTGCCACCGAGCGCGATCCACACCTTGATTTTGCCGTCGCGCATTCCACGGATCGCCGCGACAGCGTCGTCACCATCTTTGCGCGGCGGATCGAAGCCGAACTCGCTCTGAATCGCGTCGAGGAAGGTGGGCGGCATCTTCTCCCAGATGCCCATGGTGCGGTCGCCCTGCACATTGCTGTGGCCGCGGATCGGCGACGCCCCCGCGCCCGGCTTGCCGATGTTGCCGCGTAAGAGCAGCAGGTTGATGATCTCCTTGATGGCCGGCACGGCCTTCTTGTGCTGCGTGAGCCCCATCGCCCAGGTGATGATCACGCGATCGGCGGCGATGTAGCGCTCGGCGAGCTCGTCAATCTCGGCGCTCGTGAGCCCCGTGGCGCGCAGCACCTCCTCCTCGTCGAGGTGCTCGAGGTGCTCACGGAACGCCTCGAGGCCCTCGCAGCGTTCGTCGAGGAATTGCTGGTCGAGAACGGTTCCCGGATGCGCCGCCTCGGCATCCAGCACCCGCTTGGAGACGGCCTGCATGAGCGCCATGTCGCCCGCCATGCGAATCTGCAGAAACTGGTCGGCCAGGTCGGTGCCCCGGCCCACGACGCCCTTGACGGTCTGCGGGTTCTTGTAGCGCCGCAACCCGGCCTCGAGCAGCGGGTTGACCGCCACGATGCTGGCACCGGCCTGCTTGGCCTCCTCGAGCGCGGTGAGCATGCGCGGGTGGTTGGTGCCCGGGTTCTGACCCATGATGATGATCAGATCGGCCTTAGCGAAGTCGTCGTAACGAATGGTGGCTTTGCCCACGCCTATCGTCTCGCCCATGGCCGCGCCCGTGGATTCGTGACACATGTTCGAACAGTCGGGCATGTTGTTGGTGCCGAAGGCGCGCACGAAGAGCTGGTAGACGAAGGCCGTCTCGTTCGCGGCGCGGCCGCTCGTGTAGAACGCGGCCTGATCGGGGCTGTCGAGTGCGTTGAGCTCCTCGGCCACGATCTCGAATGCCCGCTCCCAACTGACCGGCTCGTAGTGATTTTTGCCTGCGGGCTTGTAGACAGGGGTGGTGAGTCGGCCCTGCAGCCCCAGCCAGTAGTCGCTCTTCTCCAGCAGGTCGTCGATGGAGTTCTCGGCCCAGAACGTGTCGGGCACCAGCAGAGGAGTCGCCTCCCAGGTGAGCGCCTTCGCGCCGTTCTCGCAGAACTCGAAGGTCTTGCGCTTGCCCTGGGGATCTTCCCAGGCGCAGCTCATGCAGTCGAAGCCGTCCTTCTGGTTCATCGCCAGAAGGCCCTTCATGGCGCGACCGACGCCCATCTCTTCCATGGCAGGCCCCATGGCATGCAGTACGCCGGGAACACCGGCGGCCCAGCTTTTCGGCTCGGTGATTGTGAGGTTCTCGTCGGTGAAATCCTCGACCGGGGGCTTCTTGGTCATGCCACGCTCACTTCTTGTTGCTGATGTGCGGATGCCGCGGCAGCGGCATCCGCTTCGGTCACGTTCGCAATGCGCTCGGCCCCCGCGTAGACCACCATCGAGCTGCCGCGCAGGAAGCCGACGAGCGTCATGCCGGCCTCGACGGCGAGCTCGGCGGCGAGGGAGGAGGGCGCGGAGACGGCAGCGAGCACCGGAATGCCCGCCATCGACGCCTTCTGGGTGAGCTCGAAGCTGGCGCGACCCGAGACCATCAGCACGGTGCCGCGCAGGGGCAGCCGGCCATTCGTGAGGGCCCAGCCGACCACCTTATCGACGGCGTTGTGGCGGCCGACATCCTCACGCAGCACCAGCATCTCGCCGGTCTCGCCGTTGAAGAGAGCCGCGGCATGCAGCCCGCCGGTCTTGTCGAAGACATCCTGGCCGGCACGCAGGGCATCGGGAAACGTCGCGAGCAGCGCGGCATCGAGGCGCAATGTGTCCGCGCCCACCTCGTATGCCGACTTCGTGCGCACCGCCTCGATGCTGGCCTTGCCGCAGAGACCGCACGAGCTCGTCGTATAGAAGGCGCGTTCCAGGCTGGGGTCGGGCGCAGGCACACCGGCGGCGAGAGTGACGTCAAGAATGTTGTAGGTGTTGAGGTTGTCGTCAGTGCCCTCGGCACCGGCACAGTAGCGAGCCGTGCTGAACTGCTCGCCCCGGCTGATCACGCCCTCAGAGACGAGAAAGCCCGCGGCCAGTTCGATGTCGTGGCCGGGGGTGCGCATGGTGATCGCGAGCGATTGGCCGCCCACGCGAATCTCCAGTGGCTCCTCGACGGCGAGCACGTCTTCGCGCACGCTCGTGCGTTGCCCCACGGAGAT
Source organism: Leifsonia sp. Root112D2 (assembly GCF_001424905.1). NCBI lineage: Bacteria > Bacillati > Actinomycetota > Actinomycetes > Micrococcales > Microbacteriaceae > Leifsonia > Leifsonia sp. Root112D2. Next base: position 307,730 of record NZ_LMCU01000001.1, read on the forward strand.
TCTGGTTACTCGACGACGAGCGGTGATGCGACCCATATTCTCATGTGTAACACTGCCCGATGCAAGGTACAAGCCGGTCACCGGCTGCTGGAAGGTAAAAGCGAAAGCGGCCGCCCGGCAAAGCTACGCTGAAGTCATGCTTCCCCTCGTTGAACCCGGGCCTGCGCTCTCGCCCGAACGGCTTGCCCGCTACAGCCGCCAGTTGATACTGCCCGGATTCGACGAGCTGGCCCAGCGTCGACTGGCCAACACACGCGTGCTCGTGGTCGGGGCCGGCGGGCTCGGCAGCGCAAGCATCCCGTACCTCGCCTCGGCAGGAATCGGCACGATCGGCGTGGTCGACAACGACAGCGTTGCCCTCTCCAACCTGCACCGGCAGATCGCACACGGCATGGGCGACATCGGTCGCCGCAAGGTCGAATCCATCGCCGACACGGTTGCCGCCATCGACCCGGATGTGACGGTGCACGCCCACGACGTGTGGCTCGATTCCGAGAACATCACGGGGATCCTGGCCGACTACGATCTCGTTCTCGACGGCAGCGACAATTTTGAGACGCGCTACCTCACCAACGACGCCGCCGAGCGCGCCGGCAAGCCGCTCGTGTGGGGCGCGATCCTGCGCTACAACGGCCAGGCCGGCGTGGCGTGGGCCGCGCACGGGCCGACGTATCGCGACCTGTTTCCCGAGCCGCCCGCGCCCGGCGAGATACTCTCCTGCGCCGACGGCGGCGTGCTGCCCGGTGTCGCCGCCATCATCGGGGCGATCATGGCCACCGAGGCGGTGAAGCTGATCACGGGCGTCGGCGAGGCCCTGCTCGGCCGCGTCACCACCTACGACGCGCTCACCGGCCGCTACCGCGAGCTCGAGTACGAGCGCGCGGAACCTCTCGAAATACGTACGCAGGTTGAGGAGCCGCGCGAAGCCGGCGTCTCGAAACCCGCGGCGCGACGTACGGTTTCGAGACGAGGCCTCGTTCCTCGACCTCTCCTCAACCAGCGGGGCGAGGGGAACCCCGCGTCAGGCAATATCTCCGCCACCGACCTCTCCCACCGCCTGCAGTCAGGCGAGCCACTGCAGCTCATCGACGTGCGTGAACCGTTCGAGGCGGCCATCGCCACCCTCGACGGTTCCGAGTTGATTCCGCTCGGCTCTCTCGCGAGCTCGCTCGACCGGGTGCGCCACGACGTGCCAGTAGTCGTGTACTGCCACCATGGCATGCGCTCGATGCAGGCCGCCTCGATACTGAGGCAGGCGGGCTTCGACAACGTCGAGAACCTGACCGGCGGCATCGAAGCCTATGCCCGCGAGGTGGACCCCTCGCTGGCCCGCTACTGAAACACTCCCCTACTGCAACGCCGAGACTGCAACCCCGAGGAGGGCGCATGCCCGCACCCTATGCCGTGATCACCGACCGGCCCATCGACGAATCCGCCGTGCGCGGCGCCGTCGACGACCCGGCCAGCGGCGCCGTCGTGATCTTCGCCGGCGTCGTGCGCAACCACGACGGCGGGCAGGGCGTGCTCTCGCTCGACTACCAGGCACATCCGGATGCGGAGCGCATCCTGTCGGAGTGCTGTGCCGCCGTCAGCGCCGAGACCGGGCTGAGCGTCGCGGCGGTGCACCGGGTGGGCCACCTGGTCGTCGGGGACGTGGCGCTCTATGCCGCGGCAGCCGCCGCGCACCGGGCCGAGGCCTTCGCCGCCTGCGAGCTGCTCGTCGAGCGCATCAAGCACACCGTGCCCATCTGGAAGAAGCAACACCTGACGGATGGCGCCACCGAGTGGGTGGGGCTGTAGCGCGGTGGAGCTTGGAGGATCGCGCCAGCGATCCCGCGACCCCAGCGGCGAGCGAGCCTGCGAGCGAGGGGAACCCTGAGCGGGTTTCGAGACGCAGCCTCGTTCCTCGACTGCTCCTCAACCTGCGATAGTGCCGAGCCAGAGGCCGAGGGCGGCCGCGGCCACCGAGGCCACGAGCATGCCGAGGCCGTTGGCGAGGGCCGCGGCATAGCGACGGTCCTGCAGCAGGCGCACCGTCTCGAAGCTCGCGGTGCTGAAGGTGGTGTACCCGCCGAGAAAGCCGGTGCCTGCAACGAGATGCCACGGTTCGCTCAACACGTGGGCAAGGGCGAGCCCCGTGATGAAGCCGAGCAGCAGTGAACCCGTCACGTTGATCACGGTCGTTCCGAGCGGGTACGAGGTGCGCACACGTGCCTTGATGAGCCCATCGAGCATGAACCGGCACGCGGCCCCCGCGCCCCCCGCGCAGGCCAAGGCAAGAAAGACGAGCGGCGTCATTCGCTCTCCCCCGCCCGCCGTTGTCGGCGGCGGTGAGCGGATGTCGCCACCACGATTCCGAGCGCGGTAGCCGCCGCCCCCCCCAGCACGGTGGCGAGCGAATAGGTGACGGCAAGGCCTGCCGCGCCGTCACGGAACAGCAGCGCCGTATCGGTGGCCAGTGTGCTGTACGTGGTGAATCCGCCCATCGCTCCCGTGCCCAGCAGCAGACGCATCGCGCGCCGGCCACCGGCATCCGGCCCCTGTCGCACCAGGGCATCGAGCAGCACTCCCAGCAGAAACGCGCCGACGACATTGACGGCGAAGATGGTGGACGGATACGCGCCGATATTCGGAACGGCCAGGCTGAGGCCCTCGCGCGCCGCCGTGCCGACGGCACCGCCGAGCGCGACCAGGCCGATGTAGCGCCAGTGCAGGTGCACCGGTCGCGCTGGGCTCACAGCTGGTCTTCCCAGGGCAGCGCGCCCTCGCCGTCGACGGGGGTGAGCGGAATGACGATGACGGGCCGGTGCTGGCGGTGGGCGAGGTGCACGGCCACCGATCCGGAGAAGAATTCCTGGATGCCTGCACGGATGCCCGTGTCGCGGGTGCCGACCACGATGGCCTCCGCATCGAGTGCGTCGGCCAGTCGGCCGAGCGCGTGGGCCGGGTCGCCGACGAGGGCGCGCGTGCTCCAGGAGACGCGGGGCGGCGTGCCGTCCTCCGTGGAGTCGGCGGTTCCGGTGTCGTCTGCGGGCCTGCCGAGCAGTTCGCGCAGCCGCGCCTCGAACTCGGGGTCGAAGACGGCCTCCCCGAACTCGGGCAGATCGGGGTCGACGGGCGCTGAGGTGACCGTGCCGTCAGGGTGTTCCTGCACGATGTAGCGACCCACGTCGACGCTCGCGCAGACGAGATCCGCTCCGAGCCGTGCCGCAAAACGCGCGGCCTCGAGCACCACCGCATCAGGCTGGTGCCGCACGACGCCGACCACAAGTCTGCGCCGCGCGCTATTCGACGACGGATGCGACGGTGCGGCGTCAGAGGGAGCCATATGTCGAGTATCCCAGCCCTACGCCGATGAGACGTCACGAATCGACGTTAAAACGCGGGCGAGAGGTCTATTCACGTCGTCTCACGGGAGTAGGCATGGGCCCGGCCGACGATGGCCAGCCAGCCGCAGCTCAGCCGCCGGCGAAGGGCGGCAGCACGTCCACGGTGGCGGCGAGCGGATGCGCGGGATCGCGACGCACCACGCGGTCGAGCAGGAACGATCCCGTGCGCAGCACCGCCAGCATCCGCTCGCCGTAGCGCTGCTCGAGCAGCGCCTTCAGCTCGCCGAGCGTGGCGCCCTGCTCGAACGCGATGGTCTCTTCTTCCACGCCGGATGCCTCCGCCGCGGCCGCGAAATACCGCACCGTCACCTGCATCGTCGCCTCCTCAGACACCCAGCCTCCTCAGCCGCCAATGTACGACATCTCGATTCTGCGGGCGCCGCCGGTGGGCGACGGCGTGAGCCCGGCCGTGCGCGTCGAGCGCAGCTCGGAATACCTGTCGGTGCGGGCCCGCCAGATGCCGGCGAGACGCGCGGAGAGTTCGTCGTCCGAGCATCCGCCTCTCATGAGAGCGCGCAGATCATGCCCGGCCGTCGCGAACAGACAGGTGAAAAGCGTGCCCTCCACCGACACCCGCGCACGCGTGCAGTCGCCACAGAACGCGTGAGTGACGCTCGAGATCACGCCGATCTCGCCCCCGCCGTCTCGATAACGCCAGCGAGCGGATGTCTCCCCCGGGTAATTCGCACCCATCGGTTCCAGGGGCAGTTCGGCGTCAATGCGTTCGATGATCTCGGCGGAGGGCACCACCTCGTCGAGCTTCCAGCCGTTCGTCGCCCCGACATCCATGTATTCGATGAACCGCAGAATGAATGGGGTCCCTTTGAAATACCGGGCCATGGCCACGACATCAGCATCGTTCTGGCCGCGCTTGACGACCATGTTGATCTTGATCGGGCCGAGCCCTGCATCGTGCGCCGCCTGGATGCCGTCGAGCACTTTCTGCACGGGAAAACGCACGTCGTTCATGGTGCGGAATGTCTCGTCGTCGAGCGAATCGAGCGAGACGGTGACACGGTGCAGCCCCGCCGCCTTGAGCGCGGGGGCGAGATGTTTCAGGGCCGAACCGTTGGTAGTGAGGGCGATGTCGAGAGGGCGGCCCTCGGGCGTCTTGAGAACGCTGAGCATGCCGATCAGCGTCTCGATGCCCTTGCGCAGCAGCGGTTCGCCGCCCGTCAGCCGGATCTTCTCCACGCCGTTGGCCACGGCGACGCGGGCCAGCCGGGTGATCTCCTCGAAGCTGAGCAGTTCTTCGCGGGGAAGGAAAGCGTAGTCGCGCCCGAAGATCTCCTTCGGCATGCAGTAGACGCAGCGGAAATTGCAGCGGTCAGTGACCGAGATGCGCAGATCGCGAAGCGGGCGGTGCAGCGCATCAAAAGCGGGTGTGTCGAGCGCGGGGGCGTCGGGGGCAGGGCGAGCCGTGCTGCGGGGCTCGCCCGAAGCATCCGTCTCGCCGATGAAGCTGCGAACCTCGGGCCCGCGGCCGGCCACGCCACTCATGTGTCAAGCCTAAGCCGGTTGCACTGAAGGCCAACACCGAGTGTCGCTATTCGGAAGTCTCTGTGTCGTCGACGGTGACCCAGACGCGGCGGCCGGGCTGCAGGCTCTGCTCGACGCGCAGCGAGCCGTCGGCCTGCACGATGCCCGGCACCAGCCGAGCACCGCCGAGCGAGGCCGCAAAGTGGTTGGTGGGCGCGCCCAACACCCGCCCGGTCGGGCCGATGTCGATGATGCGCCCCTCCTCAAGGATGGCGACGCGGTCGGCAAGCACGAGCGCATCCGTCGCATCGTGCGTGACGAGCACCGTCGTGGTGCCCGCGTCGGCGAGGCGTTCGGCAAGCAACTCACGCGTAGCGGCGGCGGTCTGCACGTCGAGGGCCGCCATGGGTTCGTCGAGCAGCAGCACGTCGGGCCGGGCGGCGAGCGCCCGGGCTATCGCCACGCGCTGCTGCTGCCCTCCCGAGAGCATGGCGGGCCGGCGGTGTTCGAGGCCGGCCAGTCCCACCGCCGCGAGCCACTCGCGGGCGTCGGCACGCGCATCCGCGTTCCGGATGCCGCGCGAGCGGCCCCCGAAGGCTACATTCTGTTCCGCGCTGAGGTGTGGAAACAGTAGCGGGTCCTGCCCGAGCAGACCCACGCGACGATGCTCGGGAGAAACCAGAACGGGGCGGATGCTGTCGGCCGCTCCCTCAACCCTGGCCGGCCCCCCAACCTCGGTCAGCACCCGCTCGCCGACGCTCACGCTGCCCCGTTCGGGCCGTAACAGGCCGGCGAGCGCGGCCAGCAGCGTGGACTTGCCCGAGCCGTTTGGGCCGAGCAGCGCGAGCACCTCCCCCGGCGCGACCGACAGGGCGACATCCAACACGAAGGAGCCCCGCCTCACCACGAGCGAGGCATCCAGCGCGGCGCCACCTGTCAAAGCGCTCGTCTCGGCGCTCATCGCGCTACATCCGCTCGCCAGCTGCGCATGAGCAGCAGAATAACCACGGCAACCACCACGAGCAGCAGCGACAGCGCGAGAGCGGAATCCTGGCTCACGCCGGCGCCGTTGAACGCGGTGTAGATGGCCAGCGGCATCGTGCGCGTGACGCCCTCGGCGTTGCCGGCGAACAGGGCGGTCGCCCCGAATTCGCCGAGCGCGCGGGCAAGGCACAGCACCGTTCCGGCAATGAGACCGGGGCCGATCAGCGGCAGGGTGACCCGCCGAAACGTGGTCCATCGCCCCGCGCCGAGCGTCGCGGCAACCGCCTCATACCGGGTTCCCGCCGTGCGCAGCGCGCCCTCCACCGAGATCACGAGAAACGGCAGGGCCACGAACGATTGCGCAATCACCACCGCGGCCGTCGTGAAGGGCACCCGGATGCCGAAGCCCTCGAGCGACGCCCCGATCAGCCCCGTGCGCCCCAGCAAATAGAGCAGTGCGATGCCGCCGACCAGCGGCGGCAACACGAGCGGCAGCGTCGTGATGGCCCGCAACGCCCCCGCAACGCGCGGACCGCTGCGGGCTATGACGAGAGCGAGCGGCACCCCGATGATCACGCAGATCACGGTGGCGATGGTCGCCGTGCGCAGCGAGAGCCCCAGCGCATCCAGCGCACTCGGCGAGGTGATCGCCTGCGGCACGGTGGCCCAGTCCAGCCGGAACAGCAGGCCGACGATGGGCAGCACGAGCAGGGCGAGCCCGATGACCGCGGGAATGAAGAGAAGGCGGGGAACCCTGCCGGTCACGGCGAACCGAATCCGTATTTCGCAAGCACCTTCTGGCCCGCGTCGGAGAGCACGAAGGCCACGAATGCCTTGGCCGCGGCGGGGTTGGGCGCATGCTTCAACGCCGCGATCGGGTAGGTGTTGACCGCCTTGTCGGCATCCGGAATCGTGACGCCGTCGACCGCGCCGGCGGATGCCTTCACGTCTGTTACGTAGACAAGCCCGGCATCCGCGTCGCCCGATTTCACCTTGGTGACGACGGCGGTGACGTTCTGCTCCTCGCTCGCGGGCTTCACGGTGATGCCGTCGGCGTCGAGCAATGTGTGCGAGGCCGCTCCGCACGGAACCTGGGGTGCGCAGAGCACCACGGCGAGGCCTGGCTTGGCCAGGTCGGAGAGGCCGGTGATGTGCTTTGGATTGCCCGGCTGCACCGCGATCTGCAGCGTGTTGCTGGCGAATGCCGTGCCGGTGCCGTCGATGAGGCCAGGCGTCGCGACCGTGTTCATGTTGGCCTGGTCTGCCGAGGCGAAGACATCGGCGGGCGCGCCCTGAATCAGCTGGGTCGCCAGCGTGGAGGATCCGTCGTAGTCGATGGGTTTGACGGTGACGCTGGGGTTGGCTTTCTCGAACTCGGAGGCGAGGTCGTTGAAGGAGGCGGTGAGGGATGCTGCCGCGTAAATGGTGAGGTCGCCGCTGGGGCCGGTACTTGCGCTCGGGGAGGGGCTCGACGGGCTGGATGCGCATCCGGCGAGCAGCAGTGCCGCTGCGGCAACGACGACGAGCCCGCGCATCCGTTTCGAGGCGGTCGTGGGGCGTGTGCTCATGCGGTCCTCCCGGACGTGTTCGGCGGTCAGTGGTCGGATGCGGGCGTCTCGACTATCACGGTGGTCGCCTTCACGATCGCCACGGCGAGCGATCCGATCTCGAGTCCGAGGTCGCGCACCGCCTCGGTCGACATGAGCGAGACCACGCGATGCGGGCCGCACTGCAGCTCCACCTGCGACATGACCGTGTCGCTCGTGATGGCCGTGACCAGGCCGACGAAACGGTTGCGGGCGCTGCTTGCCGCGCCGAGCGGGTTCTCGGGCGTGACAGCGATTTCGGTGGCGCGGGCGGCGAGCGCCGCGCCGTCGATAATCTGGCGGCCGGCGGCATCCAGCGTGGTCGACAGCGCACCGGATGCCACCCACCGGCGCACCGTGTCGTCGCTGACCCCGAGCAACGAGGCGGCCTCACTGATCCGATAATGCGTCATGTTTACAACATTACTCCCGCATTTGCGGCATTGTGCCGGTTGAGGAGGACTCGACGAAGGAGGGTCCGTCTCGAAACCGAGGCCGCACGGGCAGGTTTCGAGACGCTCGTTCCTCGCTCCTCAACCAGCGACCTCAGTAGGCTTGGCGCCATGGTGGATTCCCCGCAGAGCATCTCGGTCGAGCAGCATCTGGCGGGCATCCTCGCCGAGATCGGGCCGCTCGCACCGGGCGAGGTACCGCTCGCCGACGCTCTCGGGCTCACCCTGGCCGCCGACGTCACGGCGCTCGTCGATGTGCCGGGTTTCGACAACTCGGCGATGGACGGCTACGCGCTGCGCCGCGCCGACGTTGCCGCAGCCTCGGCGGATGCCCCCGTGCGCCTCACCGTCATCGCCGACCTTCCGGCGGGGACGGCCGAGAACCCGCGACTCGAGCCGGGCACCGCCGCGCGCATCATGACCGGCGCCCCGATTCCAGACGACGCCGACTGCGTCGTGCCCATCGAGAACACCGATGAGGGCACCGATACCGTCACGGTCTTCACCGCGGAGCCCGGCCGCAGCCACATTCGTCATGCCGGCGACGATGTGCGCGTCGGTGACCCGGTTCTGGCCGCCGGGCGCACCCTGAGCTCGCGCGATCTGGCCGCCGCGGCGGCCGTGGGGTGTCGGGCCCTCGCGGCGCATCCGGCCCCCCGCGTTGCCGTGCTCTCCACCGGCAGTGAACTCGTCGCCCCCGGCGAACCGCTCTCGCACGGTCAGATCCACGACTCCAATTCGTACCTGCTCGCCGCCGCCGTCACCGAGGCGGGCGGCATCCCCATTCGTCTCGGCGCTGTTCCCGACGACGCGGATGCCCTGCGCGCCGTGTTCGAGACGTACGCCGGGCAGGTCGACGCCTTCGTGACATCCGGTGGGGTGAGCGTGGGCGCGTATGACGTGGTGAAGGCCGTGCTCGCGCCGCTCGGCAGCGTGCGCTTCGGACCGGTACGCATGCAGCCGGGCAAGCCGCAGGGCTTCGGCCGCTGGATCGACGGCACGCCGATCTTCGCGCTGCCCGGCAATCCGGTGAGCGTGTTCGTCTCCTTCGAGACCTTCGTGCGGCCCGCTCTGCGACGGATGCGGGGGCTCACCGAGCTGCAGCGCCCGCTTCTCACGGCGGTAGCCGAGACCGGATGGCGTAGCCCGGCCGGCCGGGCGCAGTACATTCCGATTACGGTCGCTGAGCCAGCGGGCCGCGAGCCCATGAGCATCCGCCCCGCCTCCGTCGGTGGCTCCGGCTCGCACCTCGTCGCCAGCCTCGCCGCGGCCGACGGTATCGCCATCGTTGCCGAAGACGTCACCGAGGTGCGCGCGGGCGACACCGTGGCTGTCAGACTGGTCACATCATGAGCGATCAGCCCTTCACCCATCTCGATTCCTCCGGCCAGGCCCGCATGGTCGACGTCACTGCCAAGACGCCGACAGTGCGCCAGGCGAGCGCGACAGGCTTTGTTCGCTGCGGCGCGAACGTCATCGCGGCGTTGCGTGACGGAACGGCGCCGAAGGGTGACGTCTTCGCGGTTGCCCGCATCGCCGGCATCCAGGGCGCCAAACGCACCGCGGAACTGCTGCCGCTCGCACACGTGATAGGCGTGCACGGCGCCAGCGTGGACCTCGAGGTGACCGACGACGGCGTGCGCATCGCCGCCACCGTGCGCACCGCCGACCGCACCGGCGTCGAAATGGAGGCGCTCACCGCCGTGACGGTTGCAGCGCTCGCCGTCGTCGACATGGTCAAGGGCATTGACCGCACCGTGGAGATCACCGATGTGCGCCTCGTCGCCAAGTCCGGCGGCCGCTCCGGCGATTGGGTGCGCCCGCAACCGTCCTCTGCTGGTTGAGGAGAGGTCGACGAAGGAGGCCTCGTCTCGAAACCATCGCCGCGCAAGCAGGTTTCGAGACGGTGGCTTCGCGCGCCTCCTCAATCAGCGTGAATCAGTGATCGCCGCCGTCGAGCTGGTCGAGAATGTGCGGCACGAGCGGTAGCAGCACGGCGAGCCCGTCCTCGACCCCGCCGACCGATCCGGGCAGGTTCACCACGAGCGCCTGCTGGAGCGCGTGCCCGGCGATTCCGGCGAGCCCCCGGCTCAGCACGGCGGTCGGATGCTCGCGGGCGCCCTCCCTGCGCAGCGCCTCGGCGATGCCCGGCAGTTCCTTCACGATGAGCGGATGCGTGCCCTCCGGAGTCTGATCCCGCGGCCCCACCCCCGTGCCGCCGCTCGTCACAATGAAGCGCGCCCCCTCGGCGATGACAGCCTGCAGCGCATCTCGCACGCTGTGCTCGCCGTCGGCGATGATTCGCGTGGAAACCGCGTAGCCGGCATCCGTCAGCATACGTGCGGCCCGCGGGCCGGAGACATCCGCCCGCTCACCGCGCGCGCTGCGATCGGAGACCGTGATGACGACCGCGGCAACGGGAGCGCCATGAGCGGGGTCGGGTACGGTGTCGTCGTCTGGCGTGTGGTGACCGTGGGGCATGCGACCCACCATAAACCGTCGGGGCGACGAGACCCCCTCCGAGTCGGATAGGATGCTCTCTGGCCGTCATCCTTTTCAGGGGTTGCGGTCCGCCCAGGAGAATTCGCCTAGTGGCCTATGGCGCACGCTTGGAAAGCGTGTTGGGTGCAAGCCCTCGGGGGTTCGAATCCCCCATTCTCCGCCAATTTTCCCTCTCAACGTGTGATGTCTCAGGACATCGTTCAGCCGCTCCGCGGACTCTGCGCCGCTGCGCGGGAGGCACGCGCCGCGCGGTATGGCGCAATCCCCGCGCGCCACACTGCGGGCTGTCAGCTTCTCGCGGGCCGCTGCTCGATCGAGTCGCCGTGGATGACGAAGAACTGCCCGGAGGACCCCTGGATGGCGCGCGCCACCGTCGCGTAGAGCCAGTCGAGAGCCGCCGTCTGCTGCGTTGTCGCCCGGCGGTAGAGCCGCACCTCGACGGCGGGCATGTCGAAGGGCAGCTCCCGCACGACGAGCGGCCAGGTCAGCGCCCAACCCGCGGCGATGGTATCGGGCGCCGTTGCGATGAGACTCGGATCGCCTGCCAGGAGCAGCGGAAGCGAGGTGAAGTGGTTCACCTTCACCTGCGGCTCGATGATCGAGCCGAGACGCCCGAGCGCTGCCGCCAGGTTGGGCAGGCCCGAATCGCCCGCAACGGAGACATGAGCGGCGGCGAGATATGCCTCGAGGGTGAGCGGAGCACTCGCCAGGGGGTTGAGCTTCGACATGACCACGCCGTAGCCCTGCGACTTCAGCAGCGTCTGCTCGAAGCGACCGGGCACGGGCGACGGCGTCACGGCGAGATCGACCACACCACGGGCAAGCCACTCCGGCAGCGCGTCGACATCCATCGGCACGACCTCGATCTCCGCTGCGGGTGCCTGCGCTCGCACAGCCTTGAGGATGGCTGGTATCCAGCCGATCTCGCCGAGTTCGGACAACGCGATACGAAAGCGCCGGTGCGAGGCGGCCGGATCGAAGACGTGCGTCGCATCGAGCGTGCGATCGATGCCGGCGATCGCCTCCCGCAGCCCGGGGAAGACACTCACCGCCAGCGCTGTCGGCTCCATCGAGCGACCCTGCCGTTGGAAGAGCGGGTCGTCGAGTTCGCGGCGCAGCCGCCCGAGCGCCTGACTCACTGCGGGCTGCGTCACATACAGCCTCGCTGCCGCCGAGGTCAGGCTGCGCGTCTCGTAGATCGCCACGAAGACGCGGATGAGATTCAAGTCCATGACGGCATCAACCGACTTTTCGGAAGGCTAAGACATCCTTTACGCACCATAAGCAAAGGTTATGCCCAGTCGCATCCGGAATATGCAGAGGTAACTAGTGTGGGTCATGAATGCCACAGCATCTCACCTCGTAACAAAGGAGTTCACGATGCCCGAGTCCGTCTCTGAAGCCATCGCCCGCGTCGGAAGCCCCGTGGAGTTGCTGCGCAACTCGCAGGCGCGGCCCACCATCTTTCCGGTGACGCCGGAGTTCAGCAACTGGCGCTCCGAGCAACTCGCGTGGCGTGATTCCGTTGCCCTGCTCGACCAGTCGCACCACATGACCGACCTGTTCATCTCCGGGCCTGATGCGCTGAGACTGCTGTCGGACACCGGGGTCAACAGCTTCGCGAACTTTCGGGTGGACAACGCCAAGCAGTTCGTCGCCGTCAATCACGAGGGTTACCTCATCGGCGATGCGATCCTCTTCAACCTTGCCGAGAATTCCTTCGATCTGGTCGGCTGGTTCATGGTGCTCGACTGGGTGCAGTTCATCGGCGAGAGCGGCGACTACGACGTGACCTTCGAGCGCGATGCGAACTCGCTCATGCGGCAGCCGGGCGAGAATCCGAAGCTCTACCGCTATGAGCTGCAGGGGCCGAACGCGCTCGCCCTGATGGAGAAGGTCACGGGGGCTCCGGTTCCCCCGACGAAATTTTTTCACATGGCCAGCTTCACCATCGACGGCATCGAGGTTCGCTCGCTGCGGCATGGCATGGCAGGGCAGCCGGGCTTCGAACTGTTCGGACCGTGGAAGGATGGCGAGAGCGTGCGGTCGGCGATCATCTCCGCCGGCGAGGAGTTCGACCTCGTGCTTGTCGGCTCCAAGGCATACTCCTCAGCCAACCTCGAATCGGCCTGGGTACCGTCACCCCTGCCCGCAATCTTCAGCGGTGAAGGCACCGACGAGTACCTGGAGTGGCTGCCCGCGGGCCGCGCGGGGTCGTTGGCCGGCAGCTTCACCTCAGACAACATCGAGGACTACTACCTCACGCCCTACGATCTCGGTTACGACCGCAACATCTCCTTCGACCACGACTTCATCGGGCGTGCGGCGCTCGAGCGGCACGCATCCGCCCGCCGTCGCACCAAGGTGACCCTCGTGTGGAACGCCGACGACGTCGACGCGGCGCAGCGCACGCTCCTCGAGCCGGGCCTGCCCGCGAAGTACATCGATTTTCCCAAGGCTCGCTACGGCGTGTACCAGGTGGACCGTGTTCTCTCCGGCGGCGAGGACGTCGGCATCTCGCACGACGCCGGCTACATCACCGGCGAGCAGGTCTTCGCCTCCCTCGCCAGTGTCGACGCCGAACACGCCGAGCCGGGCACCGAGGTCACCGTGGTCTGGGGCGAGCATCCGAACTCGACGAAGCCCGTCGTCGAAGCGCATCGGCAGGTCGAGATCCGCGCGACGGTGTATCCCGCTCCGTACTCCTCATTCGCCCGCGAGAACTATCGCACCAACCAGGTGTGACTCCAGGAGGTCGTGCGCGCCCCATCGGCACCACGCGTCAGCGCCAGAACACCGACAGACGCTCGGCGAGAGTCCTGCCCTGCTCGTAGCCGCTTCGGGCGGCAGGCTGGCGCGTTGACGGATCCAGCGCATTCTCGTTGAACACGTCGCCCGCTCCTGCATCAGGAAAAACGGTCTCGACAACGCTGCTCCTGATACTACGTTCCTGGGTTTCACCTCCTGCCAATGGATGACGATCGCGGGCGATCAAAAAGAAGTTCGGGACGACTGTCGAATCGCGTCGCTGCCGTTCGTGGTACCGGTATGAGCAAAGGAGCACGACCATGAGCACAACATTGACCGTCGATTTCTTCAGCAGCCTCGATGGCTACGGCTCGGCCGAAGGCTGGCCAGGATACTGGGGCAAGGAGGGACCGGAGCTGATCGATGACCGGGTGCAGACCTTCCGTCAGGATCAGGTGCTGGTATTCGGCGCGACGACCTTCCGTCAGTTCAGCAAATTCGTCACCATGTTCGACGAGCCCTATTACGACAGTTTGAACGCGCTGCCGAAGATCGTGTTCTCCAGCACGCTCGACGCGGATGCACCCGGCTGGCAGAACTCGACGGTGATCGCCGAGGATGCCGTGACGGCAATGGAGCGCCTCAAGCGCACCACCGACGTGCCGATGCGGTCGCACGGCAGCATCTCGCTCAACCGCGCGCTGCTTGCCGCGGGCCTCGTCGACCGGCTCGAGGTAATGGTCTTTCCCGCGATCACGGGCAAGAGCGGCTACGCCTCGCTGCTGCAGGATGGTGCGGAGTTCGACCTGGATCTCATCGAGTCGACGGTGCTCGACGGCCGTACGGTGAAGCTGGTGTACGCCCCGCACGTGCACGGCGAGATTCCCGAAGGCGTCGGGCCGCAGCCGAGAGAGAAGATGTAACCATGCAGTATCTGATCAACGTCATCGACAGCCGCAGCAACTCGGGCACCGCCGAGGAGGCGGTCGCGATCGACGCCTTCAACGACAAGCTCCGCGCCGGCGGCCACTGGGTGTTCGCCGGCGGCCTGGCCGACCCGACCGTCTCGACGGTCATCGACGGCCGACACGGGGAGCCGATCTTCACCGACGGCCCGTTCGTGGAGGCCAAGGAGTGGGCCGCCGGCCTCTGGATCATCGAGGCGCCCGACCTCGACGTTGCCCTGAAGCTGATGGCCGAAGGCTCGAAGGCGTGCAATCGCCGGCTCGAGGTGCGGCCCCTGCTGGCGGAGCCGACATCCTGATCGACGCCGGCAACGCCCTCAGCCGCGCCCACCGAGACGAGTGGGCGCGGGTCGTGGCGACGCTCACCAAGCGGTTCGGAAACTTCGACACCGCGGAAGACGCGGCCGCGGAAGCCTTCGCGACCGCCGCCGCGCGCTGGCCGACGGATGGCATCCCGCCGAACCCCGGCGCCTGGCTCACCACGACGGCGACCCGTAAGGCGATCGACAGGATTCGGCGTGAAAGCGGCCGGGACGCGAAACACCGGGAGGCGATGCTCGTGTACGACACAGAGACCGAACCGCTCGGTGCGATCGACGACGACCGGCTGCGCCTGATCTTCACCTGCTGCCATCCGGCGCTCGCGATGGAGGCGCGCGTCGCGCTCACCCTGCGCATGGTCGGAGGGCTGGAGGTACCCGAGATTGCTCGCGCCTTCCTCGTTCACGACACCACGATGGGCGCCCGCATCACCCGAGCCAAGGCCAAGATCGCCGCCGCCCGCATCCCATACCGCCTGCCCACCGCCGACGATCTGCCCGGCCGGGTATCGGGGGTGCTGGCGGTGCTGTTCCTGATCTTCAACGAGGGGTATCTCGCGTCTGGCCCCGACACCGAGCCGGTGCGTGAGGAACTCACCGGCGAGGCGATCCGGCTGGCACGGCTGCTGCACCAGCTGCTGCCCGCCGACGGCGAGACGACCGGGATGCTGGCGCTGATGCTGCTCACCGACGCGCGGCGGTCGGCCCGGGTGTCAGCGGCGGGCGAGCTGGTCACTCTCGCCGAGCAGGACAGAGGCCAGTGGGATGCCGCGCTGAGCTCCGAGGGGCATGCGCTGGTTCGTGAGCGGCTGGCATCCGGGCTGGCCCCCGGTCGCTACCAGGTGCTTGCAGCCATCAACGCCGTGCACACCGACGGGGATGCGCCCGACTGGGCGCAGATCGTCGCGCTCTACGACCAGCTGGTGAGGCTCGACGGCTCACCGATCGTGCGGCTCAACCGCGCGGTCGCGGTCGCCGAGCGCGACGGGCCGCAGGCGGGGCTCGCGCTCATCGACGACCTCGCATCCGAGCTGTCGGGATACCACGCCTTCCACGCCGCGCGCGCGAGCCTGTTGCGCAGGCTCGGCCGCATCACGGCATCCCGCGACGCCTTTGACGCCGCGATCGGTCTGACGGCCAACACGGCCGAGATCGCGTACCTCACGCGCCAGCGGAATCTCTGACTCAGGCCGTCGCCGTGCGGATGCGGACCTCGCGCTCCATTCGCTTCTCGTGGCGGGCGCGGCCTTTCAGCGCTTCGGCTTCACGGCTCTTGGGCGGGGCGTTGGTGACCAAGCCGTCGAGCAGCAGACGTGTGGCATGCGCAATCTCGTCGATCGCCTGGTCAAACGCGGCGGTGTTCGCACGCGATGGATGCGTCGATCCGCTGACCTTGCGAACGAACTGCAGCGCGGCTTCGCGCACCTCGTCGTCGGTGGTCGGCGGCTCGAAATTGTGGAGAACCCGGATGTTGCGGCACATGCGCCTAGGGTAGCCCGTGTCTCGCTTGATAAGCCTGTACCAAGGGCAGAAAGAGGTCGTCGACGATCGACTGGATGCGCGCGGGCTTCAGAGGTCTGAGATCCATGAACATGTCGTGTCGCACCAGGTCGAACGGCATGGCGAGCACCGCGGCGGGAATGCGCTTGAGGTCGATTTCGCCGCGGTCGTGCGCGCGCTGGTAGAGCGGGCGCACCGGCACAAACCGCTGCTCACCCAGAACCGTGTCGCGAGCCTCGGCGGGAGTGAGGCCGGTGTCGGCCAGCAGTCCGGAGAAGGCGGCGGCTGCGGCTATCGCAAAGAAGCCGGAGAGAGCCTCGCTCACGGCCCTCAGCTGGGCAAGCAGATCGTCGCGCAGCGCACCGGTGTCGGGCAGCATCACCGGGTTGGCTGCGCGGTAATGCTCGATAGCGGCAAGCACGAGCCGATCCTTATTGGCCCAGCGGCGGTAGAGCACGGCCTCACTGGTACGCGCACGCACGGCGATGGATGCCATGGTGAGGCGGGCGTATCCCACCTCCACCAGCTCATTCCACCCCGCATCGAGCAGCGCGGACTCGAGTTGCTCGCCGTGTCGGCGTCGGCGAGCGGGTTCGGGAGCTGCGTTCATCACCATCACAGCTTAGAAAGGTTTGCCTTTCTTAGCAACCAGGTCTACTGTTACAAGAAAGTAATTCCTTTCTTGAAATGGAGATGGGTCCATGACCGCGACAACAGAACAAACACAGCCGCAGAGCGCGCCGACGGTTCTGATCGTGGGTGCCGGTCCGACCGGGCTGACGCTGGCCTACGAGCTCGCTCGCCGCGACGTCTCGTTCCGACTCATCGAGGCCTCCCCCGGCCCACAGCGCGGCTCACGCGGCAAGGGCATCCAGCCGCGCACCCTCGAGGTGTTCGAGGATCTCGGCATCGTCGATCGCGTTCTGGCCAACGGCCGCATGGCCATGCCGATTCGCTCGACCGATCCCGACGGCCAGGTGACCCTGGGCGGCGGCGCACCCGAGGCCTTGAGCAACCGCCCCGACATTCCGTATACGGCGAGCCTGATCACACCGGAATGGCGCATCGAAGAGACCTTGCGCCTGCGATTGGCAGAGCTGGGGGGTGCAGTCGAATTCGGCACCGCCCTCGAACGCTTCGAGCAATCTGACGAGGCGGTCACGGCGTACGTCATCGCAAACGGCACGGCTGAAACCATCACCGCTCGCTGGCTGGTCGGCAGCGACGGCGGCCACAGCATCGTGCGCAAGCAGTCGGGCATCACCTTCGAGGGCGAGACCCTCGACGAGGTGCGGATGCTCGTCGCCGACGTCGAGGTCGACGGCCTCGATCGTGACGCCTGGCACATGTGGCGGCATCATGATGGCTCCGCCAGCCTCGCCCCGCTGCCCTCGACCGACGTCTTCCAGTTTCAGGCCAGCATCACAGCGGGGCAGAATGCCGAACTCAGCCTCGAGAACATGCAGGCGATACTGAACCAACGCAGCGGTCGCACGGACATCCGACTGCACGAACCGGAATGGTCGACGTTGTGGCGCGCCAACATCCGCCTCGTCGACCGCTACCGCGAGGGTCGCGTCTTCCTCGCTGGCGACGCGGCACACATCCACTCGCCCGCTGGCGGCCAGGGCATGAACACGGGCATTCAAGACGCGCACAATCTCGGCTGGAAGCTCGCAGCCGTCGCGAATGGCACGGCCTCGCCGACGCTGCTCGACAGCTACGGCGCGGAGCGGCGCCCCGTCGCATCCGGAGTGCTCGAACTCTCCAACGCACGACTCACCCAGGCGATGCAGCAGAAGGGCATCTCCACCCGCCGCGACGCGAGCACGATACAGCTCAATGTCGGCTATCGAGGCTCCGTTCTGGCGCGTGACGACCGCGACGACACCGCCTCGCTGCGCGCGGGTGATCGCGCCCCGGATGCGACAGGTCTTACGACACCGCACGGCGAGCGCCGGCTCTTCGAGCTCACGCGCGGCGGGCTCTTCACGCTACTGGCCTTCGGCAACGCCCCCGCGCTCGAGGCCTCTCCGCTCGACGCACCCCTGGTCGAATTCAGAACGCTCCGTGTCGTCAGCCACCTGACGGGTCCCGATGACATCATCGACACCGAAGGCTATCTCGCCAGCGCCTACGGCGCATCCGACAGCACTCTCGTACTGATCCGCCCCGACGGCTACGTCGGACTCATCTCAGACGCCGGCGACATTTCGGACGTATCGCGCTACCTCAGCGCGCTCGGCTGAACGACTGAAGCGACGACGGCGCGCCGGGTAGAATTGGCGCTGTCCAGAACCAGCCGTCGATCAGGCGGTTGCGAACGGGGCCGCGCTTCTGTGAAACCGCGAACCCGTGTCCCCCAAAATGCCGCTACCGGCCGGGCGCAGAACGCGACAGACTAGCACGTCAGACTAAGTGGGGAAACGGCCGTGGGGGATGAATGACGACAAGGGATGTCGCGCTGGTGACGGCTGAGGTGCTGCGCCCGCACCGCCACCTTTTTTCACGGGGAGTCCTGGCAATTTTTGCGCTCACCACCCCGGTCTTCGCCGTGGTCTACTGGCTGACCATCCCCTCGGGGCCGTGGCCGATCGTGCTCATCGTGCACTGCCTCGTGGTGCTCGCCACCCTGCTCGGTCTTATCGCCTTCTTCGATACCCTCATCAAGGTCGGCCCCCGCAGCGTGACCGAACGAGGCTTCTTCGGCCGCGTTCGCACCGTGGAGTCGGCCGAGGTCGGCACCGTGATCCTGCTGGACCTCTACGAAAGCAATGCGCTCGACACGAACCCGCAACTCTTCGTTTGCGATGAGAACGGCAAACGGATGCTGCGCATGCGCGGCCAGTTCTGGTCACGCGAGAGCATGGAGACGGTGATCGACGCGCTCGATCGCCCCGTGACGGTTCCGCCGGAAGCGATGACCATGTCCGAGTTGCGCCGTTCCTCCCCCGGATTGCTGTACTGGTTCGAACGCCGACCGCGCCTCGGTGGAAGAGACGCCCCCGGTGGGAGCACTCTCGCCTGAGCCAGGTCGGCTTCGGCGACGCCGGCTTCGGTGGCCCAGCCAGTCTCGCTGCTACACCGCAGCATCCGTTGCAATGCCGAGCACCGGGCTCTCGGGCGTGCTCGAGCGCAACTCGTGAAAGCCCACGCGATCGTAGAAAGCGCGCGCCGCGGTGTTCTCTGCCGCCAGTCCGAGATGCAGCGCCGGCACTCCACGCTCGCGCAGTGCCTCGAGCAGCGTGCGAATCAGGGTGCGGCCCAGCCCCTGCCCCTGCAGTTCGGGCAGCAGGTCGATGTGCAGATGAGCGGGGTACTCGTCTAGACCGGCGAAGATCATCCGCTCGGGCTCGTAGCCGGCATCGACCAGCCACTGCTCCCCCGGCCTCGGCGCCTGACGCGGGTACCGGGCGGCGAAGACCGGAAGCCACTCGGCCCGGTACGCGTCCACGAATCGACGCGTGTCGGCCACCCCGATGACGTACCCGGCCACGCGGTCACCCACGTCGACCATGAACGCGAGTTCCGGCTCCAGCGCGAGATAAGGGCCGGCGAAGACATCGGCAATGAGCTCGTCGCTCGAATAGAGACCCGTCGCATCCGTGCCCGCCGCCCCCGTGCGCAGGCACACCTCGTAGACGTCGTCGCGGTCGCTCGCACGGTAGGGGCGGATGCGCGTCGTCATCGTTCCATCATGGTGCACGCCGGCCTCCCGCACCCGGACTTCATGCACACCCGCCTGGTGCAGCGGGCTCGTGCATACTGGCTTCGTGCCCACCGCTGACGTCGCCCGCTATCTGCGCCGGTGGGCGCTCGAGCCCGACGGCGACCTCTTCGCGACCCCGAGCAGCGTGCTCGCACCCGTGCGTTATCGTGGCGCCGCGGCCATGCTGAAGATCGCGACAGAGGCCGAGGAGACGGCCGGCGGGCGGCTCATGGTGTGGTGGGCCGGGCGCGGTGCCGCGCGCGTCTTCGAGCACAAGGGCGAGGCGATTCTGCTGGAGCGGGCCACCGGCATCCGCTCGCTGGCTGAGATGGCCCGCGCGAGCGACGATGCCGATGCCGCGGGCATGCGCATCCTGTGCGAGGCGGCCGGGAGGCTGCACGGCATCACGGACGAACCGCCGGCGGGGCTCACCCCGTTGACCGTCTGGTTTCGCGCGCTGCTCGACGGCCCCGCGGGTGCAGACCCGTTCATCGACCGGGCGCGCACGATAGCGCGCGAGTTGCTGACGGCGCAGACCGAGCAGGTGGTGTTGCACGGCGATCTGCATCACGACAACGTGCTCGATTTCGGCGGCGCCGAGACTGGGCAGCCGGGCGGCGAATGGCGCGCCATCGACCCGAAGGCGCTCATCGGCGACCGCGCATTCGACTACGCCAATATGCTCTGCAATCCGGATGCCGCAAGCGCGCTCGCCCCCGGTCGCCTCGAGCGCCGCGTGCGCGTGATCGGCGAGACCGCTGGCATCGAACGCGAGCGGATGCTGCGCTGGTGCATCGCGTGGAGCGCGCTGAGTTCGATCTGGCGCATCCAGGACGGCGTCGACCCCGGGCACACACTCGAGGTGGGCCGCGCCGCCGAGCGCCTGCTCGCGTAACCCGCCGGGTGGGCGCTACCGGCGGCGGCGGGTACCGAAGATGCCTGCCACCACTCCGCTGATGATCGTCTTGGTGAGCGGCGACTTCAGCACCCCGGCAATCACGTCGCCGGCCCCGCCCGACGGCGCCGAGCCGTGCGTGGGGCGTGACGCCTTCTGCTGCGCCTTGGCCTCGGCCGCTGCGGCATCCGCCTGAGCCGCGGCCGCCTGCTCCGCCTTCGCCGTCTCGGTGGCCGCGGCCATCTTGCGGCCGAGCATCTCGCGAGCGGAGTCACGATCGATGGCGGTGCCATACTTCGCCAGCAGCGGCGACGCGGCGACGGTGGCGTCGATCTGAGCATCCGGTGTCGGCGACATGAGGCCCTGCGGCGCGCGCAGCCGCGTCCAGGCCACCGGGCTGGGGGCACCCTTCTCGTTCATGACCGTCACGACCGCCTCACCGGTGCCCAGCGATTGCAGCACGCTGGCAAGGTCATAGCCCGAGTTCGGGTAGGTGGAAACCGTGGCCTTGAGCGCCTTCGCGTCGTCGGGGGTGAAGGCGCGCAGGGCGTGCTGCACGCGTGACCCCAGCTGCCCGAGCACGTCGCTGGGCACATCCTTCGGCGTCTGCGTGACGAAGAAGATGCCGACACCCTTCGAGCGGATCAGCCGCACCGTCTGCGTGATGGATGCCAGAAAGTCCTTCGATGCATCCTTGAACAGCAGGTGCGCCTCGTCGAAGAAGAACACGAGCTTGGGCTTGTCGAGGTCACCCACCTCGGGCAGGTCGTTGAAGAGGTCGGCGAGCAGCCACATGAGAAAGGTGGAGAACAGCGCCGGCTTGTTTTGCACGCCGGGCACCTCGAGCAGGCTGATGACGCCCTTGCCGTCTGCCGTCGTCTTGAGGAATTCGGCGGTGTCGATCTCGGGCTCACCGAAGAAGACATCTGCCCCGTCATCGGCGAAGGTGATCAGCTCGCGCAGGATCACGCCGACCGTGGCGCTGGAGAGGCCGCCGAGGCTGACGAGTTCGCCCTTGCCCTCGTCGCTCGTGAGGTAGTTGAGCACGCTGCGCAGGTCTTCGAGATCGAGCAGGGGCAGGCTCGCCTTGTCGGCGTAGTGGAACACCAGACCGAGGCTCGATTCCTGGGTCTCGTTGAGCCCGAGCACCTTCGAGAGCAGGGTGGGTCCGAAGCCGGCGATGGTGGCACGAATGGGCACGCCCTTTCCCACGCCGCCGAGGCTGTAGTACTCGGTTGCGGTGGCGGCCGGCTGCCAGTCCTGGCCGATGCCCTTGGTGCGGGCCAGCAGCTTGTCACTGGATACACCCGGGCTCGCGACACCGGAGAGGTCGCCCTTGATATCGGCCGCGAAGACGGGAACGCCCTGGGCCGCGAGTTGCTCGGCCAGGCCCTGCAGCGTGCGCGTCTTGCCGGTGCCGGTGGCCCCGGCCACGAGGCCGTGCCGGTTCACCATGCCGAGGGGGATGCGTATCTGCACATCGGCGCGCGGGTCACCGTTGACGAGCGCCCCCATCTCCAGGGCGGGTCCGTCGAACGCGTACCCGGCCTTGATGGCCTCCACTTGGGGCTCGCTGAGCGGGCCTGCGGCTCCTGAGCCTGCGGTCCCTGAGCTTGCCGAAGGGGCCGCCGCAGCATCGGCAGCCGGCTCAGCGGCCGGCGCCGCGGCATCCGCCTGCGCCTCGTCCTGCGCCGCCTTCAGCGCAGCCTGCGCGTCTTCCAAAGCCTTCTTGGCGGCCTCAACCGCAGCTGTCGCATCCGTCATGTTCACAGAGTACCCAGCCCGCGCCGCACAGCGACCAAAACGACGGAGATTCGATGCGGATGCGCCGATTCCGGCCGCATCCGCACGTCACCACCCATAAACTCCGTCGTTTTCGCGCGCTCGGTCAGGGTGCCGGGATTCGCACCGTGAGCGGGTCCATCGGCTCGCCGGCCGGGTACGCGCCGCCGAAGGTCATCACGGAGTCACCGGCGAGAACGGTGGGGAGCGAGCGCCACATCAGTACCGACCCGTCGGCTATGGCGTCGCCCACAGCGACGTCGGCAATTCGAAAGGGGCGCGGCGATGCCATAGAGGCCACATCGTTCACGCGCAGCGATGCAGTCTGCTCCTCGATCACCAGAGAAAGATCGGCGAGCCGAAGGCTCAGCGCCCCGAAGTGTGCGTCGATCTGAACCGAACCGCCGAAGCGGATGGTCCCCCGCCGCGTGGCCGCATCGAATTCGTTCGTGCTTTCCAGCGGAAAATAGAACTCGCCATCTCTCGTCATGGCCGCGCCTGAAGAGACCGCGACCGTCGCGTCACCGGTCGAGCGCAGATACGCGAGAAAGCTCTGCTTGACTCCCCACGCCAGGCCCACATCGGCTCGAGCCGCCACATCATTCATCCGGTTCTCCACGGTTCAGGACTCCCCAAGTGCGGCCGCGAACTCCTGCCGGAGCCGCACGGCATCGGCAGGCACCCACCCCGGGCGCGGGGTGCTCGCCATGAGCAACTTCGTATATGGATGCTGGGGCGCCGACATCACCTCCTGCGTGACGCCGGATTCGACGACCTTTCCCCTGTGCATCACGAGGATGCGATCAGAGATCTCGTTCACCACCGCCAAATCGTGGGAGATAAAGATGAAGCTGACCTGGCGCTCTGCCCTGATTCGCGCGAGCAGACGCAAAACCTGGGCCTGTACCGTCACATCGAGCGCGGAAACCGCCTCGTCGAGCACAATCACGCTCGGGTCTGCCGCGAGCGCCCGGGCGATCGCAACCCGTTGACGCTGACCACCGGAAAGCGGCCGCGGATACGCGGTGAGAAACTCGGCGGGCAGGCCCACCGCATCCAGCAGTTCCTTCGCGCGAGCCGCACGAGCATCGGGCTGCAGCTCGGTGTGCAGCGTGAGAACCTCCTCGAGGGCGGCGCCCACGGTCTGCCGAGGATCCAGCGAGAGATAGGGGTCCTGAAAGACGAGCTGGATATACCCCGATCGAACCCGTCGCTCGTGGGCGCGCCGAATGCCGGGCGTGGAGCCGAGACCGGTGAGTTCCACGGTTCCGGACGTCGGCTGAATGAGGCCCATCACCATGTTGGCAACGGTGGTCTTGCCCGATCCCGACTCACCGACGATGGCGAGGGATTCCCCACGTCCAACCGTGAATGACACGCCGTCGACGGCCAGCGTTTGGCTGCCCCTGCCCCGCACCCGATAGGCCTTGCGCAACTCGGTCGCGCGCACGACGAGATCGTCGGCCGAGCGGTCATCAGTGGGGTGATCGCTTTCAGCGTTCATCGGTTCACCACCTCGGGCGGAAGGGAGGGTCTGTCCTGCACGAGCCTGCGGGTGTACTCCTCCCGTGGCGCGTTCTGAATCTGGGAGGACAGCCCGTGCTCGATGATGCGTCCCGCCGACATGACGGCTGTCCTGTGGCAGATCGCTGCCGCAAGATCGAGGTCGTGGGTGATCAGCACCATGGCAAGTCCGTATTCTCGCCGAAGCTCATCGAGTATGGCGAGCACCTCCGCCTGACTGGTGACGTCCAGCGCGGTGGTGGGCTCGTCGGCGAGGATGACCGCAGGCTGCGCAAGAACGACGGATGCGATCATCACCCGCTGCAACATCCCACCCGAGAGCTCGTGCGGAAAGGCCTTCAGCTGTTCCGACGCACGCGGAATTCTCACGGCGTCCAGCCCCGCCAGCGCCGCTTTGCGGGCGTCGGACCGGCCGACGCCGCGCAGCCGAAGCCCCTCGATGAGAAAGTCGCCGACCGTGCGTACGGGGTCGATGTGCGCACGCGGATCCTGAAAGATCATGCCAATCTTGTCGCGCCGGATCTGGCGCATGCCCGGTGCCTCGAGTCGTGTGAGCTCGGTGCCGGAGAACGTGATGGACCCACCGATCGTCGAGCCTCGCGGCAACAATCGCAGGATGCTCCGCGCCGTCATTGATTTTCCCGACCCGGATTCACCGACGAGGGCAAGCGTCTCAGACTCGTCGAGCTCGAGGCTGACACCGTTCAGGATCTGCTTGTCTCCGTGCGGCGTCGGCACCCTGAGTGTGAGGTCGTTCACGTCGAGAAGGCTCATTGGGATCGCCTGCCGAACCGTGCGGTGAGCGCGTCGGCGAAGACCGTGAAGGCCATCACCGCAATGATGATCATGATTCCCGCCCAGAGTGACTCGGCCGGGTGACCCTGCAGCACGGAGGCCTTTCCGTCGGAGATCATCACGCCCCAGTCCGCTGCGGGCGGTCGAATGCCCAGCCCCAGGAAGGACAGGGTGGCTATGCCGAGCATGGCGTAACCGAAGATTGTCGCGAGCTGCGCCACGATGATCGGCGCAACGTTCGGTAGCAGGTGACGGGTGCTGACGCGCCAGCCCGACAGCCCCTGCAGCCAGGCCGTGCTGATGTACGGCATCGAGCGCTGTCGAAGCGTCTCGCTGCGCACCACGCGCGCTATAGCCGGCGTCATCGGAATGGCCGTTGTCACGATGGCCGTCCACAGGCTGGGACCGAACAGCGTCGCTGCAAGGATCGCCATGATTGCCCCGGGAAATGCGAAGAGCACGGCGAGCGCCGCCATCATGCCGGAATCGAACCATCCGCCCTTCCACGCCATGACCACGGCGAGCCCGGAGCCGAGCACGCCGGCGATCAGCGTCACGAGGGCTGCTCCCAACAGCGATGACTGCGAACCCGCGATGAGGCGGGAGAGCATGTCGCGTCCCGCGGAGTCCGTGCCCAACCAATGCTCGGGGCTGGGCGGCGCGAAGCCCGTGAGAATGTCGCCCGCCTCCGGATCGTATGGGGTGATCCATGGCGCGAGCACCGCCACGATGACCAGCAGCACGATGACTGCGCCTGATCCGTACAGCAACACATCGTGACGATGGCGAAAGGAGCCCCCACGAACGGATGCCGGCTGGAAGGTGAACGTCATGAGGTCACCACCGCCGCCATCCGGGGATCGAGGTATCGATAGAGCACATCCACGAGAAGGCTGGTGAGCAGAAAGATCGCCACGATGCTGAGACTGAGCACCTGAACCACGGCAAGGTCCTTGCTCTCGGCCGAGGTGATGAGCAGGCTGCCGATGCCCTGGATGCCGAAGACCGTCTCGATCACGGCCGTTCCTCCGACCAGGGCCGCAACGCTCAGCCCGGCGATGGTCACGGCAGGCACGAGCGAGTTGCGAAGAACGTGGCGCCGAATGATGCTTCCCTCTCGCATTCCTCGCGCCCGGGCGGTATCGACGAACTCCTTGCGAGACTCTTCCTGGGCGCTGTTGCGCACGATGCGCGTCAGGAGCGCGCAGTCGGCGAGCGCCAGGGCAATTGCCGGCAGTGTCAGATGCCAGATCATATCCAGGCCGGGGTCGCCGCCACCGAACACCGGAAACCAGCGCAGACCGACGCCGAACACGCTGATGAACACTATCGCGTAGAAGAACGGCGGGGTCGCCAGGGCGATGGTCGTGGCCCAGGAGATGCTCTGCCCGACCCAGCCCGGCGCGAAAGCAGCGAGGAGACCCAGCGAGACTCCCACGACTATCAGCAGCACGCTGGCCATGATCACGAGCGTTGCCGAGACTCCCACGCGTGAGCCGATGATGTGGGCGACCGTGTCATTCTGCACGATCGAGAGCCCCAGGTCCCCATGCAGAAGATCGCCCCACCAGGAGAAGAAACGCGCAAAGAACGGTTCATCGAGGTGATACCGGGCGGTGAGCGCCGCGGCCTGCTCCGCGGTGAGGGCGCGCCCTCCGCTCAGTGCCACCAGCGGTGAGCCCGGGGCGAGCTGCATGCCCGCGAAGATCAGGAAGGACGCAACGAGGAGGGTGCCGACGGTGTATGCCAGTCGACCGGCAATGAATCTCACCACGCTCGGGCGCCCTCCCCCATCTCGTTGTTCGCCGTCGTCACTTGCCGCCGAGAGCGGCAGCCCAGGGGTAGCCCATGAACGTTGCGTCGGAGAGCACAACGCCGCCGATCTTACTGTTGACGAAGACCTGTCGGGGAACATACGCCACAGGAATCACGGGAAGATCGGTGAGAGCGCGCGCTTCGATCTTTCCCGCGATCTCGGCCCGCTGCCCCTTGTCGAGCGTGGCGCGCCCCTCGGCGACGAGATCCGTGATGCTGCTGTGGTCGTAACCGGAGTAGTTCGCGGTGGAGCTGGGAATCAGGAAGTTCGCGAACGCTACATACGGATCGTTCATATTCAGGCCTGCGTAGTTGAACGTCAGGTCGAAAGTGGGATTCTTGGTGGCGCTCATGACCGCCCCGACCCAGTCGCGCGGAGCCTTATCGTCGAGCTTGATCGTCAATCCGATCTTCTTGGCGACCTGCTGCAGATACAGGGCCATGTCGCCCACCTCCGCGCCGACGCCCGAGGTGTATAGCAGTGAAATCGGGCGCGGTTCACCCTTTTCTTTGACGACCTTCTCGACGAGCTTCTTGGCCTCATCGAGCCTGGCCGTGACGTTGAGGGCCTTGGTGCTCTTCACCTGCTCGGCCGCAGCCGCGCCGACAAAGCTTGTCGCGGGCGCCCCGCCGTTCGGGAAAACACGCTGGGCGACAGCGGTTCTGTCAATGGCCAGCGAAAGGGCCTCGCGCAGACGAACATCGTCAAGCGGATTGCCGTCAAGCTTGCCGACGACAAAGGAGAACACGGAGTTGGTCAGCCCGGCGTATGCGTCTCCCATGCCACTCGATTTGAGTTTGTCGATCGTGACAGAGGGAAAACTGTACATGCCCTGCACGTCGCCGCTCTGCAGGGCGGCCGAGGCGATCGAACCGTCTTGCAGGTAGTTGATGGTGACGGTCTTGGCGTGCGCCCGAAGCTTGGTGTTCCAGTAGCTGTCGTTGCGCTTCAGAACAATCTTCGACGACGGGTCAGACGAGGCGATGCTGAATGGCCCCGAGCACATGAGGTCACCCTGCAAGGATCCCAGCTTGCTTCCGGCCGCAACCGAATATGCCTTCTCCATCACTGCGCCGGCCATGGTGCCCAGGGCCTTGAGCAGCAGGATGTCGGGCTTCTTCATGGTGATCTCGACGGTCGTGTCGTTCGTTGCAGTGATGCTGGCGACATTGGCGAAATACGGTGCGAAGTCACTGCCCACCGCCGGATCGAGGTTGCGGCTCAGGCTGTAGACAACGTCGCTTGCCGTCACGGGCTTGCCATCCCAGAACTTCGCACCGTCCACCAGGGTCAGCACGTAGTGCGTGTCGTCGACCTGCTTCAGTTTCGTCAGGTTGTCGCCCACGCTCAGGTCGGGGGCCGCCTGAAGAACCGTGTCGCAGAGGTTGCCGATGATCAGGCCAGCCTCCCTGCTCTGGGAGTGCGCAGGATCGAGGGTCGGGAGCACGGCGTAGTACGCCCACGAGACGTTGTCGAGCTCTGAGGTTGCCGCGGGAAGCTGGGTGAGCATCTTCGGCTTCGCCGCCGAGGAGCTGGGCGATGGTGCGGATGCAGCGGTGCATCCGGAAAGGGCGAGGGCTCCTGCGATAACGACCGCAGTTACAGGGAACACTTTTCTCATGCGACACATCCTTGGGTCTGAAGCAATTGAGGTGATGCTAGGGGTAGAGCAGAGTCTGCCTCAATAGACGGCAGCAATGCAACAGTTGCACACAAATAGTGCACTATATTTTTGCGCGAGTCGGTTCCGCGCTTCGAGTTCGAGCACTGCGCGAGTCATATACGCGCGGCAACGCATCCGTCTCGAGGTCGAATTCGGCAAGCAGATCCCGCGCCCTCAGTTCGGCGATGGGGCCGAGCCGGTCGTAGAGCTCCGTGAACACTCGCCCGGCGTGCTCAAGCGGCCAGTCCTCGGGCAGCAGCTGCATGGGCATGCGCGGGTCCCGCCGGTAGAGCCCCCGCCATTCGTCCATCATCGTGGTGCGTGTGATGAACGCTTCGGCCGGCGAGACGGTCGAGCTTCGAGCGGCATCCAGCATCGGGGTGTACGTGTCGAGAAACGAGCGATACGCCTCGCCGAGGCCCGAGAGATCGCTTTGTGCGGACTGAACACGGGATCCGAGCGCAGACGGGTATGCGAGGTCGGCATCCAGCGCTATGACCGACGGCTCCTGGAACTCTTCGAGCGCGCTCAGGAGCGCGGGCGTGAACTGATAGGCGGAGAACCAGACCCCGTCCTGCACGGCGGCAAAGCCATGAGAACGCAGGGTGGATCGCAGCGCGCTGCGCACCTGACGGCGCTCCTCGGAGATCGTGAAACAGACGACCCTCCAGCGCCCGTCCCAATTGCTCAATTTCTCCGAAGCGAAAGAGAACTGGTTGGAAAAGTTGCGGTACCCCACCCGCTCTACGGATTCGCTGAGCCGGTACAGCGTGTTTCGTCCGCTCTTGGTGGCGATGAGCACCCCGCGCGATCTCAGACGCAGCACCGCGGACCGCGCGCTCGCGGCGCTGATGCCCAACTCGCCCAGCATGCGCACCAGTCCGGCGGAGGGGATCGGCACGGAATTGCCTGACCAGTAGTCGCCGAAGATCGTCACAAGAAGGTGCTGAGGATTCGGTCCGGCCTGCGAACGAGGCAGCGGCAACGGCAATTCATTCATGAGGCCCATTGTGCCGTCTAATTCCTTCGTTCTGAATAAGCGGCATTAATTTGGAGATAAATCAGTTTTCCGATGTATGTTGAAGGTGCGCAAATACACCGGAGTTGAGCGGAGTCGACGATGATTGCCCCAGAGAAGACCGTGCCATCGGATTTCGATCCGCTCGGTTCCGACGATCCCGAAATCGTGCGCCGGGAGTTCGCGCGCCTTCGCGAGACGATGCCGCTCGCACATACCGATGCATACAACGGCTATTGGGCGCTCACGCGATACGAGGATGTCAAGAACGCGGCTTCCGATTCGAAGACGTTCATCTCGTCGGTTCGCGCCGTGGTTCCCAGCGATCCGCGCGGACTGCGACGCCCGCCACTGAACTACGACGCGCCTGCACACACACCCTTTCGGCGCGCTCTCGACAAGACGCTGCAGAAGCGACGGCTCGACCGGCTGGAGCCCGTGCTGCGCGAGCACGCCCGCGAATGCCTCTCACCGATGCTGGATGCCGGCGGCGGCGACATCGCGCAGGATTTCGGCGTCATGTTTCCTGCCTGGCTGACCACGGAGTGGCTGAATCTCGATCCAGAGGTGGCGCCCGACCTCGCCGCAACTTCGTTCAAGTGGGTCACGGCCTGGCGTGAGCGCGACCTCGCCACCGTAAACGAGACCAGTGAGCACATGTACGCTCTCGCGCGGGATCTCGTCTCGCGTCGCCTGGCCGACCCTATGGATCCTGAGG